>CALELW010000152.1 GCA_937902905.1 uncultured Clostridium sp. | reverse complement strand
TTTCCGCTCGGCAGTGTTATGCCGGTTTCTAATAGACAAAAGCTTCTGCACTGGGCAGAAAAGAAGGAAAACCGCTATATTTTGGAGGATGACCACGACAGCGAATTCCGCTATAAAGGAAAACCGATTCCCGCGCTGCAAAGTTTAGACAAAGCAGGAAAGGTCATCTATATCGGAACATTTTCCAAAGCCATTTCACCTGCTATAAGAACTGGTTACATGGTGTTGCCGATGGCATTGCTGCCACGTTTTGAACGTCTGATTGACAATTACTCCTGCCCGGTTTCACGTATTGAGCAGGCAATTTTAACCGATTTTATTAAACAGGGATACTTTGAAAAACACTTAAACCGCATGAGAAAAATATACAAAGGGAAACACGACTGCATGATGGAACAACTGCAGAAGTATTTCCCTGAAAAAATTCTTGAAATATCCGGTGACAATGCCGGGTTATATGTGCTTATCCGTTATTTGGGACCACAGACTGAAGAAGAAATATTACGCAGAGCAGAAACACTTGGTATGCCGTTAAAATCATTAAAGGGATATTACCAGAATCTTCCTCCTTACTATCTTCCAACTTTTCTTCTCGGTTTTGCAAACCTCAGTGAAGAAACGATTCCGGATGCCATTCGCTCTCTTTCTGAGAAAGTATTTGCTTCGCCAAAACCGTATCTCTTGTAATCTGTTCTTTTAATTGCGTAAGAGAGGCAAACTTTCTCTCTTCCCGCAAAAACGAAACAAAGTATGCTGTTAATTCTTTGTCATATAAATCACCGGAGAAATCAAACAGCCACACTTCAAAGCCGACTTCATTCTCACCGGGGATGGTCGGCTTTACTCCAAGATTACAAATTCCTTTATACCTTTTTCCTTCTACATCAACAAAAACTGCATACACACCATATGGTGGCAGCACTTTATGAGCATCCGGATATATATTTGCCGTTGGTGTTTCCATCGTCCGTCCCAGTTGATTTCCCTTTTGTACTACACCGGTGAGAAAATAAGGTGTTCCCAAAAGTTCATTTGCCTGTTCCATCTCACCCTTTGCAATCAGTGAGCGGATTCTAGTACTACTCACGACCTCACCGCCTAATTCCAGTTTAGAAAGAACCGTTACCGAAAAACCTAGTTTTTCTCCTAACTGCTGCAGTGTCTTCGTATCACCGCTTCTGCCTGCACCAAACCGAAAATCACTGCCAACGATAACCGATGCGGCATCGCAGGTATCACACAATAATTTTTTTGCAAACTCCTCCGGCGTCTGGCTGCAAAATTCCTTCGTCAGAGGAATCTCAAGCAAACAGTCGATTCCTAAATATTCTGCTAATTTTTCTTTTTCATAAGGCGTATACAAAACCTTCGCTTCATCCACGGAAAACGAAATCATAACAATCGGCTTGTTTTCTTTTTGGGCCTGTTCAATCAGCAGACGGTGCCCTTTATGAATCCCGTCAAATTTGCCGATACAAACCGCTGTCTGTTTTCCCTGAAACTCTAAATTTCGTATTATTTTCATACGTCATTCCTCAATTCTAAAACATCTTCACCACGAAATACTTATCCTCCCTCTGGCGGTATTCGTAAATCGCATAAAATTCATTCTCCATGGAATACATTCTCACCCGTTCTTTGTCTTTTGGCATCTGGTATGAAGTATCCATTTTAGCAATGCAGTTTCCGTTGAGTAAAAGGCGCAGTGCTTCATCCGATACCACACAGTCTTTTAAATCCGAAAACATGGCATCAATCGGAATCAGATAATCCTGTATCTTTCCCTCTTTTACTGCCTGCTCTATCTGTCCTAATGTAAGTGCCTGCTCTAAAAAAAACTCGGAAACACGTGTGCGCACAAGAGTTTTCATCGCCGCACCACATCCAAGAAGTTCCCCCATATCTTTGCAGAGTGTACGGATATACGTTCCTTTAGAACAGCTTACTTCCATCGTAAATTCATCTTCCGAAAAATCAATCGACAACACTTTAATTTCGTAAATCGTCACTTTACGTGGTTTCCGCTCAACTTCTTTTCCCTGTCTTGCCAGTTCATAAAGTTTTTTGCCATTTATTTTTATGGCAGAATACATCGGCGGAATCTGCTCAATTTCACCCACAAACTTAGAAACTGCCGTTTCAATCTGCTCTTTCGTAACCGACACCGGGTGTTTTGCAAGAATTTCTCCTGTCATATCCTCAGTATTTGTCGTGACACCTAGTTTTACAACTGCACGGTATGTCTTATCTTTGTCTGTGAGAAGTCCGCAGACTTTCGTTGCCTTCCCTATGCATACAGGAAGCACACCGGTCGCATCAGGGTCGAGCGTTCCGGTATGCCCTATTTTTTTCATATGAAGAATGCCGCGCAGTTTCGCCACCACATCGTGAGAGGTAAAACAACGCTCTTTATATACATTAATAATTCCATTCATGTTTGATTACCCCAACTGCTTTTCAATATGACCGGTCAAATTATTGATTACATCAAATGCAGAACCTTTAATGGCACAGCCTGCCGCTCTTACGTGGCCGCCGCCGCCAAAATAGCGGGCGATAACACTGACATCGACAATCTCATTCGAGCGCATGCTTACCTTAAACTCGCCCGGTTCTCTCTCATCGAGTAAAATCGCCACCTCGACGCCCTCTGTTGTTCGCATCTCATCAATAATTCCATCCAAATCCGATGGCTTTGCCTCATACAATTTCATCACATTCTGACGCACAACGGAAAACAGACAGCGTCCATCCATAATGCGGACACTTTCCATCAGACAGCGTCCCATAATCTGAAGCTGTTTATACGTTTTCCGGTAAAAACTATCATCGATAATCTTACCAAACGGGATTCCAAAAGCAATTAACTTTCCGGCGATTTCCATAGTCTCTTTTGTTGTGTTTGAATGTTTAAACACACCGGTATCATGGACGATTCCGGTATATAGTGCACTGGCAATGCCGGCATCTAACTTTTCTTCCTCCATCAAACCATACAAAATCTCACAGGTTGAACTTGCTTCTTTTACAACATTTTCATTGCCAAACTTTGTATTTGTAATGTGATGATCAATATTTAACACATACGGCGCTTTTTCCATCACCTTTTGTGCATCACCAAGACGCTCCTCATCTCCGCAGTCAAGGGAAATAAACAAGTCGTAGGAAGGCTTTTCATAGAAAGCATCTTCTTCCTTTAGGTAATCAAAAGCATCCGGTATCTCTTCCACATAAACACAGACCTGTTTGTCCGGATAATTCTTTTTTATGTACCGGAATAATCCCATACAGGACCCGATGCAATCGCCATCCGGGCGCACATGCCCGCCAATGGCAATCGTTTCTGCTTTTTCTATTGCTGACAGCAATTGACTCATTCGCTGTCACCCCCGTCCTCATCACGGTGATTCAACTCGCGGATTTTCTTCGACATCTCCACGCCATACTCAATGGAAGTATCCAGAATAAATGTTAATTCCGGTGTATTCCTGAGATTCATACGGTGTGCCAATTGATGTCTGGCGTAAGCGGCACTCTTTTTGAGTCCCTCCATCGTCTTTTCCTTCGCCTCATCATCGCCGAGAACGCTCACATAAATTTTAGCAAATTTTAAATCCGGCGTTACTTCCGCAGCCATCACTGAAGTCATCGGATGAATTCTCGGATCCTTAATGTCTTCGCGGATAATCTGGCTCATTTCACGCTGTACTTCGCTGTTAATACGAATATTTTTTACACTATTTTTTCTCATTTTCCATCTCCGTTCCTAACGATTTGACTATCTCGGAACCTCAACCATCTTGTAGCATTCAATCTGGTCTTCTTCCTGCAAATCATTAAATCCATCAAATACAAGACCACATTCATAACCGGCAGCCACTTCTTTGACATCGTCTTTGAAACGCTTCAAGCTTGACAAATCGCCCTCGAAAATCTGCTCGCCCTCACGCGTAATACGTGCACGGCATCCGCGCTCAATCTTACCGTCCAAAACGTAAGAACCGGCAATTGTACCAACACCGGAAGCCTTGAATGTCTGGCGGACCTCTGCGTGAGCAATGACTTTCTCTTCATAAATCGGCTCAAGCATACCTTTCATCGCTGCCTCAATATCCTCAATTGCATCATAAATGACACGATACAAACGCACATCTACATTTTCTCTGTCTGCTGTCTCTTTTGCTGCATTGTCAAGGCGGATGTTAAATCCAATGATAATCGCATTGGATGCACTTGCTAAGCTTACATCGGACTCATTAATAGCACCAACACCACCATGGATCACACGTACCGCAACTTCTTCATTACTTAATTTCACAAGACTCTGTTTTACAGCCTCGACAGAACCCTGCACATCAGCTTTGATAATCAGGTTCAATTCTTTGACATTACCTGCCTGAATCTGACTAAACAGCCCATCTAAAGAAAGTTTCTTTGCTTTTGTTTCTTCCAAAAGTTTATCTTTACCCTGATCTACATAAGCCTGTGCAATCTGTTTTGCTTCTTTATCATTTTCTGTAGCAACAAAAATTTCTCCGGCACTTGGCACACCATTCAGACCAAGAATCTCAACCGGTGTCGAAGGTGTTGCCTGTTTCACACGCTCTCCCTTGTGGTCAAGCATCGCACGAACTTTACCATAAGCAGTTCCTACGGCAATGTGATCACCAACGTTTAATGTACCTTTCTGTACCAAAACAGTTGCAACCGGTCCACGTCCTTTATCTAACTGTGCCTCAATTACAATACCTCTTGCACGGCGTTTTGGATTTGCTTTCAACTCCAAAACTTCTGCTGTCAGAATAATCATTTCCAAAAGGTTTGAAATACCTTCTTTTGTATGTGCCGATACCGGACAGAAAATCGTGCTTCCGCCCCACTCTTCCGGAATCAGTTCATATTCGGACAACTCCTGTTTTACTCGCTCAATGTTTGCGCCTTCTTTATCAATTTTGTTAATTGCTACAATAATTTCTACACCAGCTGCTTTGGCATGGTTAATCGCCTCTACCGTCTGTGGCATAACACCATCATCCGCTGCGACAACAAGCACTGCCACGTCTGTTGACTGTGCACCACGCATACGCATAGATGTAAATGCCTCATGTCCCGGTGTATCCAAAAATGTAATTTTTTCACCGTTAATGCGGACAACATAAGCACCGATATGCTGTGTAATACCACCAGCCTCGTGCTCTGTTACATCAGTCTCACGAATGGCATCCAGAAGGGAAGTCTTACCGTGGTCAACGTGACCCATTACGCAGACAACCGGTGGACGTTTTTTCATCTTGCTTTCGTCCTCTTCTTCCTCTTTGAGAAGTTCCGCTACCATATCTACTTTTTCTTCCATTTCAGCAATAATATCGAAAGAAAGAGCGATTTCTTCTGCTTCATCAAAAGTGATTTCCTGATTCAGAGAAACCATCTGACCCTGCATAAATAATTTTTTAACCAAAGCTGCCGCAGGCATCTTCATCTTATCTGCCAATTCACGGATTGTTAAAGATTCCGGAATTGTAATCTGCTTAATATCTTCTTCCGGCTCCTGTTTTACCGGTTCCGGCTTAATGAAAGCACCCTTACGGTTCGGATCTTTCTTGGAACGGATTCTGCTCATTTCTTCTTTTGTACTCTTGCGATATCCGCCCGTCTTATTATTTCTATCATCTTTCTTACGGTTTCTCTGGCGGGAGTTTTTCTGCTCCTGCTTAATTCCGTCAAATCCACTCTGCGCCTTCTCAAAACGCTCAAATACGCGGTTATTGTTATTGCCATTGCCACCACGACGGTTATCTCCGCGTGAATTTTGTCCGTTGTTATTTCCACGGCGGTCTCTGTCATTTCTGTCATTACGGCGGCCGTTGTTATTGCCATTATTACCGCGGTTATCCGGGCGGGAACCATTACCGTTTCCATTTCGGCGGTCTCTATCGTTTCTGTCATTTCTATCGTTACGTCCCTGACCGTTATTGTTTGGCTTGCGGTAATTGTCATTTTTCTTTGTCTGCTGAGGTTTCTGTGAAGAAACTTTTTTCTCTTCCGGCTTCTTCTCTGCCTTCTCTACCGGTTTCTTCTCTTCCGGCTTCTTTTCTTCCGGCTTTTTCTCCTCCGGTTTCTTTTCTGCCTTAGGTTCTTCTTTCTTTTCTTCCACTTTCTTCTCAACCTTAGGCTCTTCTTTTTTCTCAACCTTTGGCTCCTCTTTAACCGGCACTTTTACTTCCTCTTTTGGCTCTGCCTTTGCTGCCGCTTTTTTCTTTTTGAAATAATTCATAAGGAATCCAATTGCCTCATCTTCGATGTTGCTGTTTGCACCTTTTACTTCAAATCCATTTTCATTTAAAAGTGTTACCAAATCACCACTTTTTATATTTTTGTCCTGCTGCTGTATGCTTCGGGCAATCTCATATATTTTCATTTTTGCCATACTTTGTTACCTCCAAATCTAAATTCTTGCCAATTGCTTTTGCAAATCCACTATTTGTCACTGCTACAGACGCCCGGAATTCTTTTCCGATTGCCTTGCCAAGCATTTCTTTGTCCCCAAACTCCACATAAGGGACATGGTAAAAATGACACGAATCTGCAAATTTCTTTTTGGTATTACCGGATGCATCTTCGGCAACAATAACGAGTCTTGCGATTCCCTCACGAATCGCCTTCTCCGTCATAAATTCTCCGCTGACCACATCACCGGCCTTCATCGCCAGTCCTAAAGAACCAAGGACCTTTCTAATCTGTACCATCTTTTAACTGCCTTTCTAACAATAGATACGTTTCTTCTTTTACATTCATTCGGAATGACCGGCTTAGGGCGTTGCTTTTCCATGCTTTTTTCAAACACTCCTCATTCGCACAAAGATACGCTCCTCTTCCATTTTTCCGTCCCGTACGGTCAAGCATAATTTCGCCTTCTTTTGTTTTCACGACACGAATCAAATCCTGTTTATCTCTGCACTCTCTGCAGGCAATACACTGTCTTTGTGGTTTTTTACGCTCCTGCATGCCGCATCCCTCCTTTCCATATCGTAAAAGAACTTACGATAAACTTTGCGTTTCGCTCTTAATATCGATTTTATATCCTGTCAATCGGGCAGCCAGTCTTGCATTCTGACCCTCTTTACCAATGGCAAGAGATAACTGATAATCCGGAACAATGACTTCTGCACTCTTCTCGGTCGGGTCCACCGTAACGGATACGACTTTGGATGGGCTGAGAGCATGCTCAATGAAAATAGCCGGATCTTCATTCCATTCTACAATATCAATCTTTTCTCCATACAACTCATCAACTACAGCATTAACACGCGCACCGTTCATACCAACACAAGCACCTACGGCATCCACATCCGGGTTGTTGCTGTAAACCGCAATCTTAGAACGAGAACCTGCTTCACGGGATACATTTTTAATTTCCACAACACCGCTCTGAATTTCAGCAACTTCAGATTCAAACAAACGTTTTACCAATTCCGGATGTGTACGTGAAATCACAATTCTTGGTCCTCTTGGTGTATCTTTTACTTCTGTTACATAAAGCTTAATTCTGTCATGTGCCTCAAAGTGCTCACTTGGAACCTGCTCCTGCTTGGTAAGTACGGCATCAATTTTGCCAATATTTACATTATAATTTCCATTGTTATAACGCTGTACCATACCGGTTACAATATCATGTTCTTTCTCATAATACTGCTCAAACAATACTTTTCTTTCTTCTTCACGAATCTTCTGAACAACAACCTGTTTTGCTTTCTGGGCTGCAATACGTCCAAAGTTTTTCGGTGTCACCTCAATACTGACTGTCTCACCAAGTCCGGTTCCCGGATATTTTACCTCTGCTTCTGTCTTAGACATCTCAAGCATGGCATCTTCTACTTCCTCTACGACAACCTTATCCTGATATACATGGAACTCACCTGTCTCGCGGTCTAAATTCACACGGATGTTATCCGCTTTTCCATACTCATTTTTGCATGCTGCCACAAGTGAATTTTCAATGGCCTCAAGCAAAATCTCTTTGCTGATATCCTTTTCTTTCTCAATGGCATTTAATGCCTCAATTAATTCCGGATTTCCCTTCTTTGCTGCTGTCTTTTTCATTTTTTCTATTATCCTCCTATTCAATCATTCTATCGTATGTCTGTAACGACTTAAAAAGTTATATATTTGCGAATCAGCGCAATTTCCTTGACTGGTGTTTCCATCTCTCGGTCATCCATTGAAAGAACAATCGTTTTCGTATCTTCCCGATATTCCTTCAATACACCAACAAATTCTTTGGCTGAATATTTTTTACCTTTTTCTTCCCATGTAACCGGTGAAAACAATTTCATCTCCACATCCTCACCGATGTTTCTCATAAAGTCTTTCGGCTTCTTAAACGGACGCAGTAACCCCGGCGAACTGACTTCCAAAATATAAGATTCCTCAATGAAATCATCTTTGTCCATCTCATCGCTCAACTCGTGATTTACAAGGGTAAGGTCATCTATCGTAATACCGCCTTCCTTATCAATATAAACCCGAAGATGCCAGCTTCCCGCTTCCTTGACAAATTCCACATCTACCAGTTCAAATTGGTATTTTTGCAGAATCGGCTCTACTATAGCCTCTGTCTTTTGTACATAGTCCTGATGTTTACTCAATTCAAAACCTCTTTTCTTTAGCCGGAATGACTTCCGTCTGTATTTGAATCTACACGAAAAGAATGAGTGGACCAAAGTCCACTCATATCAATTAACAGTATCTTCATATAATAAAGTAACACAATTTCCTTTGTTTGGCAAGAACTTTTTTATTTTAATGCTTCAATCATTGCCTCATAAGACTGCTTTGGCACATAAGTATATACCGTTTTGTACTTACCGGTTGTCTCATCCTTCACTCTAGCACTCTTTCTTGTAAAGAATAGCGGCTTGCAGCTGCTGCGCCATGATGTCTGGTCGCTGATACCCCATACCGTAATGCCTGTAATTCCTTTCGGGCTTATGGTCTTATCACGATTTTTCTGAATATCCACAATCTGCTTAATAAAATCTTTTGTAAAGGCAGCCTGGTCAGCATCGGTTTCCTTTTCATTTTTATAAGCATATGACGGCGTTCTTCCATCCGTATCGTCCGTATCAAAATTAATCGTAATATCAAGCTCCGTAATCTGAACTTCGAGTCCTGCATTAACAAATGCCTTTAATGCATTTCCATATTCTTCGAGAGTCGGACGCTTAATGTCTACGTGGCTCTGCATACCGATACCGCCACAGATTTTTGCTTCCTCATCTTCATTAATATAGGAAATAAGGGCAAGTTCATCGTCTACACTAAAATATGTATCGTAATCATTGTAGAACAAAGTAACTTTATCTTGAACATTTTCTTTTTTCAATTCGTCATAAGCATATTCAAATGCTGCTTTTACATACGTAGGTTTTAATCCCATATCACCGTATACATCGGTCCATGTTGTCGCTGCGGCAGCATTCGTGCGGTGAACATATTCATTTAATACATCCCACGCATAAACAAGAGAACCAACTTCACCTGTTAATTCTTTTTCTTTCTGCATTGTATGGCGCATTATTGTTCGAACGAAGAACTCAAGACGGGCATTCATCGTTGCTTCATCCACAACGCTTCCATTGTCATCATAATTCTCCTTGAAGAACCATGTTGGTGTCTGCTGGTGCCACATAAGCGTGTGTGCTCGCATACGAATGTTATGCTGTTTCGCAATTGCAAGTACACCATCAATCGTTTCCAA
>CALELW010000151.1 GCA_937902905.1 uncultured Clostridium sp. | reverse complement strand
CGGATGGTATGAATTTACTGTCCGCTTTTTTATGCAAAGAAATACTAACTCTTATTCAGTTCCTAGAAAATTGGGATTCAGTCTTGTATTAAGTCTCATTCAGTTTTTTTTAATTCCCGGAAGTTACCAAGATTCAGATAGGTATGCAACATTAGAGATATGCGAATCAATTATATAAACGATATATAACCTTGAATGCTTATATAACTGCAATTAGTATTTAAACCGTTATAGTTATTACAGTTTATAGGCTACGTTGCAGTTACATTGGCTTGCTTTATTTTATGAAATTATATGCAAAGAAAAACTTATTAAAACTTCCCGGCGCATCTACATCATACGAATATATAATAGTTAGCATATAGCCGTAAACAATCTTTTAATTCCAATGTTGCATACGATTTTACATATTGTGGTTAGGTGGATTCTACAAATTACCTTACACTTTATAACCAACTCCAATGTTGGAACAAAATAACGCCACTCTCTTAATTGAAAGTGACGTTATTAGCTAGTTGAACAAAAATTTTAAGATAATTTTATTTCAATACACTTACAGTATACTGGGAGTGCACCGCATAGTGTACTGGTAGATATAAACATGGTGTATCACCAATACACTTTTTAGTACACTGGTGATGTCACATAATGAAATTACAAATACACTTTACAGTGAACTAAAGCAATGATTTATGCCGTGTTAAATTAATTAAGTTGTTTTGTCTGCTTCTGCAAGCATTTTTTCTAACATTTTTTGCTTTTCCTTGTTCCAATGTTCTTTGAAATCTTCAGGCGTGCAAAGTTCAATTTTCCTTGTGCCCTCTTCTTCCCACAATTCAGTTTCGTTCATGACACCTAAACGTTCACGTTCCGAATCTGACAGTGTATATATCCAATTAGGAATATGTGCTACGCAATTGCACTCTCTGATTTCTTTGCACATTGGATGTTCTGTATAACCAACCTTTTCAAGTTCTGCAACATTGTGACCACTTACCCATACAAGTACGTGCGTTGGAGATAATCTACGAATTTCATCTGCAAAGTAAACCATTCTTTGTCCTCTGGCAACGGTTCTTTGCACTTCGTTGTGATATTGTATCGCATCTGTTTTCTTTTCCGTGTATCTGTCGCTTACTGTATCTGTAGTCTGGACACCACTCATCTTCTCAAAGTATTCCGCTGTGCCTTGTGCATTTACTTTCATAACTATCCATGTGGTACAACATTCTACAATCTTCTCCCATGTCTTATCATAGAGTGTTTCAAGCTGTGCCAATGACTGCACGACAACCCAACAACGAATATCTCTCGAACGCACCTGTGAGATTTTGGAATCGAACGCAGGAATAACTCCAAGATTGTAAAACTCATCCATTAATAATGTTACTGGCACTGGCAATTTATGATTCATCTGCGCATCTGCCAACTGTGTTAACTGCTCGAACATCAATGTAAATGTCATTGCAACTAACCATGATGTCGGCTTTGGATTCTGGTCGTTTAATGTGACATAGTAAATGCATTTCTCTTTTCCAAGCAAAGAAAGGTCAACGTCATCTTCACTTACTAATTTCTGGATTACTGGGTTAGCAAGTGCCTGTAAATGAGATGATAAGCCACTCTTACACTGGTCTTGAACCTGTGCCGACATAGTAGTGAAGTTATTGAAGAACGGCACTGCCGGATTATCTGAATCAAGTCCTTTAGCAATTGCTGAGATTTGTGCGCTAGTCTTTTCATTAACAATTTTATACACAGATGCAAGCGTTTTTGGTATACCATTATCATTTGTAGCTATGTAAATCATTATAGCTTGCAAGAGGTTCGTTTCGATAGTCTTCCAGTAATCTTCCTGTTCCTCTCCATAAATGTTGGAAATAATTGTTTCTGCAAGAGTTGTAATAAGTGATACGTTTTCTCCAACAAGAGACATAAAGTTAATGGAATCGGAATGCAAGAAGAATCTATTGTCAAAATTCAAAACTTTTACGACATATCCATTCGCTTTTGCCATTTCTGCTGTTGCACCGTAAATATCTTTCTTCAAATCGGTAACAACCATAGATTCTCCTGCTCTTATTTTTTGCATAATTGCGGAGATTATATATGAGAATGTTTTACCGCATCCCGGCGCGCCTACAACAAATACGTTTTTATTTAAGCCCTCTGCCACTTTTTCTTTTCCCGTATTTAGGACATACATCTCATGCTTGTCCTCTGTGTCGCATCCAAGAATAATATCGTTTAAATCTGGATAGTCACCGTAGAGAAACATATTTCGTCTTTCTTCTTTTGTCGCTTTCATTGCTGTTCCGTTATCGCCTCGCTCAGAACCGTCATAATTTCGGTCTTTATCTCTGATTGCGGTTTTGTGTGTTCCTACAATAAATTTAGTCAGTCCGACATTGATAAGTCCGAATATTGCAGTTCCCAATAACCACGATATAGGTTTTGTAAAACTGTAATATAACCAATTTCCAATAGTGAAATGAGCTATATCTCTACTTATAATTGCACCGTATGTTGTTAATACTCCTCCTGCAAGCAGAGATGCAATTCCTGTGGTTATTCCAATTCGTATAACTGCTTTTTTATTTTTTACAGATTGTTCCTTGACAAAATCCAACCAGATTTTCATTGAAGATTGCTGTTCAAAACCCGGCTTTAAATTATTGTTTTCGCCCATGTGTACCTCCTTAAGTGTAGCGTATGTTTTTGGTTGAGTTGAATACATATTTTACCAAGTCTCGTATTTCTTGACTGTCTTCACGATATTGAAATATCTTCACAAGGTCATACATTAATACCGGAAGGTCTATACTTCTTTCAAACAATTCCTTAAAAGATATTGAGGTGATATTGTTTCTATCATAATAGCTCCGAAGATAGTTCTCGTATTCTGCAATCGGGAATTTTTGATTGTTTCCTTTGTATAATCCTGCAAGACGAAGGTAATATTCTTGCTTATACAGTTCTTTATTAAGTGCATATTGTTTTAAAATTGTCTGCAAATGTTTGTGTTTTGCATTTTCGATGCCGATATTTCCTGTTTCTTTTTCCATAACAATCCGTTCGCAAAACATTTCCATTTCTTTGTTTTCATATGCAATAAATACTTTCTGCAAGCTATCTGGTTTTTGCTCGATAGATAATATACTGGATGTCTTTTTACTCGGAAGCAGTAATTCTTGATTTAGCATATAGTTCGAAGCAATTTCTCTGAGCATCGTTGTGCTACATGAACCCTTTTCCCATTTTTTTATGGTGTCATCTGTGACATTAAGCTTTTTTGCCAACTCAGATGTACTTAACTTATTAAGTTTTCTTGTAACTGCAAGCAATGCTCCACTTGCCACTTTATCAACTTCGAAGCTCTGCCATTCCCATTCGCAGGTGTCGTGAATAGTTTTATTTTTATCATTAAGTTTTGGCACAAATATATTCCACCTCCTCATTACGGTATTATTATAGTATTGCGTACCGTTATAGAACATCGGGAAATATTTTATACATGTTAACAATCCATTGCCTTTATAAAATCTTCAAATGGAGTACTAAAGATTTTTGCTTTTCCATCAACAACTGCATTTAAGAATTCTTCTTGGAAGTCAAAACAATATACGTGAAACTCTTTGTCCACGATTTCTGCATTGAGTAGAAATTTATATAATCTTGTGGCATTTGGTATACAAAATAAAAGAATTGGATGTTCTCCATCGTTTAAATCTGCAACAGAACCGATTTTTGCTTTTTTTACAGAATCATCTTCGATGAAATAATCAATCATTCTCTCTTTCCAATTTTTATGAACCATAAAATCAGTTAAATATTGACCTTCTTTAGAGTATGGCAGAAAATAGGTGTTCGCATATCCGTTTTCCAATGACATATAGTTGGCATATTTATTTTTTTTGTTTAATGTTTCATCGTTGAAAATTTCTACAAATGGATTTATCGTATCTGCATATACAATGCAATCACTGATTTCCTGCAAAGAGTAGTTCCCATTGAAGTATTTTGTTACAAACTTTGCGGTTCTGAATTTCATCTGCTGTTCTTGAGATGTTCTCCATGCCATTCTATTTGTACCGCCAGTGTGGTACATCATATAGACTCCTCCACTTGATACAATAAATCCTTGTGCGCGTGATGTTACTATAAACTTCTCGTTTTTGTTTTCGTCATCAATAAGTACCGTACCGCCCACTAAGGCTTTAACCTCTGTATCAGAATAGAAATAGGCATCTCCATCTGTAACGATTTCATCTTTATAAAGTTTTGGCTTGTCGCTTGTTAAAGTTTTAACAGATGTGCCGTATAGGAGCATGACAATATCGCTATACCGAAAAGCTTTTATGGATTCAGATTTATGTTTTGCAGACTTGTACCAACCAAGTGCTTTTGACTTTTGCGAAATATATCTTGTATATGTACCAAGGTAACTTATATAGTCATCAATAAACAACTCCTGCACATTATCGAAATTTGTAAATGTAGCTATACAATTTCGTCCCACCCACTTAACAGACAAGATATTTTCTTTCTTTAGTTTTCTGATGGCATTTGTATATGTTTCTCTGTCGCCATTCATCAGCTTCAAACCGTTATAGCTTATGCCACCTGCTGTCATACATATCTTTAGGATTTCCCCATTATATCCGTGTGTAAAATTCTTTTTGTAATGTCCTCTCATGAAATTCTCCTGTTTTTGCAAAATAATTTATGCTGTTTAATGAGCCTACTTCGCTGTTCCCCTTAAAAAAAATTGTAAATCTCTTGATTTAACAGCATTTGAGTGAATAAAATGCGTCGTTTTTGAATTTTGCGATTTTGAAGTCAGAAACGATATATTTCAAATATAATTTTTACTAATCGAAATCTATCGTTTCTGATAGCAAACTTATAGGCTTTTATGAAAAAGTTATGTCTAATTTAATCGTTTTTATAAGTGCAAATATCGTTGTGAAACAGATATTCTTTGCCAATATTATCGCTTCTGCTTTCACTTTTAAGCTGTTCAAAACAAGTATTTTTGCAAATTTTATCGTTTTTGCGAATCAAGCTTGCTTGCTATAAACGATTTATTCTTCGTTTCCATTGATAGCATATTCTGTGTAATCCGGCTTTGTAATAGGGTTTTTGCCTCTGAAAATGACAATGCTATGCGGAATTTCCAAATTCATTTCTTCGATTTTTTCAAGAATCTCATTTTCCTCTTCATCGCTTCTGACAGCAAACATGAATACTGAATGGAAAGGAACAATACTATCGTCTCTGGCGTATTCCGGTTTTAATAATTCGTTCTCATATCTCTTTCTTGTCATTTCGATTTTGTACATTTCATTAATTTCAACCATTGTTGCTTCATATAATTTTCCTTTTAAAATAAACGCCAATGCTACATTATTCATATTCGTTGTCATGAGTGACAAAATATCATCCATTGTTTCAGCCTTATCCAATAGATAATACATTGCATACACAACATCAGTATTTACATTAGCCAATGTCTGGTAGCCACTATTGCCACATAACAAATATCCCTCTTCATTTTCCTGTGTAGCCTCAATTGCTCTCATTCTGATAAGGTTGTGAATAATATATTTAGGTACATTCTCTTTGCATTTCATGAATTTCATTAAGAATTGCTTTATCTGGTCGTATGTCATAGCGTCTACATTTTGAATAAGTTCAAATAAAACATTTTCTGTGTTAGATAAGTTACTGTTTCTCATAGTTATAATCTCCTTTTTCTCTTAGTGTTTAACGTGTCATTATATAAGATTAATGTGTCATAATATGTATTTAACGTGTTATTAAAAGAATATTAAGTGTCATTGTATGTTTTAATATGTTTTTTAAGTATGTGATGCTATAATTTGCAACAGTAATGTGTCATAGAAAGAATTTTACGTGTCATTAAACGTTTATAACGACACGTAAAGCATATAGTATGACACGTTATAAGTCAGCCTGCATTTTAGATGCTTCTTTTTCAATTCTGTCATTAATATCTGTACTCATTGTTTCTAATTCTGTATTAGTAGCTTCTATTTGTATGAATATCTTGTCATTACGTGTAATTAGCAATCCGTGCGTCTTTTTGAGTTTTTCTAAATCGCTAACTGTATCTTCTTTTAAATTCATCAGCTTTCTTGTTTCTTCAATATCTTGAGCCTTCATTGCTAGATACAGGTTGATTTCCGCGTTATTTAAAATATCCATTCCTATGTCGCCTGCTTTATTAAAATCTCCCATCTGCTGAGTAGCAATTACTGCACTTCCACCATATGACCTAACAAGCTTTACCATTCTTGAAACCTGTTTTGCAGAATCAGGCACAACCATCATTTTCCACACTTCATCCAAAAAAATGATGTCTTTAGTTGTAACATTTTCTTTAACCATGTTGTAAACATAATCAAATGCTAAATACAGGAATGCACTGAATAAATCCTCGGAAATTTTGTCTTCATCAATATCGAATACAATATATCGCGCGGATTCTATGTCAACATTGGTTTGTCCATTCATATTGCTTGCGATTCCATGAACAAATGGCTCTAAAGCATCTTGTACTCGACTAAGAACATTAATATCTTTTATTTCATCATATAAATCGCCAAGAATAGGCATTTCCTTTAATTCTCCGGTTTGGATGTTTTTATAGACTGTTTCATTATTGTTTGTAATGCCTTTTTTCAAGTACGTCTTAATCAATGCTTTTTGCAGTGCATTAGTTTCTGTAGTAGTGAGTTTATCTTCTTTCATTAATAAACTTATCCAAGCACAAACATTAACAATTTTATGTGTCATCCAACTACCGGACAGTTTTTTTGAATCCACTCCATTAATATTTATTGCCTTTCCTTCTGGACGAATATCTAACACATTGATTCTGTCTTCTGAACCTTGCATAAGAGATATGAATGTTCCGCCTATATTTCTACAACCCTCGTAGTAATCTTGAAGTCCTTTTTTCGGAATAATGAAAAACGCCCTGCATCCGTTTAAATACATTCGTCGTCCTATTAATTCTTCTGTAAAAGTCTTTCCACTTCCAGAACTACCTATAATAGTCATGTTCGCATTCATAAACATATTTGTGTCAAATATGTTTGGTGCACAAATAGTTCCATTATCACTAATACCTAAAACACATCCATTTGTGTCATATAATTGAAAAGTTGTAAATGGATATATAACGGAAATATCTTTTGAAAGTATATTATGAGCAAGCTTTGAAAAAAGTTTGGTTGTATATAAAAATGGCATTGTCTGTTTCCAAAAGTCTTCGCATATATCAGTAGAATCGACAATAGTAAATCCAACTTTGTTTTTATAATGACTTTTCAAATCATTGCTAATTGCAACCATGGACTCGTATGTAGGAGTTCTTATAGTTACAATGATTGACATATTATACATTTCACAACCACTGCCTAATGCGTCATATACAATACGGTTATTTATCAATTTTCGTTTGAAAAAATCTCCTTTTTCATTTTTACCTTTTGTATACTTTTCATTCATGGTTCGCATTGTATTGCTGTTATATACTTTAAGTAATGGCATTACTACGTTCTTTGGAACGTATTTGAAAGTATAATCAACATCTATATATGCTCCACTTGCCAGAATATCAGTTAAATCTCCTCCGTTTAATGAACTTATAAATTTGTGTCCATCAATACCTATATACGTGTAAAACAATCCATCTTCGCACATATAATCACGATTGAGAAAATACAATCCTTTTGGAGATAAGTAGTCTGCCATAGTTGGCTTTTTATCTGTACCGTTTTCTTTGTTAAACCTTTGAAAGTCAGCATTGATTCTGGCTTTACGTTGAAGAAATGTTTCTGTCAATGAAGTTTTTCGATTGAAAAATTTATAAATTGTTTCACAAACGAACAAATTATACTTTTCATCATAATCATCTGCTTTGAATTCCATGCAGGAATTTCCACAATCTCTCATTATATTAATAAAGTTAATTCTCTGCTGTCTCATCGTGTTGTAAATAGAATTGAAATCTTTAGATTTGACACCATCTGCACCATCGTATTCCCAGAAGAAAAAATAACGCCTTACAATAGCTTTGGTCGAACCCGTCCGATAAATAAAATTAATGTAATCATTTAAACATTCTTTAGAGTACTCATTGGTAAGATGTACACTGTTTGACACTACTTTGCTTATCATGTCTTCTACATCTGTATAATCACTCATGATTTTGAATGAAAATTTATACCATTTCATTTTGAAAGCATTACTAAATGCATCTAATGACTGTTTTTTTTGTGTCTGCGTCATGTGTTCAAAATTTATAGGGAAAATTTCTACCATTCCAATGTAGCGATTATCTGTTGTAATGATTATTCCATTCCGAATGTCTTTGACTGGCATTTCATCTTGAGTAGCACCTTCATAATAAGAACCTTTAAATTCTTTTTCTGAAATCTCTTCGGTTTTTTCTATTGCTTGTTTAGCTGTTTTTGCCAGTGTCATCAGAGCTGTATTTTTCAATGAAGTCAGTGAGTTTTTGTTTATATTTTTCTGCAAGCGATTTAATAAATCCGTATTCTTCATAATCTTTGAATTCTGCTCCTTTCTTTCGTTTATACTCAACGCCTCTTAAATACAAAATACGTCTTCTTTTTTTGAACTTGATTTCATCCTTGATGAACTGAAAGATAGAACGATGCTTGTATCCTTTTATAAAAATACCAAATAATACAGGCATCAATACGACTAGCGACATACCTTTTACAATGTCCGTAAATGGTATGCAGAGAATGATAACGAACACTATAAAAGGAACAATTATCGCTTCTGCAAGATTTTGTTTCTCAATTCCATGAAACTTATTTTTTTCCAAAACATTGTTTGTCAATTCGTATCGTATAAGATTTTTCTGTTCTGTATCTTGATTGTCACTCATGAAAATCTCCTCCTTTCTGAAATTTATAAGTTCTGAATTTAATTATAAAATACCAGAACCAATATGTAAAGATAAGGTATAATGTACTTTTTTATGGTATAAAAAAGCTTCCTGCATAATGCAGGAAGCTTTTAATCTTTCATATATGTAACTAATTCATTTTTTGTGTAATCATATTGAACATATACCGTTTGTCCAGTATCAACTCCTATTATCAAATTTACTATACCTTTAGATTTGCTAGATGATAATATAGAGAGTTCTTTGCCATATATTCCATTTTCTTTTAAAAGGTAATCTACCTCATCTCCTATTTGTTCTGTACCAACAAGTGGCAGATTGTATTGTGTGAGTTGTTTTAAATTAATAATATAATTATAATCTTCATCTACTCCATTTTCATAATACCTGTCACTTGCATCAGCGTTATTACTTACATGACTTAGTTCTTGCTGAGTATCATTATTTGTTTCCATATCCGGTTTATTAATTGCTAGTAAAATAATACACACAATAAGCAGGAAACAAAATGATAGTCCTGCAAACACTGTACTTCTCTTCATTTCAACACCTCGCTAATATATAATCCACATCTTGCTGGATTTAGATGCAACCGCTGTTAGTTCTGTGGAATCATATATTATATCACCATCAGATGCTTCCAATTTGTTCTTGTCTTGACTAACTTTGGATGCGTCATGAACAATAAAATTTTGCCCTTCAATTCCAGTGATGAGTAAATAACTACCACCTTTTCCATATATACTATTATGAGGTATATACACTAAAATGCATCCATGTAATGTTTTAATGCTGTCTGATGCCGTTTTAAGCTTGAAAGTATCTTCAACGCAACCTAGTCCTATAGATTGAATAAAACCCGCTATTTGAGCCGAATTTAAGCTTTCTGAGCCATTCTTACACAATTCCTGATGGTTTATCAGAAACATGTCCGGCGGAATTTCAATTTCTTTGTATCGAGATTCTATCATGCTCAAACAAACCACTAAATTTCCATTAATGTCTATTGAAGAATCTCCAAACTCATTGTGATAATCCTCTTTGTAGTAATAAGGAAAGTCTTCAATTTTTTTTGTATCTGCGTCACTGAATGTTACATTAGAATCGTCTGTGTTAAATGTAACATTTCCGGTATTATTTGTTTCGGTAGAAAGCGCGGAATATACAACGCCATCAGTATTGGCAGAATTTCTGCATCCTGTCACTGTAATACATAATAATGTTGCCACTATAGTTATTAATTTAAGTTTTTTCATGTTATTCCTCGACCAATATAATGTCCTCTGTACTATTTTCTGCATCGACTTCATTATTAGAA
This sequence comes from uncultured Clostridium sp., assembly GCA_937902905.1. GTDB lineage: Bacteria > Bacillota > Clostridia > Lachnospirales > Lachnospiraceae > Eubacterium_F. Next base: position 585 of record CALELW010000151.1, on the reverse strand, counting down.
CTTGAAGAAGATATTGCATTAACATTTACATATATCTGACTATCATCTTCACTTATTACGACATCATACTCTGTATTCTCGGATATGATAACATATACTCCTTGCATAATCGCATCATCATATTTCATGTCTACAAATCTGTACGATGAAATTCCGTTTCCGAAGTTTTGTGCAAGTGCATATACAACTTGTGCCAGAACTTCTGTGTTATCTCCCGTTTCATCGTAGTCTACAAATTCGTATAATGTTTCGTCTACTTGTGATAAATCTGAATTAGAAAGCGGATAATTATACATGTAACTTTTATAATTATCATTTCTGGCAGAATCTATTTCATTATTCCATTCTTCCACTTCCTCTGTAGAATATGTATCTACCAAATTTTGTTCTGTTGATTCTGTTAATGTGCCATAATTGATTTCATATTCTTTAGCTTTCTTTTGTTCTACGTATTTTGCTAGGAAAAATCCTGTCAGCATTCCTATTATTACTACCCAGATTCCAAAAAGAAATTTCTTTGCATGTTTACTGTTCATTAATATACTATAACTCCTTTCATTTTAAACTGACGTCTCAACGCTTGTA
>CALELW010000150.1 GCA_937902905.1 uncultured Clostridium sp. | reverse complement strand
TTGCTGCATCCAGCAAATCGCACAATTCTTTCTGAATATACTCGAACTGCACATAGCCTTCTGTCTGTTTCAGTGATTCGTCCACTTTATCTTTTCCACACAGATGAATAACCTGATACTTTTCTAACAACTTTGGTAAAATTTCCCGGACTGCCTCATTCACACGAACGGAGCCAAGACTTCCGCCAATTACGAGAATAACCGGTTTGTTTGCCGTAAATCCACAAAAATCCAGTCCTTTGAGACGGTTTCCCGAAAACAGTTCGCTTCGAATTGGCGTTCCTGTCAAGTATGCTTTATCCTCCGGCAGATTGGCAATCGTTTCCGGAAAGTTTGCACAAATTGCCGTAGCTGACGGAATGCAGAGACGATTAGCAAGTCCCGGTGAAATATCGGATTCGTGCAGCACACACGGAACTTTTTGTCTGCTTGCTGCTTTTACAACCGGCACCGTCACAAAACCACCCTTTGAAAAAATAACATCCGGTTTGATTTTCTTAATCAGTTTCTTTGCCTCTGAATATCCTTTCAAAATACGGAATGGGTCCGTAAAGTTTTTTACGTCAAAATAGCGGCGCAGCTTACCGGAAGAAATCCCATAATACGGAATGTCAAAGTTTCCAATCAATTCTTTCTCAATTCCTGTTTTGGAACCAATGTAATGAATCTCAAATCCCCTTTTTTTTAGTTCCGGAATCAACGCGATATTTGGCGTCACATGTCCGGCGGTACCGCCGCCCGTCAAAATAATTCGTTTCATAGGAAAGTCCTCTCCTTATAAATTTGCTTTAATTGCTTCTGCGATTTCCTGTAAATCAGCCGGTGTTTCACCCGGTTTCCAGCCAATGTTAATATGGTCTGTGTCTCCATCAAAACGAGGAATCACATGGACATGCAGATGGAATACAGTCTGTCCTGCTGCCTCTCCGTTATTCTGCAAAATATTTACTCCATCACAGTGATAAGTCTCTTTCAAAACTTTTGCAATTTTGCGGGCTACAATCAAAATCTTCGATGCCTCTTCATCCGGCAGTTCAAATATGTTTGCCGCATGCTTCTTCGGCAAAATAATAACATGACCTTTCGCAGCCGGATTCACATCTAATATGGCACGAAACATATCATCCTCATACACAACCGATGATGGAATCTCATCCGCAAGAATCTTACAAAAAATACAATTATCCACACTCATCATTCATTTCCTCCATGTTATATATTCTGAAACCGGAAAATGGTGTCAAAATTGCGCAGGATTTTGAAATTTCCCTGTGCCGATAACTCGCCGGACATAAATGCACTCTGGAAAGTTTTTGTGCCATCAAGCACCTGCTTAAAGACCGCAGTTTTGACTTTCGCCGTGACATCTGCCTGCTCCACCGTTCCTCGGTAACAATTCAGTTTTGAATCATTAATATCAATAATAAGAGAAGAATTTTCTTCCACTAAATCAATACGAAAAACTGCCTTTAGTCCTTCCATCGGGAAAAAGTGGCTTTTCAGACGCTCTACATAATCGTCTTCATCTTTTTCCTCGCCAAGCATCCCTTTGAACAAACTTGCTAATTCCTCAATATCTTCTTTTTGTTTTTTCACATAGTTATCATTGGAAACATACTCCGATAACTGCTCGCTTTCCTGCGGCGTCAGAGAAAGATTGCTGGTTCTTAATACATTTCTCTTTACGGCAACACTGCTGTTTGGGAAAGCAACCGCCTTTTTTGAAATCATGCGGTAAAAATTCTCTGTTTTCTTTTCAATCATTAAGCCAAACTGTGCATTCATTTCGAACTCCACGTGATTATCTACATACGCACAGATTCCTTCGCCCGGCACACCGCCAAGCATTTCCCATGCACGGATCAGAGAATACTCTGCCTCTCTCTCCCCATACGTTGTCGCCATCACAACCGGCATCATATACATATGGGAAAGTTTTTCTTTGTCGCCATACAGCCAGCATGCATCCAAAAACTGATGCAGAAAACCACCAAATCCAAACCACTCCACAGAAGCGGCCAAAATCACACCGTCTGCCTCTTTTAACGTCTTTGGAAGTACGGTAATCGCACGCTTATCTTCATATAGATTATAGCGTTCCACAGTAACCCGCAATTCATCCAGCACTTTTGTAATTTTCTCTAACACATACAACGTCGGGTCATCAATCAGACCTCGTCCACCATAATAAATATTAACTCTCATAAGAAACCTCCATTCGGATAAACCGCGTCATGCATAAACAAATGACTGCACCTGCCACAC
>CALELW010000149.1 GCA_937902905.1 uncultured Clostridium sp. | reverse complement strand
TAGTCGTCAATTCGCAAGGGACTTCTAAATTTTGATGGTGTAGAAGATGCGACTGTTTATATCAACCGCCCGAAAGATGATGGCACGATTTATGCGGACAAGCAGGATACTTCGGTGAGCGTATCATTTAAAATGGCGGGCAACAAAACGATGGATGCTGATACCGCAGATGCGATTGCTTATTATCTTGCCAATGCAGTAGGAAGCACCAAACCGGATCATATTGTCCTCACCGATACAAAAGGAAATCTTTTGTTTAATGGACAGCAGGATGCCGGACTTGGCGGAACAATCAGCAGTACCGAAGATTACCGGGATAAACTTAAAAATAACTTCGCTAAATATGTGCGTGACCTTTTAACAAAAGCAGGTTATGACGATGTTGAAGTTTCCAAGAATAATATTGTGTTCGACATGAACAAATTAACGGAACTGGTTACTACATATACGACAAATGAGGGACAGGATCAGGGCTTGTATGGCAGTTCCTACGAGTATAAATCAACGGGAGCGTCATCTTCCGGCGGCGTGCCGGGAACCGATTCGAATGGTGATGTTACGGACACGATGATTACCGATAATGGAGATAGTTCATCGGAAACGATATTAAATAAATATGACTATCTGCCGAATAAAACCGTTCAGAATATTGAACATGAAATTGGTGCGGTAAAGAAGGATGAGTCCTCTATTGCGATTGTACTGACACATTACCGTGTGGTAAAAGAAGAGACCTTAGAGTCGCAGGGGGCTCTTGACAATATGACATTTGATGAGTATGTGGATGCAAACAGCAATGTGACGGAACAGCAGGTACCGACTGATTTGCCACAGCTTGTAGCAGCTGCCACCGGTATTGCTGAAAATAATATTCAGATTCGTGTAGTAGAAAAACCGGTATTTGAGGCGAAAGAAGCAAGTTCATTTGGAGATAATGTAACAAATTATCTGATGGTGATTCTTACTGTTTTGATTGCGGGATTATTAATCTTTGTAATTATTAAAGGTACTTCACCGGTCGAAGTTACCGAGATGGAGCCGGAACTTTCTGTGGAAGATTTGCTTGCGACAACGCAGGATAATGCGCAGACGTTGGAAGAAATCGAGCTGGAAGACAAATCCGATACCCGCATCATGATAGAAAAATTTGTAGACGAAAATCCGGAAGCGGTAGCTTTACTTTTGCGTAACTGGATTAATGAAGATTGGGGGGCAATGTAATGGCAGGAAGTTCAGCATCATCCTATAGTGAAATGGATGGGATTCAAAAGGCGGCAATTCTCCTCATTACGTTAGGACCGGAGAAGGCGGCTGTAGTATTTAAACATTTAAAAGAAGATGAGATTGAGCAGCTCACATTGGAGATTGCTAATACCAGAAGTGTTACACCGGCTCAGAAAGAGCAGGTTTTGAATGAGTTCTATGAAGTATGTCTTGCCCAGCAGTATATTGCCGAGGGTGGTATTGGATATGCAAAAGACTTGTTGCAGAAAGCTCTTGGTGAGAGCAAAGCACAGGAAGTTCTTGGTAAACTGACGGCATCGCTACAGGTTCGTCCGTTTGAGTTTATTCGTAAGACGGAGGCTTCCCAGATTTTGAACTTTATTCAGGACGAGCATCCGCAGACGATTGCGTTGATTTTATCGTATTTGTCACCACAGCAGGCAGCTGGTATTATCAGTTCTCTTACACCGGATAAGCAGACAGACGTGGCGAAACGTATTGCGATGATGGATCGTACCTCACCGGATGTTATCAAAGAAGTAGAAAATATATTAGAGCAGAAACTGGCATCGCTTGTCAGTCAGGATTACACGATTGTCGGTGGTGTGGATTCGGTGGTTGAAGTGTTGAATACGGTAGACCGTGGTACTGAGAAACACATTATGGAAAACTTGGAAATCGAGGAACCGGAACTTGCCGACGAAATCCGCAAGAAGATGTTTGTATTCGAAGATATTCTTATGCTGGACGATCGCTCGATTCAGCGTGTGCTTAGAGAAGTTGAGAACAGCGAACTTGCTGTTGCACTTAAGAATGCAAACGAAGAAGTACAGAATGTAATCTTTAACAACATGTCCACAAGACTTGCTGATATGATTAAAGAAGATATGGAATACATGGGACCGGTTCGATTGAAAGATGTCGAAGAGGCTCAGCAGAAGATTGTAAATATTATTCGCAAGCTGGAGGATTCTGCTGAAATTGTAATTTCCCGTGGTGGAGGTGACGAGATCATTGTCTAATCTCATCAAATATCCCTATGTGAATATGCAGGGGAAAGAAGCAAAAGTGATTCGCTATGAATCGGAGGAAGAAAAGTTTCAGCCGTTTGATGCGAAAAAGAAAGTGGTAATGAAGACCTTTGAGGAGGTTGCCAAAGAAGAAAAAGAGAGAGCACAGGAAAAGACCGGTGACGAATCTTTTCAGGAAGGACTTCCGGTAACTAATTACGATGAGGTAATTGAAGAGAAAATACAGAAAGCAGAAGAAGAGGCAGCGGCAGCGATTGCTGGGGCTAGACAACAGGCAGATGAGATTGTCGAACAGGCAAATAACCGGAAAAATCAGATTTTGGAAGAAGGCAGACAGGAAGGGATTACCAGAGGGTATGAGGAAGGTCTTTTGCAGGCGCAGGAGGAGATTCAGGCGCAGAAAGATGAACTTTCCAGTCAGCAGTTAAAAAAAGAGCAGGAATATCAGCAGATGTTAGCAGAAACCGAAGGACATTATGTTGATGTTTTATGCAATCTGATTCGTAAATTGTCCGGTGTGATTTTAACAGACAGAAAAGATGTTATTTTACATTTGATTCGCAGTGGGATTGCGGATATGGAACCGGCAAAACGCTATATTATCCGTGTGGCATCGGATGACCTTTTGTATGTGGAAGGGGAAAAGGATGCTTTGATGGAAAAGGCGGGAATTACCGGTACAATAGAGGTACAGGAAGAAAAAAGCCTTTCCGAAGGAGATTGTATCATAGAGACAGATAATCAGATGATTGACTGCGGTTTTCGGACGCAGCTTGATAATCTGGTTCGTACACTACGCATGCTAGTGTAAATATGTACTCACGCAAAGAAGGTAGAATTATGCCACTCATTAATTTTGAAAAATATAATGTGCTCATGGATAAAAGTTACACCAGCCAATTAGGAAAAGTTACTAAAGTGGTTGGTCTTACGATTGAGTCCATCGGGCCAAGTGCAAAATTGAATGATCTATGTTTGATTCGCTCAAACAACCGAACAGAACCCGTAAAAGCGGAAGTGGTGGGCTTTCGTGATGACAGGGTTCTTTTGATGCCATATGATGATGTTGAAGGTGTCGGACTTGGAAGCTGGGTAGAAAATACCGGAGCGCCTTTACAGGTTGCGGTTGGCGAGGAACTTCTTGGCTGCACGTTAAATGGTGTCGGAGAACCGATGACAGAACTTGAGTTATCCGAAAATTGTCCAAGGTATTCGGTAGAAGCAACGCCGCCGGATCCGCTTACCAGAGAGATGATAGCAGATGCCCTGCCGCTTGGCGTAAAAGCGGTGGACGGCTTGATTACCGTTGGAAAGGGGCAGAGAATTGGTATTTTTGCCGGCAGTGGTGTCGGAAAAAGTACACTGATGGGTATGTTTGCGAGAAATACAAAAGCGGATATTAATGTGATTGCGCTGATTGGAGAGCGTGGACGTGAGGTTCGTGAATTTATTGAACGGGATTTGGGCGAAGAAGGAATGAAGCGTTCGGTTGTGGTTGTAGCAACTTCAGATAAGCCGGCTTTGATTCGAAATAAGGCGGCGAAGACGGCGACAGCGGTTGCGGAATATTTTCGTGATCAGGGGAAAGATGTTTTGCTTATGATGGATAACATGACCCGTTTTTCTATGGCACAGAGAGAAATTGGACTGGCTTCCGGAGAACCGCCGGTTTCGCGTGGGTATCCGCCGAGTGTATATGCGGAAATGCCGAAATTGTTAGAGCGTGCCGGAAATTCAGATAAAGGGTCCATTACCGGATTGTATGCGGTTTTGGTTGATGGTGATGATTTTAATGAGCCGATTGCCGATACGGCACGAGGTATTTTGGATGGACATATTGTTTTGTCACGTTCCATGGCACAGAGAAATCATTATCCGGCAATTGATGTGTTAGCGAGTATATCCCGTGTTATGAGTGCTGTGGCATCCAAAGAGCATAAGGAATTAGCCGGAAAGATGAAAAATATATTGGCAGTTTATCGGGATGCAGAAGATTTGATTAACATCGGTGCTTACCGTCCCGGCTCGAATAAGGAAATTGACTTCGCAATAGAAAAAATTGATGCTGTCAATGAATTTCTTCGTCAGGGAACCGATGAAAAATTTTTGTATGATGACATTATTCAGATGATGCGGGATATTTTTGAAGAGGATTCCGTAGAGGAAGGATAGAAGGTGAACGATGGCACGATTTATTTTTTCTATGCAAAATATTTTGAACATGAAAGAAAAACTTGAAGATCAGGCAAAAAATAATTTCGCGCAGGCGAACCGTTCTCTTCAGGAGGCATTGTTTCAGCAAAAACAGTGTGAAAACAGACTGGAAGTAGGAAAGCAGGCGTTGAAAGAAGCGATGCTTGAAAATCTGAAAGTCGGGCAGATAAGGAGAAAGGAAGATGACGTTGAGATTCTCCGAATGTATTTACGACAGCAGATGCTTGTTGTAAAGCAGAAAGAAAAACAAGTTGAGGTGGCAAGAGAACATCTCAACGAAGCGATGAAGGAAAGAAAGACCTTTGAAAAGTTAAAAGAAAAGGCTTTTGAGAAATTTGTAGCGGAAGAAAATCAAAAAGAGCAAAAAGAAGTAGATGAGCTTGTGAGTTACCGCTATGGTGTAGAGAAATTCGAGTGAAAGGAGATTTGTTATGGCAAAAAAGGACAAGAATAAGGAGAATAAGATTTCGACGGATGAAAGTACAGGAAGTAAAATTGTTACGGTGCTGATTGTACTTGTCATTGTTGTGATATGGCTTGCTATCTTTGGTGTACTGATTAAGTTGGATGTGGGAAATTTCGGAAGCGAAGTGTTGTATCCGGTTTTGAAAGATGTTCCTATTGTGAATATGATTTTGCCAGAATCGGCTCAAAACCAAAATGATGCATCAACAAACAAAGAATATGATAATCTGACGGAGGCAAATGCGAGAATTAACGAGCTCGAGAGTCAGCTCGCGGCAAATAAAAATGCCGGCAGTGCAAACCAGAGTGAAGTGTCCGATCTGCAGGCGGAAATTAACCGCTTAAAGAAGTTTGAACAGGAACAGAGTGCGTTTGCAAAACGTGTGCAGGAGTTTGATAAAAACGTTGTTTATAATGATAAGGCACCGGACACGGAAGAATATAAAAAATACTATGAAGAAATAGAGCCGGATAATGCGGAAAAAATTTACAAAGAAGTCTGTAAAGATTACGAGTATTCGCAGGCAATCAAGGATCAGGCGGATGCATACGGCAAAATGGAACCTGCCAGTGCGGCGGCAATTTTGTCCGAGATGACCAATGATTTAACTCTGGTTGCGAAGATACTTGACAGTATGCAGACCTCGAAAAGTGCTTTGATTTTGCAGAACATGACACCGACGACGGCAGCTCAGGTGACGACAAAGATGACGGCAATGAAAAAGAAATAAAAACTAAAGAAAAGATGGGTAAATGCCGATATAAAATTCGTAGTAGATTTTTAAGAAGAAAGGAGGAAAATGAAATGACGATGCAGGGAATTTCAAATATTCTGCCAAAGGTGGAAAACGCAGTTGCTGAGAAAAGCGAAAAGGCAAAAGACGCCTTGTTTGAAGCTGTAATGAGCAGTCAGGGAAGTAAGCAGCAGGCAAAAAAATCCATGGATGATTTTACACCGGATAACAAAGTGGACGATGGCATGGCGAGAAAAGAGTTAGCGGCAAACCGTTATCAGAAATCTAAGGCCATCAGTACAAAATCCGATACGGCGGCTTCAAATGATACGCAGGATTCGCTGACGGTAAACCAGATGACGGATGACGAACCGGATATCGAAGAAGTTACCGTTGTTCTTGCTTCACAGGTAACGGTTTTACTACAGGATTTGTTTGGACTGACAAACGATGAGTTACAGGATATCTTAAATTCACTCGATTTACAGCCGGAATCACTCATCCTTTGTGACAGTGAGAATGGTATTATGGCAGTAAATGCGGATGCGCTTAAACAGCTGGTTCTCGGTGTGCATGGCGTAGAAGATGCGAGTGCATTTTTAACCAATGATGTGTTGAATACAGAACTTTCAGAAGTGACTGATGCACTTACTGATTTTGTGTGTGACACGCTCGGGGTAACAAAGGAAGAACTTGCTTCTCTTAAAGCAGAGGCGATGCCGGAGTTGTTAAAGCAGGCAGTGAGCACATTGCAGGCGGCAAACGAAACGGATATTACGGCTGCAGACGAAGATGCGTTAAACCAGACAGGAGCAGTAGAGAATACTGTGACTGCAGTAGTGGAAGATACACATTCTTCAAATTTGCAGAAAGATGCACAGCAGGATATGTCCATGGGGGACGACAGTGAGATTACACAGGGCGATGACTCTTTGGTTCCTACCCATACTACGATGGCGGAAACGTTTACAGAACGTCTTTCAGAAGCACTTGAAAAATCAAGTGGCATGAAGGGGCAGAATGTAACACAGACGATGAATCAGATTGTGGAGCAGGTTGTTCGACAGATTCGTATCCGTGTGATGCCGGAAACGACCAGTATGGAACTTCGCTTAAATCCGGCAAGTTTAGGTCGTGTCAATATCACGGTGGCAGCAAGCGCAGGAATTGCGACAGCGACGATGGTTGTAGAAGACCAGATGGCAAAAGAAGCACTTGAAAGTCAGATGATTCACTTAAAAGAAGCATTTAATGAACAAGGACTTAAAGTGGATGAGGTAGAAGTGACAGTCGCTGAATTTGGTCTGAAAAAGGACGGCGAAGGACAAGAGCAGACTGGTTCCAGACAGAGCGGAAACCGCAAATTTCGTCCGGATGAAAGTTTTTCGGATGAAGAAAAGAATGACGGTATGACGACAGCGTCTGAACGGCGTGACGTAAATAGTATGGTCGATTATACGGCTTAGAAAGGAAGTGAGAAGATGGCAGTAAGCAGTACAAGTGATTTAACGACAGCGTTGGAAGATTTAACATACGGTACAACCGAGCGTAAAGTCAATCAGAGAGGTTCAAGTGAACTTGGCAAAGAAGAGTTTTTAAAACTTTTAGTGACTCAGCTTCAGAATCAGGACCCATTAAATCCACAGGATGATACGGAGTTTATTTCCCAGCTGGCACAGTTCTCTTCACTTGAGCAGATGACCAATATGAGTACTACGATGTCTAATACAAGTGCCTACAGTTTAGTTGGCAAGGAAGTAATTGTACAGACAACCGATTCTGCGGGAACTTACAAAGAAGTGCGCGGAACCGTAGACTGTGTTGAAATGAAGAATGGAAAGGCTACATTAATCATTGATGGTAATTCGTATGACTTAGACGATTTGGTACAGGTAATGGATAGTTATTATGCCATTAAAGAGTATCTGCCAAGCGTTACGGCACAAACGAAGACATATGACCTTACAAATCCATCCCTTGTCGAAGTTTCCATTGATTTGGGAAGCAAAGGATATGAGGCGAGCAGTGTTGCCGTTGTATTAAATGGTCAGTACATTGATTCTAAATACCTAAGCTACAACGATGGTGTGGTAACAATTTCACCGGAAGCTTTCAGTGAATTGGAGCCGGGTGACTATTATTTAGGTTTTTATTTTGATGATCCGCTTACAACAACAGTCAAAGATAAGGTATGTATCAAAGTAGTACGAAGTGGTATTCCAAACGGAGATGAGGATTCTTCGGATGCGAATAAAGACACCGAAAAAGCCGAAGAAACAGAGAAGACAGAGGCTGAATAAGTGTGACAAGGAGGTCGGGTGCTATGAATGTAACGAATGGTTTTACATCCATGGAACAGATTCGTCACCGGATGCAGACAACAGATTCACAGAGACAGGTTACAAAACAGTCTGTGCAGACAAATGAGGCATCGTTTGATGAAGTCTTATTTTCCAAACATGCGTCAAAGCGGTTAGAAACCAGACAGATTGATATGTCGGCGGAACAGAAAGAAAGGCTGTTACAGGCAACCTGCAAGGCGAAAGAAAAAGGAATGAAAGAGTCCTTAGTCATGGTTGACAATCTTGCGTTTATTGTGAATGTGAAGAATAATCTGGTGATTACTGCGGTAAACGACACAAAAAATGCCGTATTTACCAATATCGATGGAGCGATAATTAACTAAAAACAAATATATGCTGGCCCTTAACAGGAAGCATACATGCTCTTGACTGACAGAGAGAGCATAACGATAGTAAAATTGGAGGGTGATTCATTATGATGAGATCATTGTATTCCGGTGTATCCGGATTGAAAGTGCATCAGACAAAGATGGACGTAATTGGTAATAACATTTCAAACGTAAATACGGTTGGTTTCCGTGGAAGTACGGTAAACTTTACCGATGTATTCTATCAGACAACACAGAATGCATCCGGTCCGAACGCAACAACCGGTACAGCCGGTACAAATGCGGTACAGATTGGTCTTGGTTCCAACGTAGCTGCAATCAGTGTGGACTTAAGTGGTACCGGAGCAACACAGCGTACCGACCGCGGAATGGACCTTATGATTAACGGCGATGCCTTTTTGATTGTAAGAAGCAATGGAAATACATACTTTACAAAATCCGGTGCATTGGATATTGATGCAAATGGTACTTTGTATTGTACGACAAACGGTGCCTCTGTTCTTGGATGGGGTGTCGATGAAAATGGTGAAATCCGTAAAGATACGGTATCTACTTTGAACCTGATGGGCGGCGAAAATGCTTATTCTGACCCGAATGCAACAACGAAAGTTTCCCTTTCCGGAAACGTAGACCAGAAGGATCCATTAGTTGCCTATAGTGCAGATGGAGCCGGTTATCCGATGGCGGTCAGCTTTTATGATAACTTAGGAAACTTGTGTACGGCAAAATTCAGTATTATCCAGACGAGTGCAGATTCACCGAATACCTACAGTGTCCGTCTTCATGATATTCTGGGTGCTGACGGTAAATCAATTCTGAAAAAGAAAGATGAAGCAACCGGTGACTATGTTACTACGGAGCAGGTTATTAACTTTAACGAGTTAGACCTTGGCGGTACCAATTACACGGTTGACCCAAGTAGTGGCGATATTACATTCCCTGCTGACACAGACTGGCCGGTGCTTACCTTTAATCCGGTGACCGGTGCATTTACCAGTGTAAGCAGTGCTGATGGTAATGTGCTGAACTTAAACTTAAGTGATGCCGGAAATTCGTATCCAACCAGTGGTGTGGATATTAACTTCTCGGATTTGACGATGTATGCGAGCAATAAAACCTGTAAAGTAAAACCAAACCGTGGTGACAGCAATAACAACGGGGATGGAGCCGGTAATGCGGCAGGAACTTTAAATGGTTTCTCGATTCAGACGGATGGTATGATTTACGGTGTATACAGTAACGGTGACAAAAAACTGTTAGGACAGATTGCCGTAGCAACATTTGCCAATCCATCCGGTTTGGAAGCGGTTGGAAACAGTATGTATGCAGCAACTTTGAACTCCGGTGATTTTGATGGAATTGGTGTGGATATTTCAGAAGTTGGTAAATTCTCTGTCGGAGCATTGGAGATGTCTGATGTTGATCTGGCAACCGAGTTTACGAATATGATTACAACACAGCGTGGTTTCCAGGCAAACTCCCGTGTTATTACTACATCTGATACAATGCTTGAGGAACTCATTAATCTGAAACGATAATGATTAGGCATATTGACCCATCCGCATAAGCTTTGCGGGTGGGGCAGTGTGCTTTTTGCAGGTAAGGAGGGTTTTATGATTGATGTGACAAGAATGAATGGTTCATTACTTACGATTAATAACCATTTGATTGAAATGGTAGAGGAAACACCGGACACGGTGATAACTTTAACAACGGGGAAAAAAATAATTGTAAAAGAAAGTAGACAAGAAGTGAAAAATCTAGTAAAATTGTACGAGAAAGAAATAACATGTAACAGTTAGGTGGTGGCATTTTGGATATAGCTACAATTATAGGGCTCGTAGGATGTGCGGGCGCCGTAGTATATGGTATTGTTTCCGGTGACTTAGGATTTTCTGCATTAGGAAACTTTTGGGATTACCCATCTTTTTTGATTGTTATTGTCGGATGTCTGATGTGTATGTTGACGATGTCCGGTAGTATTGGAGAACTTGTGAATTGCTTAAAGTCATTCCTTTTGACAATCAAAGTACAGGAATCCAGCGAAGGAGAGACGATACATAAAATTATTGATTTGGCAAACGTGGCTCGTAAAGAGGGACTTTTGCAGTTAGAGGAAGCAGCCGGTGACATAGACGATGATTTCCTGAAGAAGGGAATTATGTTGATTGTCGATGGTACGGACCAGGAATTGGTTTCAAGTATTTTGGAGACGGAACTTGATTGTATTGAGCAGAGACACAGTAAAATTTATAGTTTCTGGGACAATCTGGCAGCCATGGGTCCTGCATGGGGAATGATTGGTACCCTGATTGGTCTGATTAACATGTTGAAACTTTTGGATGACCCAAGTTTGATTGGACCGAATATGGCGGTTGCGCTTGTTACAACCTTATATGGTTCATTGATTGCTAACTGGATTAGTATCCCGATTGCGACAAAACTGCGTGCGAAGAACCAGAAAGAAATTATGATGAAGGAAGTTATCTGCGAAGGAATTCTTTCCATTCAGGCGGGTGAAAACCCTCGTGTGATTGAGGAAAAATTAAAATCCTTCCTTGCACCTAGTGAGAGAGAAGAAGTCCTTGGCGGTGATAATAAAGGTGGCGGACAAGGTGGTGACGCTTAATGGCCCGAAAGAAAAAGAAGGTAGAACAGGAAGGCATCAGCGCCGGATGGATTAATACCTTTGCCGACCTAATGAACCTTTTACTTTGTTTTTTCGTCCTTTTGTTTTCGATGTCGACTGTCGATGCGGATAAGTACGAACAGTTAGTAACATCCATGACGGAACGGATTAATATCTTTGATGGCGGCGGTGATGCTGTTGGAGAAGGTGCATTTGTTTCAAGTGGAACTGACCAGCTCGTTTCGATTTCGGAATATTTTAACGAATACGAAAATTCAGGAGAAGATAATCAGAAATCAGAAGAGCAGGTTGATAAGCAGGATGGTAACAAATCCGAGCAGGGAAACCAGTCAACCGGAGAAAAACCGCTAGATGACAAAGCAAAAGCGGAAGAAGAATTTTTGAAAAAACAGCAGCAGGAACAAAAGGAAAAGGCAGAGAAACTATATAATGAACTGACACAGGATGCGGGACATCAGAATGTGGAAGACCAGATTAATATTAATATGGATAAAAAGTATCAGTTTGTTCAGATTTCATTAAATGGTGCGTTGCTTTTTGAATCCGGTGATATTGAAATCAAGAAAAATATGATGCCTTTGATGAGCAAAGTCGGAGATATATTAAAAAGATATGCGGATCATAGGATTAAGATTGAAGGACATACGGATAATGTTCCGATTTCCGGTAAATACAAGAATAACATGATGCTTTCGACAGCTCGTGCCAACACAGTGTTTGAATATCTGGTGAATAAAAAGCATATGAAACCAAAAGAGACGGAAATTGAAATTTCCGGTATGGGCGAGTATGAGCCGGTGGCATCTAACAGAACAAGAAAAGGACGCGCCCAAAACAGACGTGTTGAGATTAAGATTTATACAAGTAAGTAAATGGAGGGATTTCTCATGAAGAAAAATATATTGACCATTATTATTATGGCGGTATCAATTGTGAGTCTTGTGTTGAACATCGTGCTCGTGTTTTCGGTGGTGCCGGCCTCGAATAAGACAGCTGCTCTGGTTGATAAAGTGGCGTCTGTGATTGACTTAAATATCGATGATCCGAATTCGGAAGAGCAGGATTATACGATTGATGATTTGGTGGCTTATACAAAAACTTATGATTCGGCAGTAAATATTAACCTGAAAAAGGATGCCGGCGATGACAGCAATCATTATGCGCAGCTTGCCGGATTTACGATTTCCTTTAACAGTAAAGCCGATGATTATAAAAAGGTGAGCGAATCGATTCAGACTAATGATATTTACGTAGATGATATCGTGAAAGAGACACTTGGCAGTTATACGGCAACAACATTAGACTTGGTAAAGGTACGCTCTGAAATTGTAAAGAAGATTCAGGCAAAATATAATACAAAGGCTGTTGTTGAGATTTCCCTAAAAGACCCATTAATTGCTTAATTGTTAGAAACGAAAAAAAGACTTTAGTTTATGAGGTAAATATGATATAATAAATAACAGTGTGAGAAAAGAGGTGAGAACGAATGGGTGACGTTTTGTCGCAGAATGAGATAGACAATTTGTTATCGGCACTTAATAGTGGTGAATTTGACCCGAATGAGGCGAGTGAGACTGATGATCGACAGATTAAGGATTATGATTTTGCGAGACCATCCAAGTTCTCGAAAGAGCATTTGCGAACACTTGAATTTATTTTTGAGCATTATGCAAGACTCCTTTCCACAAATTTGCCGGTATATCTTCGGAAGAATGTGCAGGTTGAAGTAATGCATTCTGAAGCAGTTACCTATCAGGAGTTTTCCAATTCTCTGTCAAATCCGGTTATCCTTGGTGTTGTAAATTTTGCACCGCTTGATGGTAACATCATTATGGAAATGTCGACAGAACTTGGTTTTGCTATTGTCGACCGAATGCTCGGCGGTGGAGGAAAACCGCTAGAGAAAAATCGTGAGTTTACAGAAATTGAATTGACGATTATTGAACGTGTTATGGTGGTATGTACGAACCTTTTGGTGGAGCCGTGGCAGACTGTTCAGGTACTGGAACCGGTGCTTGAGAGGATTGAAACGAATTCACAATTTGCTCAGTTTGTTACACCAAATGAGATGACATCAATTGTTACGATGAGTATCAAGATTGGTGAGGTAGAAGGCTTGATGAATGTATGTATTCCATATGCGGTGTTGGAGCCGGTAATTGATAAGGTAAATACAAAATACTGGTATTCTACTTCTGTGGCAACCGGAGACGGTACATATAGAGATTATCTGGAAGAATCGTTACAGAGAGCTCAGATTCCAGTTCGTGCGATTATGGGACGAAGTGCGATATCGGTGAATGACTTCATTCATTTGCAGCCGGGGGATATTATAAAAGTAAACACGAGGCTGGAAGATGAATTGGATATCTATGTTGGCAACATAAAGAAATTTTCTGCAATCCCGGGAGCTTATGAAGATTCCTATGCAGTAAAAATAAAATCAATTTACAGAGAGGAGTAGTGCAATGGACGGAATGTTATCGCAGGAAGAGATTAATGCGTTATTAGGTAATGTGGATGCGGATAGCACTTCAGAAGAAGCAGCACCGGATACCGTACAGACATCAAGCGATATTTCGGATACCGAGAAGCTGACTCCGGAAGAATCGGATGCGTTAGGTGAAATTTCAAATATAAGTATGGGAACGGCGGCAACGACGTTATCGATTTTGGTTAATAACCGGGTTGATATTACAACTCCTACTGTTTCCTATACAACACTAGAGGAATTATCTGCACAGAGCGAGGCTCCGGTTGTTTTTATTTATATATCTTATAAGACAGGCTTACAAGGTAAAAATTTATTAATACTGAAAGAAAGAGATGTAAAGGTAATTACCGACCTTATGATGGGCGGCGATGGAACCAACGTCGATGATACCGAATTAAATGACTTGCATTTGAGCGCTATTTGCGAAGCAATGAATCAGATGATGGGTTCGGCAGCTACGTCGATGTCATCCATGATTAATGAGATGGTGGATATTAGTCCACCGACTGCTACGAGAGTTGATTTTGGAGAGGGATTGGATAAGGCTAGCCTTGGCGATTTGTCTGGACAGTTATTTGCACAGGTTTCTTTCCGAATGGAAATTGGTGATTTGGTTGACAGTGAGATTATGCAGTTGTATCCAATCGAATTTGCCAGATTGATTTATCAGCAGTTTGTTGGTAAAACAGGTGGTGATTCGGCTGAAAACACTCCTGCAAGCCAAGCAGTTGCTGCAGAACCGGCACCGCAGCCACAGGCACAACCGGCAGCACCGGCACCACAGCCGCAGGCACCACCACAAAATTTTGCAAATCCACAACAACAACCTATGGCAGGAATACAGCAGCCAATGTATGCTGTTCCGCCACAGGATATTAATATACAGCCGGCACAGTTCCAAAATTTTGCTCAGGCACCTCAGCTTGACGGAATTGCACCGGAAAATATTGATTTGATTATGGATGTTCCGTTGGAAGTTACCGTGGAACTTGGAAGAACCAGCAAATCGATAAAAGACATATTGGATTTTGCGCCGGGAACAATCATTGAACTGGATAAGTTGGCAGGGGAGCCAATTGATGTTCTTGTAAATGGAAAGTTTGTTGCCAAGGGCGAGGTTGTTGTAATTGAAGAAAGTTTCGGTATACGTGTGACCGAGATTATTAAAGAATAAAATGGAGGAAAGTTATAATGGCAAAGAGTGTATTAATTTGTGATGACGCAGCATTTATGAGAGTCATGATCAAAGATATTTTGACAAAGAATGGATATGATGTCGCAGGAGAAGCAGAAAATGGACTCAAAGCTGTCGAGAAATACAATGAAACAAAACCGGACCTTGTAATGATGGATATCACAATGCCGGAGATGGATGGTATTCAGGCTCTGAAAAAGATTAAAGAAGCAGATGCAAATGCTACGGTTATTATGTGTTCTGCTATGGGTCA
>CALELW010000148.1 GCA_937902905.1 uncultured Clostridium sp. | reverse complement strand
CAAGGAATACAATGAGCCATTCACCCACGCCCATGCAAGTTTTATGAACGTGGTACTCTGGCAATATTAATAGAATGGAAAAACTAAACGCATTAATTAAAAATCTATACTTTGGAGATGCTGATGCACTACAGCAAGAATTAAGTGAAAGGAATAAGTAATTGTGATTAAAGTTTTAACATTACTTTTTGGGGAATTGTTCTTCTTATAAGCTCTTTATACTGTAGCGATACAGTATATATATAATAAGTATTAAAAATATCGCAGATTATACCATAAAAGCCGTCACATGCGTAGTGATGGCTTTTATGGTATAAATATGTTTTAATTTTGGTATTGTAATGGTATAATGTACTTAATTTAACGCCAACACTATAACTTTTAAAGGGTGAATATATGAAAAAAATCATTATCGCAGAAAAACCGTCTGTCGGCAAAACTTATGCTGATATATTGAATGTACATGATGTAAAAGATGGATATATGGAATCTGATAAATGGATTGTAACTTGGTCGGTTGGACACCTTGTTGAAATGTCTTATCCAGAAGCATATGGAGAAGACATGAAAAAATGGTCGTTGGATACGCTTCCATTTCTACCAGAAAAATACAAATATAACATTATTTCAAGCGTCAGAAAACAGTACAACGTTGTTAAAAGTTTATACCATCGGAATGACATCTCCACAATTTTTTATGCAGGTGACTCGGCGCGTGAAGGGCTTTACATTCAAATGTTAATTCGTATGATGTCGGGACATACACAGGGGATAGAAGAAAGAGTTGTATGGATTGATTCTCAGACAAAAGAAACTGTGCTAAATGGTATCAGAGATGCAAAGTTACTATCGACATTTTCAAAGAAAGTTGATGCCGGATTTACAAGAGCAATTGATGATTATTTATTGGGTATTAATTTTACTCGAATGCTTTCAATACTTTATGGCGCGCAAATTAACAACGAAGTCGGTAATACAAAATATATACCAATTTCTGTTGGTCGGGTAATGACATGCGTTCTTGGAATGGTGATTGACCGCGAAAACGAAATCAAGAATTTCGCGCCAACAGAATTCTTTAAAATCGGCAATGAAATCAAAGTCAACGATAATGTAATTAAAGGGGAATGGAAAGTCACAAATAAAAGCCGGATGCTTAATTCACCAAAATTATATTCTGATAACGGATTTTTGAATAAATCTGATGCGTTGGCATTTATGAATTCTCTGCCTAAAGAAATTCGCATATCAAAAGTCGATAGAACGATTGAAAAGAAAAATGCACCATTGTTATTCAATCTTGCAGAATTACAATCAGAGTGTAGTAAAAGATTTAAAATCAGACCTTCTCAAACATTGGAAATCGCACAATCACTTTACGAAAAAAAGCTTACAACTTATCCACGAACCGATGCGAGAGTATTATCAACGGCAATTGCCAAAGAAATTAATAAGAATCTCGAAAAACTTAAACAGAACAATCAGTTTGGCAAATATGCAGAAGAAGTATTAAATAATTCTTGGCATGAGGGAATCTCTAAAAAGAAATACGTTGATGACAGCAAAGTATCAGACCATTATGCTATTATTCCTACTGGCGAAAGTTCTGGTTTTGACAAATTAAACGACATTGAAAAGAAAGTTTACGAATTGATTGCACGAAGATTTTTGGCTATTTTCTATCCGGTAGCAGAATACGCAAAAATATCAATTGAGGAAAATGCAGATATTGAAACTTTCTTTTATTCCGGGAAGACATTAAAATCTCTTGGATATTTGAAAGTATATGGAATGGATGAAGTCGAAGAGTTAAGTGCAATCGGCAATCTTGATAAGCTTTTAAAAGTAGGAGATACATTTTCTACTACATATGGAATCAAAGAAGGAAAAACACAACCTCCGAAAAGATACACTTCCGGTAGCATGGTTCTTGCAATGGAAAATGCAGGGCAATTAATTGAAGATGAAAGCCTCAGAGAGCAAATCAAACGATGTGGTATCGGAACATCTGCAACAAGAGATGCTACTATTGAAAAATTAATCAAACTGAAATATATCGGCATTGATGATAAAACGCAGATTCTTACTCCCGCAAAGATGGGATATATGGTATATGACGTTGTGAAAAAGGAAATGCCAACTTTGCTTTCCCCAAAAGTTACAGCATCATGGGAAAAAGGATTAGAAGAGATTGAAAACGGAACAATAACAAAACAGGAATACATGGATAAGTTCGTAAATTATATCCAAAGCCAAACGGAAAAAATTAAGGAACTTCACAAGAATGATAACATTGACGCGAATAAATTTGCGCCAAAGCTATTAGATGTGAATTGTCCGTTTTGTGGAAGTCCGGTTGTTGCAACAAGATATGGATATGCTTGCCAGAATTACAATAAAGATACTGGATGCAAGTTTTCAATTGGAGAAATATGTGGAAAACGATTGAATGATAAGCAGGCTATTGAATTAATCCGTTCTGGTGAAACGGAAGAAATTAGAGGGTTTAAATCAAAAAACGGTAAAACATTTAATGCAAAGCTGAAACTTGATGGTGATAATAAAATCTCATTTGAATTTACAAATAATCAAAATAACGGTACTGGTTCTAAATCGGCAATAATATGTAAATGTGGGAAGCCTATTACATCATCTAAATGGAATTACGAATGTGATAATTGTAATATTAAGATTCCAAAACAATTATGTGGTTTATTACTTCCAGAAAGCGTTGTCAAAGATTTGCTAAACAAAGGAAAAACAAGGCAATTAAGTGGTTTCAAATCAAAAAGCGGCAAGAATTTCAAAGCTAAGTTGAAACTGGAAAACGGCAAGGTAGAATTTGAATTCTAACGGATTCCAGATGAAATTGAGTTTCAAAATAATATACATAATCAATACAAGGTGATGTGAAAGGAGAGCCTAAATGCCAGAAATAATGAGAAGGTCACAGATGCAAAAATGGTATAACCGCGTCAATGTGGCGAGAAAAGATAATTCGTTAAGCACAGTAGAACAAACGCCTCGTGCAAACGGAAATACAAAAGCTGATATTGATGAGTTAATAAGTTTTATTACAAACTCGTTAACAAATACAGTACTGAAAAATGCAACAAATAGTATCCAAAGTGCTGATTTTTCTAGGGGGGGGTAATAACAACAACTGCTTTACAAGAGTTGGAAGATACAACATTATCCATGTTAAAACAGTGCAATAATTATGCCTCCGTATGCACTCAATCGGCTTGTGCCAATGGTCAGCTGTGTTCACAGGCTACATGTCCAAACGGTCAGTTATGTTCACAGTCTACATGTACTAACGGGACAGTCTGTTCGCAATCAACTTGCTCAAAAACAATGGGTTGTGCAAATTGTGGTTATTGGTGCGTAGATACAAATATGGGGTCTAACGGCTCAAATAATGTATGTAGCAACTGTTCCGGCAACACGTATTTATGTAGCGTATGTTCGGAAACAAATGTACCTTGTTCCCAA
>CALELW010000147.1 GCA_937902905.1 uncultured Clostridium sp. | reverse complement strand
TCATGGTTCTTTTTCCCTGGAAGAAACCACGAAACACACCTAATAAGGCCACAATAAAAATTGTAGGTGCAAGTACACGCAAAGGAATCTGAACGCCACTGTATTCCGGATAAATCGTATGTTCAATCACACCTGCTCCGAAAAACAAAATCAAAGCAAATGCGCCACCGGAGATTATGGCAAAACGCAGGGCAACTTTCAAAATTCTTCCTGTATTTTTATGTTCTCTGTTTGCCTGTCTGGCAGAAATCATTTTCGATAAAGCAAGCGGCAGACTATACGAAGAAATAATCAAAATCAAATCGTAAATTTCAAAGGCAACCGCATAGATTCCATTTCCCTCTTCACCAAGGATATTGGACATCGGGATTCGGTAAACCATACCGATAATTCGCACGATAAGCGATGCCATCGCCAAAATACCGCCTTGCTTTAAATAATCCGCATTTTTCTTTTTCGTACTCAATGCTCTATTCGTCCTTTCACTTAATCAAATTCTTTCGATTTTTCGGGTACACGGCAATATAAGTTTTGCCGGGGTTAATCGTCAGCACATTACCGGACTCATCATAGTACGCCATTTCATTCGTTGCTTCCACACGTTTCCATGTAATAGAAATTCGTTTGCCATCGCTGTAATAATACCCTTTTCCGGAAGTATTGCCAAGTTTCATCGTCTGGTATCCATTGTGGTCAATATTTGACTCACTCACCAGCTGTATAATTACATTTTTAAATGCAAGCTGTTTTTTGTAATACGTGTCCATATGTTTTTGCCCGTATTCATACTTTTTATAGGTCTTACTCTTAGCGCTGTATTTCATCTTACAGGTGGAGTAATTGGAAAACGGAATCGTAATCGACTTAGCTGTTTTGCCATTTGCAGGTTCCGTATCCTCATTCGCAAAATTAAAATGTTTTGCCATTGCCTCGGAGTTCCTTGTCAATGAATATCCAAGTTTTTTAGCACCTTTTTTCATTTTCTTTCCATTTGTAAACACATTGTGAGGTGCACGGATGGATAAATCTCTGGCATACACAACACCACCAATTGCTGACAAACCACTCAAATTGTTTGTCCCCAATTTTTTAATTTTCGATACCGCATATTTGGTATGTCCAAAATGACAGAAAATCGCATCCCATTCTTTGGCAAACTGCACATAGTAGTGTCTTGCACTTCGCACCGAACCAATCTTTTTCACCTTGCTGACATCCTCATAGACCGCCATCATGCGGGTAATTCCACCTTCTGCCAGTGCCTCGTAGATAATGTCTGCTTTTGATGTTCCCTTTTGGTTACGGAACGCATATTCAATATTGTTTATCATAATCGCATAGGGACGTTTTTTTGCTACAGACGGCTTAATATATTTGCCGGTAATCTCACTTTTAACCATACCTTCATATGGATTTTTCGTTGCCTGCGGCTCATTTTCCTGCTGTTTTGTCTGGGCCTTCTTGTCCGTCTGCGGATTGTTTTTCTGCAGAGACTTTCTTCCACAAGCTAGATACAAACCTGTGGCAATCAGCGATAATACCGCAATCCCACATAAAGCTAAAACAATTTTTTTCTGTTTCTGATTCATATTACCCTCACTTTCGCAGTATCACTATCGTAAAATTTGTAACTTTTCCATAATTTCACGCTGTTTTTCTTCCATTTCCACTCTTTCATCCTCTTTTATATGGTCATAGCCATACAAATGAAGAAGACTGTGCACGACCAGAAACGAAAACTCACGTAACAGAGAATGTCCATATTCTTCTGCCTGTTCGCATACAACCTCCGAACACAAAACAATGTCACCCAACATCATCTCTTCTGATTCCGGGGAAATAGTAAGCGTTTCACTAAACTTCTCCCCCGAAAAATCCGCCGGTGCATTATATTCCATCATCGGAAAGCTGAGAACATCCGTTGGTCTGTCAACATTCCGGTGTGTCCGGTTGAGTTCGTGAATTTCTTCTTTTGTGACAAGCGTAACACTGATTTCCGGCTCATAGGGACATTTTACAAAATTCGTAACAAATGCCGCTAATTTCTTAACCTGCTCTTCCGGCTCAAAAGGAAAAGTAACTTCTCCCATATCTTCTAAATAAATTGTCATCGTTTTCCTGCTTTCTTTGTCTGTGTGTTTGCTTTTTTACGTGACTCTTTGTAGTTTTCTCTCGCCTCATACTTTTCATAGGCATGTACAATTTTCTGTACTAAAGGATGACGAACCACGTCTTTATTGGTCAGATAGGAAAAACCGATATCCTCCACCTGCTCCAATACTTTTGATGCCTGCTCTAAACCGGATTGTGTCTGGAACGGCAAATCTTTCTGCGACAAATCACCGGTTATCACAACTTTCGAGCCAAATCCAATACGCGTCAAAAACATTTTCATCTGTGCCGGCGTCGTATTCTGCGCCTCATCAAGAATAATAAATGCATTATCTAACGTTCTTCCTCGCATATAGGCAAGCGGTGCTACTTCAATCAGCCCTTTTTCCGAGTTCTTAATAAAGCTGTCCGCTCCCATAATCTGATAAAGTGCATCATATAAAGGTCTTAAATACGGGTCAATCTTACTCTGTAAATCACCCGGCAGAAAGCCGAGATTTTCTCCCGCTTCAATCGCCGGTCTTGTCAAAATAATTTTACTGACCTCATCGTTTTTAAATGCCTGAATTGCCATTGCCATCGCCAAATAGGTCTTTCCGGTTCCTGCCGGTCCGATTCCAAACACCATCATTTTTTCCCGTATCTGGTTTACATATTTTTGCTGGCCTCTGGTTTTTGGCTTAATCGGTTTGCCTTGAATGGTGTAGCCAATCAATTCTTTGTCAATCTCTGCCAATGACACATCCGAATGTTCCTTCGACAGTGCTAAAACATAATCTACATTCTGCTCCGTAATCGTATTTCCACGCTCCGAAAGTGTAAGAAGCTCCGAAAATACATGCTTTGCCTGTTCAACTGCCGATTTACTTCCTACCAGCTTAACAGCACCATCACGCAGAATTACGCTTACCTGAAGCGTTCGTTCAATCTTCTTTACATGGCAGTCAAGACCGCCAAACAAATTCCTTTCATGCTCCAAAGGAATCTCTAAGATTACTTCATGAGTCTCCATCCCGTTTTTCCTCTGCTTTCTTATCAATCTTAAGTTCGCTCTCTGCGATATATTGTTTTCTTGTTTTTTTGCAAAGGAAACGAATCTGTCCACTGATTAACCAGACCTTTTCATTTTGTTTGGTTATTTTCGCTTCCTTTGAAAGAATCTCCAATCCATCCTGTCTGCACTGCCGCAATAATTTCTGATACAGCCGCTTTCCCTCTTTAAAAATTTCTTTGCGGTTTCTCTTTCGAATCACAAACGTATACTCGCGAAACTCTTTTTTTCGTTTCGTAAAAGTAAATGGAATCGGTAAATCCTCCCATTTTGGCAATATCGTTGTTATTATATCATATTTCTTAGCGTTATTAAACCGTTTAATTGGATTTTTTATCACAAAAGTCTGGTGATTGATTTCATACTCAGTCTGGTAGATTTTTTTCCCTGTATATTCTTTTTCGCAGACCTTTACCGGAATTTCTTTAGAAAATTTACTGTCGCAGACAAGTTCCACCTCTCCTTTTGCTACCACTCCCATCTTATCCACAACCGTATCATCATCTCCGGTAACCGGAACAATCCCGGAAATCAGAATTTGTCCCTTTTTCACCTTTTGTCCCGGCTTAACACATGCCACACCGCGGTTTACTATAATTTTTTTGACAACTCCGTTTTTTTCTGCCACCAAGTGACAAAACCGTCCTGCACGTTCCCGTCCCACTTCCGGATTCGCTTCTTTAATAGAAATCACAAGAAGACTTCCTTTTTCTTCTGCAGACACCCAGCTAATATCCGGATGCTTTTGACGAATACTTTTTTCAATTGCATCACAGTGCAGCCTGCTCCGTTTCATTCCACGGTATACCTGTAGAGAATTTACAGTTTTTAATAGTGTTTCTTTTGTATATGTGACCTGTCCCTGAAACTGAATCTGCCAGACAAAGGTAGACAAAAAATGCAAAAGGAAGAAAAAAAGCAGAAAACCCGTAAAAAAAGTCCAGTTTTTCTTCATTCTCCCGATATAAAAAGGAAGCCCCTTCTTTTTTTTAATCTGTGGATGTAATTTCGTTTTATAGACAATGGGTTTCATCTTTTTAAAATCTTTCACACAAACACAAAATTCTACTGCTTGTTCTCTTTTTACTCCCCATAATAAAATGCCGTGATGACGGCACATATTCATAAAACGCTCGAAACTTCCTTTATGCGATTGGCAGACAACATAGCCCTGTAACCACTTCAGTCCAATTCCCCCTTATGTGCCAATGTATTCAACACAGCAGATTTCACCATATATTTTGCAGTCTTCTTTGGTAAACCGGTCTATTCTAAGACATGTACCGCGGACAATCAGCTTATTGTGCTTTCCCTGTAACTTAATCTGCTCCGATGTATAATCAATAATGGACTGGTAGTTTTCAACCAGCGCCATTTCTTTTCCATACAAATTCACAACCGTAGTGTTTCCCAAAATATCCGGTGCTAAATGAAGTTTTTCCGAAAGGTTTCCCATAAAAACACAGCCCTTTTCTTTTATTCTATGCCATTCCCGCAGTTGCGGTTCCAAGGCATAAGAAAAAGTCTGTCTCCATAATAGTTTATGAAAACAGACTTTCTCATATGTGCTTCTTATTTGTATTTTCTTTTACGAGCTGCTTCAGACTTTTTCTTACGTCTTACGCTTGGTTTTTCATAATGCTCTCTCTTACGAATCTCCTGCTGAATACCAGCTTTTGCACAGTTTCTCTTGAAACGGCGCAATGCGCTATCCAATGATTCGTTTTCTTTAACTGTTACACTAGACATTGTATCACACCTTACCTCCCTCCAGTTGTAGATTGTGCTTCAATACAACTGATCGGGTATTTTTTCGCACTACTTAAGATTATACCATAAAATTCCCATACGTCAACTGTTTTTTGCAAATTCGTCTAAAGTTCCGAAGCGAAATCCCTTTTTCTTAAGAAAAGTAAGAACTTCTCCTAAAGCCTCGGTATTTGACTTCGAACATGCATGAATCAGTGGAATCATTCCATTGTGATAATAAGTTTTAAATTTGCGAATCACAAAATTCTTTCCCGGCTGGTTTGCTGTGTCGTAATCATAATAAGCCAAACTCCAGAAAATCGTCGAATATCCCATGGATTTAGCCATCTTAATACTCCGCATACTAAAGTTTCCCTCCGGTGGACGGATAAAAGGGTCCATTTTAAAACCAGTCTTCTTTTTCATTGCTTTTTCGCAGTCTTTGATTTCTCTTTGAATGCGTTTTACGCTTAATTTTGCCATTCTCGGATGGTGCGTGGTATGATTTCCTACCAGATGCCCCTCTTTTTTCATCTTCTTTACCAATC
>CALELW010000146.1 GCA_937902905.1 uncultured Clostridium sp. | reverse complement strand
TTTTCAGGTGGTGCTCAGAACTTGCAGAATGCTCAAAAGAATACTGTGACAGAAGTGGAGAATGATGCGCCTGGAAACAAAAAGGTTGAGGCAGACAGATGGTCCGTTATTGAAGGGCGTTTATGCATTTTTTCGGATACTGAATTATTGAAAAAGAGTAAGCTCGTTGTTCCGGCAGTCTATGAAGGAGAGAAAATTCGGTCATTAGAGATGAGTTCCAGTGAAGGGACATTTTCCAATTATCTTACATATGTAGAAATCGAAGAGGGTCTGGAAATGATTGAAGATGCTTTTGTGTCATGTCCGAATTTAAAGACGGTTATAATTCCTGACAGTGTAAAGAAAATAGACAAGGACGAATTCATGTATTGCAAAGATAAAGTTACTCTTTATGTAAAAAAACACTCTTACGCAGAAAAATGGGCAAAAAAGCATAAAATTAAGTATGCGTACGGAAAACCAAAGGAGGGAGCATAAATGGTTTTTAAGAATGTAACGGATTTGATGAAAAGGCATACAGCGCTTTTTGTTATTTTGCTGATTTCACAGATTTTTGCGCTGCTTAGCATCTTTTTTGTTTTTGGAGTTTTTCAAAATAATTTGTATGAGTTATGCGATAACCATGACTCGAAGTCTTTAGAGGCGACAATTGATAACCAAAAAATAACGAGTGATGATATAAATAAGATTTTTATGACCATGGTAGAAGAAGAAATACCGATTGATTATTTTTATGTGGAAGCGGAAAGCAAAGATGGGAAGAAGTCATTTTTAGATCGTGCTCAATATAAAAATGGTAAATATGGTTATAGTGATTCGGTCTATGAAAATATGAAGTACGGATTACAGGGAAGCTATTATGAAGATAAAGACTACAGAAATAAAAATAAAGTTGTTGTAATCAATGGAGAAGATAAAAAAGATGTAGGAGATACGATTGTTTTAGGAGAGGAAACATTTGATATTATTGGCAAAGATGATATAAATGATCCGGGCGAGTATGAAATTCCATTTACTGCGTTTCCTAAGAATTGTGTATGGATACGATTAAACTTTGGGTTGGCTCAATTGCCGACACGAGCCCAGTATGAAACATTCCGTGATTTGCTTTTGTCGTATGGCTGTAAACCGGCAGAATTTTATGTCTCGAATAATGCGGATTTAAGACAAGAGTATTCTATGCTTGTGGTTAGTGCGTTACTCGCAATTTTAGCAGGCGTTAATATGTATATGATTTATCGTTTTATTTTTAAGAAAAGACGAAAGAAACTTGCTGTTTTTTTATTATGTGGCTGCAGCAAGAAACGTGCCCGAATGTTATTTTTTACTGAAATTTTATGTAATATGTTATGCGTTGTAATTGTGGCAACAGGCTTGTTTCGGTTTGTGGTTTTCCCACAAATGCTTACTTGGTTTAAATATGTGGACCGAATATACGGTATAAAAGAATACGGCACAATTATAGGAATTTTTCTTTTTGTCGTATTGCTTATTGGGTATGCTTTGTCATTTTCTATTACCAGAAAAAGTATCATGGATTTTAAAAGGGGGGAATTATAATGGGAATATTAGCAATTGGTGAATATATCAAGCATTGGAAAAGAAATGTTTTTGTTGTTATACAGATTTCCGTGCTGCTGCTTGTATTGTGTGTGTCAGTTACCATGTTGACGACAATATTCAGGGCATATAAACCGGTACAGCACATGGCGGATAAAAAAGGAATTTATGTAACATCTTTTGGTTATCATGGAGTAAATGCAAAGGATATAGCAAACGGCATGAAAAAAGTTGAATCCGTTTATTCGTGGGGGAGTACCACGCTGAGTAATCAAGATGAAAATGGGGATATGATTACGGCTGTTTATCCGGAAGATGTTTTAAATGATTATGCACCCGATTTATCAGAGGGAAAGTGGCTGACAGATGCGGACGATAAAAAAGGTGTTCTGCCGGTCGTGATTTCGGAAAATTCATATGGGTGGAGAACAGGGAGTATGTTGAATTTTCAACAAATCGATGAAAGCGGAAAAACAAACAACATAAAAGCGGAAGTTGTTGGCGTCATGGAAGAAGGAACAAATGTAATTGGGCATGATTTTGGTCAGGGGCAAATTTTGCAGAACGATTACAGAGATATTTATTCCACATACCGCTATGAGCAGGAGAAGAGTGTTCTGATTTTGATCGGGGAACAAAAGGCAAAAGAAAATGGTGTTACCTATACATTTAATCAGGATCATTTTATCGTGTATCAGGATGATATAACAAAATACGAAATGAGTTCCAATAGTCAGGCTTTGAAAAGAACTCTGGGGACTGGAAATGATGGAACTACGATTGACAGCTCGTTACAAGAGTTTATGAAAAATACAAAACATCATTTGCAAAAGGAATCGATGATGTATTTGCCGGTGTTGATATGTGTGCTGATTATCACGATTATTAGTATTGTTAATGTATGCGCCCTAAATATGTCAGATGATTTATATCACAATGCGATATTTAGTCTGCTTGGACTTCCGTGGAGACGATGTGTATCTTTTTCGGTAATACAAAGTTTTTTCACCGCATTTTTCTCCGTGGTAATGTTTTTTGTTTTATTTGCAACGGTTCAAAAATTAAATTTGACAGAATATTTACTGATTAAGTTAGACTGGATAACGGTCGTTTCTATGGTGGTTATGCTGGTGGTGTTATGTTTTGTGCATTGGATTGTTCCATATATTATTTTATGCAGAAAGCAGCCGGTTGAAGTTTTTCGGGATAGGAAAGGAGAATAAAATGATTTCGATTAAGAATTTAGTGAAAATATATAATAAAGGAAAAGGAAATGAATATAAGGCTTTAAAAGGAATTGATTTTCAGGTTCAGGATGGGGAACTGGTAGCGGTTATTGGAAAATCCGGTGC
This sequence comes from uncultured Clostridium sp., assembly GCA_937902905.1. GTDB lineage: Bacteria > Bacillota > Clostridia > Lachnospirales > Lachnospiraceae > Eubacterium_F. The sequence continues at coordinate 1,731 of CALELW010000146.1, read as the reverse complement.
CGGCAAATCCACTTTGCTGCATGTTTTGGCAGGAATTGACAGCTTTGAGAGCGGCAGTTACCGCGTTGGAAACCAAGATGTGGGACAGATGTCGGAAAAACAATTGGCGGAGTTTCGAAACAAAAGTATTGGAATGGTTATGCAGGACTTCGCTTTGATAGAAGAATATACCGTGCAGGAAAATCTTCTGGTTCCGCTTATTTTCGGTAAGGTGAAAAAAAGAGAGCAAAGTAAAAAGATTATGGATGTTTTGGAAAAGGTAAACATCGCGGAATTGAAAGACAAACGGGTCAATCAATTGTCCGGCGGGCAGAAACAAAGAGTGGCGATTGCCAGAGCCCTTATTAATTCTCCGGAGTATATTTTGGCAGATGAGCCTACAGGGGCACTCGACAGCAATACATCAGATGACATCATGGATGTGTTTGAGGAGTTAAATAAAAACGGGCATACGGTTATCATAGTCACGCATGATAATGGTGTGGCTGCCAGATGTCAGAGGGTGATTGAGATAAAAGACGGAGAAGTGTTGTCTGAATAATAAAAAAATGCAACTTATTCGCTGTCTCAATCGTATTGTTTACATAGAGGCAGCGAATTAATTACAAATATGAGGAGGTTTGCAGTATGAAAAAAATAATTAGAACATTAGTAACTATGGTTTTGGCGGTGTCGGTTATTATGCCGGGAGTGCAGGCTTTTGCGAAAGAGACGCAGTCCGTTGAAATGAGGTCTTTAGGTGAATTGACTGATGCAGGAGACAAACTGAAAAAAGAAGAATGGGACAAAATAAAAACATTTCGAGGATGGGGACATGAAGTTTGGAAATGCGGAGATTATACAGGTTTTTTATCAAATGATAAAAGGGCATTTTGGATTAACGGAATAAAGATTTCAGCAGATACGGTTGAGGTGAAAATTCCATCTGAAATAAATGGTATTAAAGTCACAAAGATAGGTGCATATGATTTTAACGCGGATTATTGCAGTATTTTTGAGAGATTCCCTTATGAAGAAGATAAAATGAGTGCGCCGGCTTATCGTGATGGTAGAAATATTACAAAAATTGTTGTACCTGAGGGAGTGAAAGTTATTGGTCAAAATACATTTGCACACATGAAAAATCTTAAGCGTGTAAGTTTGCCACAGTCTGTAACAACATTGGAGCATAATGTGTTTTACAAAGACAATCAGTTACAAAAAGTAAATATTGTTGCCGGGAATAAAACATTTAAAGCTAAAAAGAATGTAATTTATTCTAAAAATGGTAAAAGACTTTATTTGATTTATGGTAAAGTAAAATCTATAACTATAGATGCAAAAGTGAGACAAATTGTTGATTCGGAGAGCCATAAAGTTACAAATAACATCGGTACGCTGGCTCGTGGCATAAAAGTGTTTGTCCACAAAAAGAATAAAGTATTTGGACAAGAGAATGGATTTGTTTATTTGAAAAAGACGGGCGAGTTACTGTATTACGCAAATACACCAAAAGACCCAGTATTACCAAAAAGTATTAAGAAGATTACGAAAAAGACATATTGGTGCACTTCCTATATCAATAAATTTACGTTATCTAAAAATGTGAAGTATGTAAATGGAAATTATCTGCCGGTGAGGGAAGGGTACCTGAGGAAATTTTATATACCGGGGAAAAATAAAGTTAAATTTGTAAATTGTGATGCCATTGACTTACAGTCTAAAGTCACTGTTTATGTAAATAGGCACCTC
>CALELW010000145.1 GCA_937902905.1 uncultured Clostridium sp. | reverse complement strand
GATTTTTCATCACACGCATTGAGTTCAAAATTGCTAAAACAGATACACCGACATCGGCAAATACAGCTTCCCACATGTTTGCCACACCAATTGCACCAAGTAAAAGTACAACTGCTTTTACGGCAAGGGCAAAGACAATGTTCTGCTTTACAATGCGAAGTGTCTTTCTGGAAATCAGTACGGTTGACGCAATCTTTCGGATATCATCATCCATCAAGACGACATCTGCCGCCTCAATTGCTGCATCGGAACCAAGACTTCCCATCGCAATACCAATATCTGCACGGGTCAAAACCGGTGCATCATTGATACCGTCGCCGACAAAGGCAAGACGCTCTCCCTCTTTTTGCGCGGAGAGAAGTTTTTCCACCTCATCCACTTTATCACCGGGGAGAAGTTCGGCATGTACTTCATCCAGTTTCAACTCATCTGCCACATGTTTCGCAGCTTTTTCTCGATCACCAGTCAGCATGACACACTTCTTCACGCCAACATTTTTCATCTTATGAATTGCCTCTGCTGTGCCCTCTTTCACGGTGTCGGAAATCACAAGTGCCCCTAAAAAGGTCTGCTCCTGTCCCACATAGACAACCGTTCCGGCACTTTCACACGGCTCATAAGCAATCGACTGTTTTTTCATCAGCTTTTCATTGCCGACATAAGTCATCACACCATCTACGAGAATCTGAACTCCGTGGCCGGCAATTTCAACCGCATCTGACACACGGCTTCTCTCAATTTCTTTTCCATATGCCTCGATAATCGAACCGGCAATCGGATGGTTTGAATAGCTCTCGCCAAGTGCTGCCACTTCCAATAATTTATCTTCGGAAACACCGGCAGGTTTCATCTCGGTTACTTTAAATTCGCCTTTTGTCAGCGTTCCGGTCTTGTCAAATACAATGGTAGTCATTTCCGCAACTGCCTCTAAGAAGTTACTGCCTTTTACCAAAACACCAATCTTAGATGCAGCACCGATACCGCCAAAGAATCCAAGAGGCACCGAAATCACCAGTGCACACGGGCAGGATATAACAAGGAAAATGCACGCTCTCTGAATCCACTCCGCAAATCCTCCGCCTAAAATAAGCGGTGGAATTACAGCAAGTAAAACAGCTCCAATCGTAACGACCGGCGTATAGTATTTAGCAAATCGGGTGATAAAGTTCTCCACCTTTGCCTTTTTACTGCTTGCATTCTCAACCAGTTCCAAAATTTTAGCAACCGTCGAATCATCAAATTCCTTTGTGGTACGGATTTTCAGCGTTCCACTGCCATTGACGCAGCCACTGATAATCTCATCGCCCTCTGACGCTCTTCTCGGTACCGACTCACCGGTAAGTGCCGCCGTATCAATTAACGATTCGCCTTCTACAACAACACCATCCAAAGGAATTCTCTCTCCCGGCTTTACAACAATAATCGTACCTACTTCTACATCATCCGGGTCTACTGTCACTAATTTTCCATCTTCTTCTACATTCGCATATTCCGGACAGATGTCCATCATCTCAGTAATAGATTGTCTGGATTTTCCAACCGCATAGCCCTGGAACAATTCACCCACCTGGTAAAACAACATTACGGCAACAGCCTCTAAATACTCACCAACGCCAAATGCCCCAAAGGTGGCAACCATCATCAGAAAGTTTTCATCGAAAATCTGTCCATGGGAAATATTTCGCGCTGCCTTATAAATAATGTCATATCCAACAATCAGGTACGGAACGGCAAATATCAAAAGCTGTGCCCACCATGGCAGTGGCTCCAATATTCCCATATGTTCACAAACAAACAGGATAACAAACAGGACAAGGGAAATGATAATCCGAAGTCTCATTTTTTTCTGTTTTTTTGTCATACACTCATCTCCTACAAAAGAATCTGGCAATCCGGCTCAACTTTTGCACAAACACGGATAACCTCATCCATAATTTCGTCAAAACGTGCATCGTCGGCATCTATTGTCATCTTCTGTGTCATAAAGCTGACTACTGCATCGTTTATCCCATCAATTTTCTTAATTGATTCTTCCATTTTTGCTGCACAGTTTGCACAATCCAAGTCCTGTAATTTAAATTTCTTTTTCATGATTCATTTCCTCCAATTCAATTATGTTATTCCGCAATATGGTCGATTCCCTGCTCGATAATCGTTCGTACATGGTCATCGGCCAGTGAATAAAACACCGATTTGCCCTCGCGGCGGCCTTTTACTAACTTATTCTGTTTTAGAATCTTTAGCTGATGCGAAATTGCTGACTGCGTCATATTCAAGGTTTCTGCCAAATCACAAACACAGACATCCTTCTCAAATAAAACAAACAAAATCCGGATTCTGGTCGAATCGCCAAACACCTTAAACAATTCCGCCAAGTCATACAATTCATCTTCACTTGGCATTTTATCACTCTCCGTTTCTGTAAATTTACATATGAACAATTATTCATATGTTCATTATATGCAGGATACCATAAAAAGTCAACCCCTATTATCATTTAATTTATTATTTAATTTTGATTTTTATTTTTGCCGTCTTTTTACTGCCGTCGCCCGCTGCTGCCTTTACATAAACCGTTTTTTTCTTTCCTGCCTTCTTTGCCTTAAAGACACCTTTTTTTGACAGGGTGTCATATTTTTTGTATTTGTTCTTTGTAAATTTATAGATGATCTTTGCATCACCTGCGCGGTTTTTCGTCACTTTCAGCCACTTACTTAACTTTACTTTTTTACCGGCTTTCACTTTTTTCGACGAATATTTAAACTTCAGTTTTTTCACAACCACTGTCTGGGCACCGCTATTGTCCGGTGTTACAGGATTATCTGTAACCACAGGATTTACCGGATTATTGGCAGGTGTCGGTTGTGCTGGCTGTGCCTTTTGCGTCGGCGTAGTCACAGGCGCAGCTGTCGTCGTTGCTGTCGGCGTTGCCGTCGGCACCTGTGTTGGTGTTGCTGTCACGGTTTGTCCCGGTGTTGGTGTTGGTTTCGTAGAATCCCAATTATCAGAAAACATCTTAATGCAGAGATTTGCATTATTTTTTTCTTTGCCAGACCACTCGAGTTCGGAAAAATCTTCCCACTCACCATCCGAATACTGAACATAACTTTCGCCTTCATTTGCGTTGACTGCTTCTGTAAGTGCAGAATCGTTATAGGTACATTCATAAGTCTGATAAGAAGTATCCCCACTCTCTTCCAATTTTACAACAACTGCATAACGCTTTCCCTTTGCCATAAATACTTCATCTTTATCTTCTTTTACAAAATCAATGGTATGGTATCCTCGTTCTGCAATCGCACCGGACAGTGCAGATACTAATTTACCGGACATCGGATTATCCGAATCCGGACTCTCATAAATTGATACTTCATAATTTACATTTGCTTCCTGTGTATAGAAAGAAACTGCCTTCATTTTCTCATCTGCTTTTGCCTCAAACACATTGGCACCACGCAAAAAACTTCTCGAATAAGCAAATGGAATTCCACCATCATACTGGTAATTATTGTCGTAATTATCAGCTTTTTCCACATCAAAAAATGCAACTTCTGCCTCTTCATTCTCCTCTGCCTGCAGCATGGCATCCTCATAGGAAATCCAGAAGTATCCACCCATACTGTTACAGTCACCCCAGCTGTTACGAATTAACCATGCGCCATCCGAAGAAGGACGGCACTTGGAATTAAAATTACTTGCCGAATAATTATCATCCCATCCCACAATCAATACACTGTGATTGGTCCGCATACTTGCATCATCGCAGTAATACGCCGTAAAATTACTTTTCCCGGTATTTCCATATGTCTCGCAGTCACTCTTTGTTTCCGGCGCATACATGGAGCACTCTGCCGCCCCATACTCCATCAGTTTCTGTTTGATTTGATTGCGGTTAACCTTTGTCAGGTAAATGTATTCCACATTCTGCAAATGAAAGGAGTCCTTATCATACATCACGTCATCCGGCAAATCGGCCGTTATGTTGTTATTAATTTTATCCTGTAAATCCTCAAAAGAAGCAACCGATTCATCCACGGCCCCCTGCCATCTGGACAAGGTGGCAGTTGCCATAATCGAGTTTCCCCCCCAACCATATAAATCATTATTTTTCACTTTCGTTTTGCATACATCCCCCGCCGTCAAACCAAGCGGATCGTCTGCCTTGTTATATGCTGAATATGCCAGATGATACTCTGACAAATCCGGAGATTCTTCATAACCATCCTTTATAATATCTGCCTCAGACGCTCCCATCACAGACATTGTCCAGCACATCCCCGTTTCTTCCTGGTCTTTGATATCCGTCAACAGCCCTTCCTCTCTGGCATCAAACGATGACGGAATCGTTGTTTTTGCTGCCTTTTTCTTTCTGCCGGATGACAAATCATCGGAATTTAATAGTTTTCGATGGATATTTAGATAACCGTACTTCGACGTCTCACCAACCGAATCCTCAAGGGATACGGCTGTCTGTGTTTTCTTACTCTCCTGCGCCAAATCCACCGGTGCACTCATCCCTATTACCAGCGAAAAACTAATCACTGCTGCCAATAAATTTCTTCTTTTCATGATATCCCTCCATTCGTAAATGATTCATTCATAAACTTTCCTATGTAGTAATCTTACCATATTCATACACACTTGCAAAGAAAAAAGATTTCCTGTCATAATAAGCATTTTCTCTCCATAAACTATAGCAAAACCATAGCGGGGTAATCTATGAACATCGAACAAGAACGGGAAAAACTGATTCTTTTTACAAAAATCGGTGCCATCGTCCTGACATCCTTTGCTTTACTCGCAACAAGTTTTTTTGTTTATCCGGAAAACCGTGCCGTTTTCAATGAATCTCTGCTTCATGAAAAAGAACTTCCCATCTACTGTGTGGAAAAGGAAAAACCGCAGATTTCAATCAGTTTTGATGCGGCTTGGGGAAACGACGACACCGCATCACTTCTTGCCACGCTGAAAAAGCACAAAGTGAAGGCAACCTTTTTTATGACGGGTGGCTGGATTGAAAAATATCCGGACGATGTCAAGGCAATTGCCGCCGGCGGACATGACCTTGGAAACCACAGTGAAAACCACAAACAGATGTCACAGCTATCGGCCGCACAATGCAAAGAAGAAATTATGAAACCTCATGAAAAAGTAAAAAAACTAACCGGCAAAGATATGATTTTGTTCCGTCCTCCTTATGGGGACTACAACGACACTCTTATCCGTGTGTGCCGGGAAAATAAATATTATCCGATTCAGTGGGATGTGGATTCCCTCGACTGGAAAGATTATGACGCCGCCACCATCATACGCCGCGTCACAGAGCACAAACATCTTGGCAACGGTTCGATTATTCTCTGTCACAATGGCGGAAAGCACACTGCCGAAGCCCTGGATGAACTTTTAACAACTTTGAAGAAAAAAGGATTTCAACTCGTACCAATTTCTGCTTTGATTATGAAAGATAATTACACGATAAATACAGAAGGACGGCAGGTTAAAAACTAACCCTGCCGTCTCTTTTAATTTCTTTCTATATTTGTCTATCTGGAGCCGCCCGGACCTCCCTGTCCGCCGGGGCCGCCCTGTCCACCGGGACCTCCCCAGCCGCCCGAAGAGGAACTTCCGGTTGACATGCTCACACTCGTAAAGGTTACGGAATCTCCCTTTGTCAAGGAACTCAAATCACTTCCGTAATATACGGTATACGTTTTTCCTAACTGAAGTTTCGGCGATGACATAACTACCGACTGGAACTTTTTAGTTGGCTGTGCTGTAAAAACAGTATTTCCATCACTATCTTTTAATACAACATACGTTCCTGCGGATGCCTGCGAGGAAAGTCTTACATTCACGGCAGGCTGGGAAGAACCACTTGTCGGTGCCACATCCATGCCAACTGCTCCTGCGGCAATTAATGTTCCACCGGAAATTTCACAGACACAGTCTGAACTGTCACCATAGTCCAGCGCACCATTTCCACCATTTGTCGGACCATTTACCGTAACCGTTCCTCCTTTGAAGAAAATGTTGCCATTGGAATCAATGCCGTCTCCGGCTGCATCTACCGTAATATCACCATTATTTATAATAATCTGGTATTTCGTAGATGAGGCAGAGTCGCCTTTGTGAAACCAGTCACCCGGCATTCCGGGTCCTGTACTGGTTGTTCCATCTTGACCACCGGCCGCATTCATTCCATCGTCTCTTGATTTGATTGTAATCTTACCGCCATTAATTGTGATGTCGCCACTTTCTAATCCTTCATACGATGCTGTAACATCAATCGTTCCGGCATTGATCACCAACCCGCTGTCCGAATGAATAGCGTCGTCTCCGGCTGCCAGATTAAAAATTCCGCCATCAATTTTTATATATCCATTACAATGAATGGTATCATCGGCATAAGAATCGTTACTATCTCCGGATGCCCGGCTTTCCTGATAGGTAGCCGTTGTATCCGCAGTAATCGTACCTGCTGTTTCCGGCACATAAATAGTAAGTCCTGCCTTGATTCCTTTGTAACTGCTGTCCGTTGTTGCCTGTGCCGCATTTTTCGTCGTCACAGAAAGTTTTTTCGGATTCAAATACAAAGTCCGGTAAACGGAAATACCATCTCCATTTTCGGAAACAAGTGTATATTCACCACCATCTAAATCCATGTTGCCAAGTTCGGCAAGCGTTGAATCGGCTGCTACATCGGTATCATCCAATGTTGTCTTTAATGCATCGCCATCCGAATGAATGGATATTTTTGCATCTTTTATACCAAGACCTAATTTAGCTGTCACACCATTATGACCGGCTGCTGCCTCTTCTTTTCCGCTTACATTCAGCGTTACGTCTTTCATCTTCATTACATTCGTACACTTAATACCATTGCCGTTTTCTGAGGTAATGTTCAAAGTTCCGGCTCCGTTGATGGTAAGCGGTGTCTTTTTGCAGACAATACCTGCCGTATAAGTGGTCGATGTGCTGTCATCCTTATCAATTCCGGTTGCCCCGGTATCCGCAAGCGTCGTAACAGTTCCGTCTGCCACAGTAAGAACTGCTCTCGCCACACTGCTTTTTACCGTAATCAATCCTGTATCTGAAGTAGGCTCCGTATTATTTGAAGATGTCAGAGAAACACCTTTCAAAATCAAATGTGTTGTTCCCTCGTCGGTGTCATCGGCATAATCAATCTCAATCAAGCCATCCACCGTCTGGCCTTCTTCCGTAGTTACCACATAGGTTCCGGACTTAGTAATCGTCAGTTTATTCTTTTTGCTGATTTCATAATTGTCCATAGAAACCTTTTTACTTGGTGCTGTCGTCGTCAATTCTATCTGCGTAGCATCCGTTTCCGATACATCCGAATCCGCCTCATCGTACTCCATCCGTACCGGTTCTGTGTAATCGGACGCCGAATCATCCCCCGTATACTGACTGTCTCCCGGTGTTGCTATCGGATTTGCTGTTGCTGTTGCCGTCGCTGTCGCCGTTACCGCCGGTGTCTGTGTAGCAGTTTTTGGAGTTTGTGTCACAGTCGCCTGTTTTTTCACAATTTTATACTTGTAAGATTGCATTTTTTTCGTTGAAATCTTTTTCAGTTTCTTCGCAGATAATTTTTTCTTCACTGCATAAATACGAAGTGTTTTTGTTTTCTTAAATGTAAATGTTTTCGTCTTTTTTGATTTGATTTTTTTACCGGTTGATAACTTTTTCCCCATGGTGTAATAAACCGTGTAACCCTTTTTTGCTTTGACCTTCACCGTAACTTTTCCGGTATAAGTTCCTGCCGCCTTCGAAATTGTAAACCCTTTTGTCTTCTTTTTCGCCTGCGCCTCCGGTGCTGTCACAAGCGAACTTCCCACCATCGCAAGTGTCAAAACACCTGCAATCCATTTCTTTGTTTTTTGCATACACAAACCTCCATTCTTTTTTTCATAATGTTTCCCACGTTTTCCATTATTTTACTTATATTTTGTGTCCTGCCTGTGAATACTCTATAATAAAAATATGACCACTGCAATATCTGCACGTTCACAATATCACAGTGGTCTGTTTTTTAATATGTTACATCAAAGAATCCAGTGTCTCACGAATTGCCTGAATAAATTCAAGGCTGTTCAAAATTACCGGATTTTCACATGTGGAAATGAGAGAAAGACTCTTTGTCATTTTTCCATCTTCCACAGTCTTAATGCAGGCTCTCTCCAGTTTATCTGCAAAATCCATCAATTCCGGAATCTCATCCAACTCGCCGCGCTTTCTGAGTGCGCCTGTCCACGCAAAAATAGTTGCGATGGAATTGGTCGAAGTCTCTTCGCCTTTCAAATGTTTATAATAATGACGCTGTACCGTTCCGTGTGCAGCCTCATATTCATAAACACCGCTTGGTGATACTAAAACGGATGTCATCATGGACAAATCGCCATATGCCGTAGCTACCATATCAGACATTACATCTCCGTCATAGTTTTTACAAGCCCAGATAAATCCGCCTTCCGAACGAATTACGCGGGCAACTGCATCATCAATAAGCGTGTAGAAATACTCAATGCCAAGTTTCTCGAATTTTTCTTTATATTCCGTATCATAAATTTCCTGAAAAATGTCCTTAAATGTATGGTCGTATTTTTTGGAAATGGTATCTTTGGTAGAGAACCACAAATCCTGTTTGGTGTCCACTGCATAACTAAAGCATGCGCGTGCAAAACTGGAAATGGATTTTTCTGTATTGTGAATTCCCTGAATGATTCCCGGACCATCAAAGTTGTGAATTACTTCTTTTGTCTGTGTTCCATCCTCAGCTGTAAATACAAGTTCTGCTGTTCCTTTACCAGAAACTTTGATTTCTGTATTTTTATAAACATCACCATACGCATGACGAGCAATCGTAATCGGTTTTGTCCAATTCTTTACATAAGGAACGATTCCCTTAACAAGGATTGGCGCACGAAATACCGTACCATCTAAAATTGCACGAATTGTGCCGTTTGGCGATTTCCACATTTCTTTCAAATCATATTCATCCATACGGGCAGCATTCGGTGTAATCGTAGCACATTTTACCGCTACACCATATTTCTTTGTTGCCTCTGCGGAATCCACTGTCACCTGGTCATTGGTTTTATTGCGGTACTCCAGACCAAGGTCATAATACTCTGTCTTTAAATCAACATATGGCAGCAACAACTCGTCTTTAATCATCTGCCAAAGGATTCTGGTCATTTCATCCCCGTCCATCTCTACAAGTGGGGTTTTCATCTGAATCTTACTCATTTTTCCTCCTAACCAAAACGTTCACATGGACGCTTTCCATAAATTATTGTCGCCTTTTACTATAGCATAGTGGCTACAGATTGTCAAAGAATGGCCCCTCGATTTCTGTCCTGCCATCCTCTACAAGATACGGCATTTCTTCATGCACTTCTACGCCCTCTTGAATCTTCTGTGTGTCCATTTTTATGTATTTAATTCTTCCATTCGCAAGAACTTCCCCGGCTTTATCCATAATATAGGAATCTGTAATAATAAAATGGCTCGTATTTTTTACGACTATGCCCCGCCCAATCAATTCTGTCTCATAGGGAACCGGTTTGCGGTATTTGGTATCCAACGATATCGTCACACCAAACGTTTCCTCCGACAATTCCTTCGCCCACAAAGAACGAAGTCCCATCTCATCAAGCATCGCCGTAATCATGCCACCATGCACACGTCCCGGATAACTCTGGTGCTGTTCTTTGTAGCGAAACACCGTCATCACACTGCCATCTTCCATGTTGTAAAATGGTGCATTCACGCCGTATTCATTATCCAGCCCGCAAATCATGCACATTCGGCTGTTTCTTTGTTTGCTAAGTATCTTCATAGTGTGCTCCTTGTACTTTCAATATTGATTAAAGTTCTTCTTGTTTGTTCAAGTACTGTTTAACCGCATTAATGACCATATCAGCGGTCCTCAACTGTTCAAGAACTTCATCCCTCTCTATCACATAAAAATCATCATAATCACAATCCTCACGCATTGTTTTTAACCGACCAATTCTTTTTCCTATTTCCCTTGCAAATTTATTTGCAGCAACATAGTGCTGATTAAAATACGCCACTACATCTTTATGCTGTTTAAAATCCGTACCTTCTAACGCCAATACTGCACGCAATGCGTAAAAAGTAGCATAATAAGAGCGATTAACCGCATCTCGATAACCTCCATTTTCATAACAGAGTTCTGCCATTCGATATGTGCTTTCAGCAGTCTCTAAACGATACTTGCTTAATTCAACTGCCCCCTCTTCATATTGCATCTACAGTCACCCCCTCCTGCTTTACATTCCGATAAAACGGTAACGTTTCCGACCATTTTTTGAAATGTTCCTCATTCTTAACTAACGGTGATATGACAACTCCATATTCTAATTCGTAATCAAATGCCAGATCACAAACCAAATTAAATCTTTTTTTTATTTCATAATCATCCGCGTCCACCAATATCATAATATCAACATCTGAATTTTTCTGATAATCCCCTCTTGCATAAGAACCATACACAACAACTTTTTTCAATTCATCTCCGTAAATCTCTCTAAGCTGCTTTGCAAATTGGTATACAATATTATGAATCATGTCTGGCATAAACTCACCTCCAAAAGACTATTACATAATGTATAAATATTTCTTCTTGCCTTCTGTCTATTAGTAGTATAGCACAACGTTTGTAAAACATCTATAAAATTTGTAATAGCTTGCCTTATGCAACGCTAACTTTACTCAAAAACCAAAAACGTTGCATTGGCTCAAAAACTTTATCTTTCAAAAACAACCCTTTCGCAAAAATCCAATCAAAAAGGTTGCTAATTGGGTGTAATTCGTCACAAAAAAGCTCGGTAAAATCGTAAAACACCCAAAAAGTGCAACGCTAATGGTAAAAATGATGAAAAAACGTTGTTTGCAGCCGCCGAAGCCCCACGCTATTCGCTCCGCAAAATACCCCACGCTATTCGCTCCGCCTCCGGCTCCGCTCATAGAGGCTGTCGCCTCATACAAAAAGAGATGCGCCATGGCATTTGCAAGCGAGCTTGCATGCCATAGCGCATCTCTTTTTGTGCGTGGCTTGTAGCTAACTAAAGTATACAACTTCCTCTTGTGGGGGAGTGGTTTTTTCGACTTTATCAGCCCAAAGCATTGGCACTAATGCTTGTTGTTTACGACTAAATTCCGGTTTTACTTTTACCGTTACCATAACCCAGTCGTTGGTTGCAAATTTATCAGCCTCCGGATAATGGCAGATGAATCCGATTTTTGCAATGTCATCCGCACAGCAGGTCATGGCTGCACGGGATGGTACAAAAGCATCTTTCGGGAAGGTTCTATTTCTGTATACCTGTCCCTTAAATACAATCGTTTTTCCCTCGTATTTTTCCGGATGCTCACTGACATCCAGATACCACAGTCCAAAATCATCATCTTCTAAGACAATTTCTTTTGCGGTGACATCAAACGGTAATTCTTCTTCAATATTACTCTCAACCGAGCCATCCTCTGATTCAAATAAAACCTGAGCACGGCGGTTGATTGCTTTGACATTTCGACGCATGGATGCCTTATCCATATCGGATGAACAACGGTTAAAAATAACTAAATCCGACTGCTGAAAATGTGACATAATCAACGATTTCATATTATTGATATAAACGGAAAATGTTTCCGCATTGACGGTTGTAAATGTCTGCACAACAATCCAATTTTCCGGAATGGTTTCATTGATTAACTTAACCAAATCCCACATACCGTTTACTTCAATAACAATTCGTGCCGGCTTATATTGTTTCACAAGCTCCTTGCACTTATCTTCTGTCAAATCTTCCTCGTCTTCAATCAAAACCGTGTCCACTTTATTATGGCGAAGCAACATTTCATCGACTTCTTTTTCTCCCTCTTCCGTCATCAGATACAAGGTCCGCAAGCCGTCTTCAAAATTTCCTTCTTCCAGTATTTCCTGAAAACATGTCGATTTACCGCTTTCCAAAAAACCGGTAAATAAATAGACCGGAATATCCCGATTTCCAAACATAGTTTCCTCCATTCCTTATCCTAAAAACAATTGCTTAATTTCACTTTCTTTCAGTTCTGCTCCAATAACACAGATTCGTCCGGTATAGTCTGCACTGCCCCGGCGCACTTCGTACTCACCCGGAACCAAATCAAAGTGGAACCATTCACCTTCCGTCGCCGGTACAATTCCCTTCGCACGAAGGATGTTTCCATAGCCATTATCCTCCGCAGACAATTTTTTCAAAATACCGGTCAATTCTTCCTCGCTGAATTTGTGAGCACTCTCGATACCCATGCTTGTAAATACATCGTCCGCATGATGGTGATGATGTCCATGCTCATGGTCGTGGTCATGTCCACAACAGCACTCGCCATCCTCGTGATGATGATGTTCATGGTCATGATCGTGATGATCACATTCACCGTGCTCATGGTGATGATGGTGTTCATGGTCATGGTCGTGATGGTCGCACTCACCGTCCTCATGGTGATGATGGTGTTCATGATCGTGGTCATGATGATGTCCACATTCCGGACAAACATCCTCTTCTTCCATCAATTCTAATTCCAACGAATTACTCTCCTCAATCGCACCAAGAATCTGTTTTCCATCAATCTCATCCCATGGTGTCGTAATAATTGTTGCCTTATCATTTTTCTCGCGAATCAAAGCCAACGCAGCATCTAACTTTTCATCCGTAATTTTACCGGTCCGGCTTAACACAATTGTCTTTGCACTCTCAACCTGATTGTTGTAAAATTCACCAAAGTTTTTCATGTACATTTTACATTTCGTTGCGTCTGCCACCGTAACATATCCATTCATCTGCACATCGTCATGGCTCTCCATTACACCGGAGACAGCCTTAATAACATCCGACAATTTACCAACACCGGATGGCTCAATAATAATGCGGTCCGGATGATACTTCTCAAGTACCTCTTCCAATGCGGCACCAAAATCACCAACTAACGAACAGCAAATACATCCGGAATTCATTTCCGTTACATTAATACCGGCATCTTTCATAAAACCGCCATCAATACCAATCTCACCAAATTCATTTTCAATCAGGACAAGTTTTTCTCCCTGAAAAGCTTCCTTTATCAATTTTTTTATCAATGTTGTCTTACCGGCACCAAGAAAACCGGAAAAAATATCAATTTTTGTCATGGTAATAATAACCTCCTTATTCTTATGTTTCTCTGCTACTAGTATTATACTCGTTTTTCAAAAAGTTACAAGAGGTCACTCGTTACACTTCTTCTCCCGCTCCCGGACATAACAGTTTCTGCTGTTTCGTCAACCATTTATCCGCCTCTAAAAGCCCCTCATCCGAAAAATCAAACGTCATCGTCACTGGCTCCTCCTTTGTCTTTTCCAGTATAAACGGTCCTTTCCACGCAGTCGCAAGAAGTTTCTTTTCCTCCTCATCGCCGTCTTTCGAAATTCTGAAATTCATCCCCCGGTAGCTGCCTTTAAAAACACTTTTTTTATAATAATCAATCGAATATAACGTAATTCCTTCCATACAAATCCTCCTCTGTAAAATTTCTTTTTCTTATTATATCACAAAAAACTCTTGAAAAATACCAAAAAACATGGTTTACTATAATCGTGTGTCTGTAAATCTTTGACACAAAAAAAATATATGGAGAGATGTTTCATGAAAAAAGTAGTTAAGTTTGGTGGAAGTTCCCTTGCCAGTGCAGAACAGTTTATGAAAGTTGGCGCTATTATTCGTGCAGACGAATCCCGCCGTTATGTAGTCCCTTCCGCACCGGGAAAACGTTTTTCCGATGACACGAAGGTAACGGATATGCTGTACCACTGCTATGAACTGGCAGAACAGAACAAGGCATTCAACAAGCAGTTAAATCAAATCAAAGACCGCTATAACGAAATCATTAATGGTTTGAAACTCGATTTTTCTTTAGATGAGGATTTTGAAATCATTAAAAAACAGTTTGTAGCAAAAGCAGGTTCTATGTACGCTGCTTCCCGCGGCGAATACTTAAACGGAAAAATCATGGCAAAATACCTCGGCTATGAATTTGTCGATGCTGCCAATGTAATTCGTTTTGACAAAGACGGGTCTTTTGATTCCGAAACCACCAACGAGCTTCTTGCGACTTATTTAGATAAAATTGAACGCGCTGTCATTCCGGGATTTTACGGTGCCATGAAAAATGGTACAGTCGTTACTTTCTCCCGTGGCGGTTCCGATATTACCGGTTCTTTGGTTGCCAAAGCAATCAATGCGAATTTATATGAGAACTGGACAGACGTTTCCGGCTGCTTAGTTACCGACCCACGTATTGTAAAAAATCCGGAAGTCATTCATACCATTACTTATATGGAATTACGAGAACTTGCTTACATGGGTGCTTCCGTACTCCACGAAGATGCAATCTTCCCGGTACGAAAGGCCGGTATTCCAATTAACATCCGAAACACAAACCGTCCGGAAGACGATGGAACGATGATTGTAGAAAGCACCTGCCGGATTCCTGCTTATACCATCACCGGTATTGCCGGAAAAAAAGGCTTTGTAGCCGTTAATATTGAAAAAGATATGATGAACTCTGAAATCGGTTTTGGACGCAAAGTCCTCAGTGCTTTTGAAGACAATGGTATCTCTTTTGAGCATATGCCATCCGGTATTGATACCATGACTATTTTTGTTCATCAGGACGAATTCCAGGAAAAAGAGCAGGAAGTCATTGCCGACATCAACCGTTTAGCAAAACCGGATACCATTCATATGGAATCTGACTTAGCTTTGATTGCTGTTGTAGGACGCGGCATGAAGAGTACGCGTGGTACTGCTGGTCGTTTATTCTCCGCTCTTGCTCATGCGCATATCAATGTAAAAATGATTGACCAGGGTTCGAGTGAGTTAAATATTATCATCGGTGTAAATAATGAAGATTTCGAAGATGCAATTCGCGCTATCTATGATATTTTCGTAGTTGCAAGATTATAATTGCAAATTGAAAGAGGCTGCCATTTTGGCAGCCCCTTTTTTTATTCCTGTCATTTTTTAAATTTCTACATCAGCACTATAATCTACATTGTCATAATGGAAACCAAACATATGATAAAAATCTTCCCAGTAACCTTCAATGTCACCAAGTTCGCCAATGTTTTCTGTCGTAACTAAGCCCCAGAGCTTTGTTATTTCGTTCTGAACTTTGTCTTCCATTTCCCAGTCATCAAGACGGATATAGCCTTCTGCATCCGTTTCCTTTGCTGGCAGTTTATCGATAAACAAACGATTCATCTGCTCAATGCATCCCTCATGCAGTCCCTCTTTCTTCATAATCTTATAAAGCAGAGAAATGTAAAGTGGGACAATCGGAATTGCCGCACTGCTCTGTGTAACCAGCGCTTTATTTACCGAGATGTAAGCCTTCAATCCTTTCGCCTCAAACTCTTTTGTGAGTTTTTTCGATGTCTCAAAAAGATGTTTTTTTGCCTGACCGATACTGCCTTCTTTGTAAATCGCATGAGTCAGTTCCGGTCCGATATAAGAATATGCTAACGTAACCGCATTGTCGCTTAACACGTCCGCATCCACAAGTGCCTGAATCCATGCTTCCCAGTCTTCGCCGCCCATAACTTTAACCGTATTTTCAATTTCTTCTTCGTTGGCAACCGGTACTGTCACGTCTTTAATTTCGTTGTTACGCAAATCAATCGTTTTATTTGTAAGTTCTTTTCCTACCGTTTTCAATACAGAGGATACTGTCGTTCCATCCGGCATCGTTCTTCTTGGAGCTGCCATACTGTAAACAACCATATCAACTTTTCCAAAATCTTTGCGAATCGTCTCTATTACCTGATTTTTCATTTCCTCCGAAAAACCGTCACCATTAAATGACTTTGCATAATAGCCGTCTTCTTTGGCAAACTCTTCAAATGCCTTTGTGTTATACCAGCCGGCAGTTGCAGTTCTTCTTCCATTCGACTCTCTCTCAAAAGCCACGCCAATCGTATCTGCCCCATAACCATATGTTACTGCGATACGGCTTGCCAAACCATAACCGGTCGAAGAGCCAATTACCAATACTTTCTTCGGTCCTTCCACCATGCCTTTTTCTTTACAATAAGCAATCTGTCTTCTCACACTCTCTTTGCAGCCAGCCGGATGTGCTGTCGTGCAGATAAATCCTTTTACTTTTGGTTCTACTATCATCTTATCCTCCAAATTCTTTTGCATCAATCAAAATTACTCAAAAACCTGCATTCCCCATTCACAAGGGAACACTTTATGCTATAGTATAACATAAAACAAAATCATAAAAAAGTGCAAAATACTTCCCGCCACTACGAACAAGTGGAAAATGGAATGCACATATTTTTTCTTTTTACCAATTCCATACAAAATCGCACCAATCGTGTAAGCAACACCGCCGGTAAACAAAAAGACAGTTCCACCGGTACCAAGACACTGCACCGTTGGCTTAATAAAGAAAATAATACACCATCCCATCGCAAGATAACAAATCATCGACAAAATCTGATATTTTTTCAAATCAATTGCCGTCAGAGTTGCTGCAATGAAACAGCATGCCCACACAATACCAAAAATCACAAATGCCTGTACCGGGTACTGTGGTCTCAACGCCGTCAAAGTAACCGGCGTATAGGTTCCTGCAATTAGAAAATAAATTGTACAGTGGTCAATAACCTGAAACACCTTTTTAGGCATTTCCGGTTTCAAACCATGATAAATACTTGACATCGTATAGAGTACAACCATCGTCGAGCCATAAATAGCCGCTCCCACAACGCCCCATGCATCTGTGTGTATTGCTGCAAAAATCACACAGAGTACCAGTGCCGCAATTGCCAGTGCACCACCGGCAATATGCGAAACCATATTAAAAATTTCTTCTCCTTTTGTATAAGATGGAAGAACACGGTCTTCCAAATGTGTTCTAACTTTTTTCATGCTAAAACCTCCGATGAATTACATTTTTCTCCGAAGCACCATCGTTATGAGTATTCCTGATAAAGAACCAAGAAATACAATAGCAATCGGCAGAAACGGAGCCGTATCGCCGGTAGCAGGCGATGGATTTGTCGAAAGTGTTCCAATCACACTTGTATTCTTCGTGGAATTTGTCTGTCTCGTTGTAAGTGCTGCCGCCGTACGGTAGGCAAGCGCATACGTGGAGAAACGGTCTGTCTTAAACGTAACGGTATTTGTCGCTGAATCCAAATCTTCCAATACGGATACTTTTCCTTTATGGACACGAAGCACAACAAATTCACGCGACGCATTCCGCAAATCCGAAGGAACCGTTACCGTTACAGAAATCGGTTTTGCCAGATTTGTTACCGCTTTTTCTGAACTGCTTCCTACTTTCTTCCACAGTGTAATATCCAAATATTCACCGACTGAATAACCGGACAGATTTGCAATCACAAGTTCCTTGTCGTTCTGAGGAACACTGCCGTCAATATTCTTGATTCGCAGTTCAATGTTTGCATTACTGCCATCTTCTACTGCCTGCTGTTCTCCATTCGACAATACAGATGTTTTCAAATCCTGTGTACTTGTTACAAGTGATGTATTCGGTGCTCCATCAACCACCTTGACATGCTTTTTCACAATGCCGGCAATTGTCTGGGATGGCGAAGCAGTCGGTGTAACTGCATTTCCATCCGTATTATTATCACCTGAATTATCCGCGTTATCCGCATCGGTATCATCTGATGCCGGAAGCGATGCCGGCTGGTTTAATACCACCGTACAATCTGACATATTACCGGCACAGTCGGTTGCGGTAATTACATATACCATTGTTTCCTGATCTGCTGTCAAAGTAAACGTAACCGTATTATTTTCTATACTCTGCGGTTTTCCGTTCACGGTAACATTTGACAGATTCTCATCCGATACCGTTACCTCACGGCTGTTTGCCTCATAAGTTGCATCTTTTTCAACACCTTTAATTTCCGGCATTTTCGTATCTTTCTTATAATTGAATACACTCGGATAATAAATTTCACCCGTAGTCTCATTCATAATATAGAATTTCTCTTCACCGCAGTCTGTGTCTTTTGTAAGAGCAATCTCATCCAGTGCCTTTCCTTCTTCTTCTCTCAAAAGCTCGTAACCATCTTTTGGTACAATCTTCAAACCCGAAGTATCCCAGCCGGTATCTGAAACACTGCCCTCAATTCGGTACTGACCGTCTTTTCCGGCAATCGCATACCGGCGTTCAACCAAAAGCAGACCGGACACATACTCAAATGTATAATTATCTGCCTTACCTTCTTTTGGCGTAAGTTCTTTTGTCTCTTTCGCTGTCTGTGTAAAATCAACCGTTGGAGCCACATAGCCCGCTGCCGTCTCCGGTGTTTCTACAACACCGTTCTGCGTTACAAATCCGGTTACTTTTACGGAGCCCTTAGCTAACGTCTCGTGATAATACAAATCATCGCCTGAATACGTCGCCTTCAGAACCGCTTTCTCAACAGAAAAACCACATGTTGTTTTTGCTTCTTTTCCACCGTTATAAACCAGCGTTACGTCCGTTGCATATTTACCATGTGAAAGTCCTTCTTTGGCAGCAATCCAGAACTCATTTCCTATATTTTTGACTTCGAAATGTTTGTCATCGCTAACAACGACTTTCTGTATCGTAGCGTCTGCATTTGCCTTGTCTGTATTTTTAAAGGTAACTTTTGTCTGCGGCGTTGACGTGTAACCATAAACCGCATCCGCAATTTTAAGAGTATCCGCCGTAATATCATAAATCGGTTTGGTAACCGTAAACTCACGCTCCGCATTATTACCGGCCGAATCTCTCGCTACCACAGTATAAGTCTTAGAGCCTTTCTGCGGGCAGGCAATCTCTTTCTCTGCCGTCTTCATTGCTTCCGACTCTTCTGCAATCGAAATCGCGCTTCCGGATGCCGTAACATCGGTTCCCTCATAAAGTGTCGCCTCATTCAAATTGCTGTCCGAAACTTTTAAGGACAAAACTTCCGTGATGTATTCTTTTTCATCTATGATGCCCTGTTCTTTTCCATTTTCAACTTTATTGATTTCCGGCTGCTTGTTATCAAACACCAAACCATTGGAAGAAATATAAGTCGACAAACCGGCATGATTTGTTATTTTTGCGTAAATAACCGCACGCTCATATTCCTCCGGTGAAATCGAAAATCCATCCTCATAAGTTACCCAGTTTAATTTGGTATCAAGACTCTCCACCGTTCCTTCCACGGCTTTTTCCGATACACAATACTGAATGGATTCCAGTCCGCTCTCTTCATCCGTTGCGCGGATGGATACCGCTTTTGTTTGATTAAAGAACAAACCAAAACTTACGGAATTACAAAACTCAGCCCACAGATTGGAGGATACGGTAATACCTTCTCCATTTCTAAAATACGGAGCCGTATTATCTATTTTTATCGTCTCTTTCATCTGTGCGGAAATTTCACCCGTCTGTGTATTCATAACATAAAAACTTTTCTCTACACCGTTTGTCGGACCAGCCACGGAAATCGACTGTGTCTGGGAAGCGAAAGAATCTTCTGCTTCCGAATCACTGATTTGATAATTTGCCGCCGGGCGGATGGCTACATAATCCGATACATACCAATCGTAGCCTTTTACCTTCTTGCCCTCAATCACATAGCCGTCACGAAGTACATGATGTTTCACTTCCAGTTCACCGGCTGCATATGAAAATTCATAGTCGTGTGAAGAACCGCCATCCGGAATCAGCTGCATTGTTTCCATTGCACGTTTATCCGATGTAAATTCCTGACTGTTCTGATTTTCATCCATGTAATATAATTTCGGTGCCACAAAATCTGCATCTTTTGCAAAGACATCCTTTGTGTCTCCATTTTTGAAATCTGCCGCTGTGTACTCAATCGTTCCTTTCAAATCCGGCAGCGTATGATAACCGACATCTTTCTGACCTGTATAACGCACTAACATACTGGCTTTTTTAATCGTCACGCTGCATTTGCAGGTTACCTCAGATTCAGCATCTCCATTATAGGCAATCCGAACCGCTTCGGTATAAGTTCCTGCATGAAGTCCCTGTTTGGGACGTATTTTGGTACCATCTACAACTTCAAAATACTCTGCTTCTCCATTTGCACCTTCCAGTGTAATGGAATCTGCCGCTACCGGCTGATTGTTTGCTTTATTGACAAGGCTCACCGCCTGCGCTTCCACCTCTTCATAACCATAAGTCAGTGCCGAATCCCCACTGCCAAAATCCAGATTTTTCGCATCCACATCAAGTACCGGATTTTTCAATGTAAGCGTTGTAACTTTCTGATTGCCGGACTTATCTTCTGCTGTAATCTCATAGATGATATCATCATTTGTTTCTGTCGTTCTCTCAAGGACAAACGATACACTTCCTTTTGTGATATCATCTTCTGTTTTTGTAAGGACCGTATTGGAACCATTTTTCACAGTAACCTTTGAAAGATAGTCATCTGTAACGGTGATTTTTTTGCGGTCTGCAATATAGCTTTTCGCATCTCCTAATTTTTTACTTCCACACAAAATCTCCGGCAGGGTCTTATCCACGGTAACCTGATTTGATGCAGAATATGTCGTATTGCCAGCCTTATCAATTACACGGGCATAGAAAATACGTGTTCCCTCCTGACTGAATGTAACCGTGTCTCCCTCCGCAAGAGTAATCCACGAAGCTGACTTTAACTGGCTTGCTGTCATTGCCTTTGTTGCCAGCACATAAGCACGGCTGTCTACTTTACTCGTCTCATCCTCGGCACTCAGCGAAAAAGTAACATCCTTATTGAAGCAGTCCTCGCTAAGTTCATGATCTGCATCCGAATACTGTTTTCCTTCATAAGTTATCGTTGCTGTCGGTTTGGTCTTATCAATATTAATCTGTCCATCCCGCTTTTCTGCCACCGTAATAGCACCGGTAATTCCTTTATTATTCTTATTTTGCAAATAAACGGTAAGTGGTCCCTGATTCGTGCCATCGGACGAACAACTGATGGAATCTTTAAAATCACTCTCATCCGTTGAAATCAAATAGCCACTCATCGGTACAATCTTTACATCTGAAGTATACCACTGTTTTCCATCGACCAGTTTCCCTTTTGTACCACTGACTGTATACGGTTTCGTCGGTGTCGGATAACGCTTAATGGTAATCGTTTTATTCAAATCAATTGTTTTTGCCTTATAATTACTGCCCTCACTGACATGCAGATAAATCGCATACGGATCATCACTGTCTGCTTTCGGACGGTTTTCTGTCGTGCCATCTTTCACAACAATATAGGCATTTCCCATTCCCTCTTTTGAAGACACAATACTTGGATTAATGATTTCTCCGGTATAATAGTATTCCTCTTTAATCGTGCTGGTATCAAAATCCGAAAGTTCCGGTTCACCCTTCTGAATCGTCACAACTACATCATCACTTCGCACTTCTTCAGAATCTAAATCATACTGGTTATTGTCAACACTTTTTACCATACAGTAGAAATAATAATCACCGGCTCCGGTATCTTTCGGAATCGAATATGTTGTTGTCTTTGCTCCATTTCCAACCAGCGCCTCACCTGTACCTTTGGCTGTTTTGCTCACATACCACTGGCATTCATAACCGGCTCCTGCCGGTGGTGTTACTTCTACTTTTACTTTGATGGTTGAATCCATCGGATATGTATACGGTCCTACCGGCTGTTCTACCACTTTACAGGTCGGTTTTTCTAACTGAACCGGTGCCGCCTCTCTCGTTTTCTTAATTGCTTTCTTTTCTTCTTTTGGCAGATTGTCAGATTCATCCTGTTTCGCTGCCGACTCATATTCCGGCTCCTCACTTGCCTTTGGCTCTTTGGTTGCGTTTTCCTCGTCTTTTTTCTCTTCTTCCGGCTTTGTCGTTTCTTCCGCCGGTTCAGCCTCCTCGCTGTCCTGCTTTTCTTCCGGTTCTTCGGTCGTAACCGGCTCCACCGTCACATCCGGTGTCATCGTTGGATTGATTTCCTCCTCTGACACAGTTTCGGTCTGGCTCTCGCCCGTCATCTCATCCGCCAGTGACGGCAGGACAAGAACAGCTCCTACAACGGCAACCAGACAAATGGCACCGGTCACAAGAGACTTCCATTTATTCTCCTTTGCAAATAAATTTCTTATCGCATGATAAATTGTCAAAAAGGCAACCACCACAATCATTACCGGATAGGTAAGTGGTTTACACTTCTTTCCAATCTTAATTAAAAAATCCAAAATCCTTTTCTTCATAAAAAATCCCTCCATGGGTATAATATCCGCACATTAATGCAGTATTATTATACACCAAATGGAGGGTGTTTTGCAAGATAGTAATTCGTTTAGTCCATGATATCGACGTCTTCACCGCGAAGAATTTTATTAATATTTCTTACGGCACACATTTTTCCACACATCGTACATGTATCTTCTTTTTCCGGTTTGCTTTCTGCACGGTAACGGCGCGCTTTTTCCGGGTCAATGGCAAGTTCGAACTGCTTCTCCCAATCAAGATTGCGGCGTGCTTCGCCCATTTCAAAATCCCAGTCTTTTGCACCCGGCAGTCCTTTTGCCACGTCCGCAGCATGAGCGGCAATGCGGGAAGCAATAATTCCCTCTTTTACATCTTCCAATGTAGGAAGGCGCAAGTGCTCTGCCGGTGTCACATAACAAAGGAACGATGCACCATAGGTAGCAGCAATTGCTCCACCAATCGCACTGGTAATATGATCATAACCCGGTGCAATATCGGTTACCAAAGGTCCTAATACGTAAAATGGTGCTCCCTTACATACTGTCTGCTGGATTTCCATGTTTGCACGAATCTGATTGAGCGGCATATGACCCGGTCCCTCAACCATAACCTGTACATTGTGATTCCATGCACGCTGTGTCAGCTCACCAAGTGCAACCAATTCAGAAATCTGTGAAATGTCGCCGGCATCTTCGATACTTCCCGGACGGCAGGCATCTCCCAGACTAATTGTCACATCGTACTCTTCACAAATATCCAGAAGCTCATCATATCTCTCATAAAATGGGTTTTCATTTCCGGTTAATTCCATCCATGCAAAAATAATAGAACCGCCACGGGATACAATATTCGTATGGCGCAGATTCTGTTTAAAACGGTCTGCTGTAGCACGGTTAATTCCACAGTGAATAGTCATAAAGTCAACACCATCTTTGGCGTGCATTTTTACAACTTCCATCCACTCATCGGAAGTAATATCTTTTAATGCTTTGTTATAGTAAACAACGGCATCATAAATCGGCACGGTACCAATAACAGCCGGACATTCACTTGTGAGTTTGCGGCGGAATTTCTGTGTGTCACCAAACGAACTCAAGTCCATAATTGCCTCAGCGCCCATATCAACAGCCGCCTGTACTTTCTTCATTTCCACATCCAAATCAAGACAATCCTTACTCGTTCCAAGGTTAACATTGATTTTTGTTTTCAAACGGGAACCGATTCCATATGCTTTTAAACATTTGTGATTTTTGTTGGCAGGAATCGCAACCTGTCCTTTTGCAACTAACTCGCGAAGTTCTTCCACATCGAAATTTTCATAAGCGCTGACCCGCTCCATCTCCGGTGTGATAATTCCCTTTCTCGCTGCATCCATCTGTGTCGTATAATTGCTCATTCTTATCCTCCATTCAAAAAAAGAAGACCACAAATGTGGTCTTCCATAGATTCTTCCTCCGTTGGCATTACCCACATCAGGTTTCGGGTCGAAGGTGTCACCTTCCTCTCAGCCTGTCTGCAAGCTCCCCGGATTTATTGACATACCGCTATTATAGCTCATGTTGCTCCGCTTGTAAACAAGATTCTTCCAAAAGATGAAAGAGAGCAATCTTATAAATCAAAACAATGCGAATGTCACGGTCACAGTACCGGTTTTTCACAAATTCACACGTCTTATACAAAAAGACAAGTCCAGCAGCCACTGCTGTTATGACAAATACAACCGTCGGAAGCTGTAAAAAAGCAAGAGTAAGCACCGTAACTGCAAATCCCGCCACAATATAAATAAAGTTGCGGCTGATTCCAATTGACTGCTGCACGGTGTCCAAAAGTCCTTTTAACGCCAAATCCAACTCTTCTTCTGACGAATGACTCAGTTTTTCATAAATATCGCAAAACACGTCCATACTTTGTTTTCTTTTTAATTTATCGGTATAGCACGCATACCGTTCTTTTCCAAATTCTCTTTGAATCAATTTTCCCAATACACTTTTCACCATTCACTCTCCTTTAGTAAAATCAAAGCTGCCTTTTTATCCTATAGTATTCAACCATATCTTGTTTCGTTATTCCCGTAAAAAAGAATTACCGTAAATTTCCCATGTTCACAAAACGTTTACATTTTCGCAAAACTATCCTAACATCTAACCACTATACTAACGATTGTAACATGAATTTGCTTACAAGATTCTTTTTTTCATAAATTGTTTTGGTGTTTTTAAACCAAACTTTCTCCTCTTTTTAATGCAGAAAGGAAGATGGTTCCCCGCCATCTTCCTTTTTGTTATGCAAAACCGACAAACACCATCACTTATCAGATTCGAAAGCTTAGCATTTGCCGGTCGTAAGTATTCCCTAACTAAAAGGAAAATTTATACATTGTTTCGGATTCAAAGGTTTCGCCTGCCTTAATCACGCATGGCGTAAAGGACTTAACATTGATGGAGTTCGGGAAAAACTGCGTTTCAAAGCAGATACCGGTTCTCTTTGTATAAGTCTGTCCGTCTTTTCCTTTTTCATTCTCAATAAAGTTTCCGGAATAAAGCTGCATACCCGGAAGGTCTGTGTACACTTCCATTGTTCTGCCGCTTTCCTTTTCTGTCACTTCTGCTACTTTTGCAAAAGTTCCTTCCGGCTTATCCAAAACATAGTTGTGGTCATAACCACCTGCTAAAACAATCGGTGGATAATCAGAATCAATATCATCACCTACACATCTTGGCTTTCTGAAATCCATTGGTGTGTCTGTCACATCTACAATTGTTCCATCCGGAATCAAATCGTCACTTGTCGCTGTAAAGCCATTTGCTTTTATCGTCACAATGTGGTCCGTAATTTGTCCACCCTTGTGCCCTTTCAAGTTAAAGTAACTATGATTTGTCAAGTTACAAAGTGTGTTTTTGTCTGATTTTGTCACATAATGTAATTTTAATTCATTGTCATCCGTCAGCGTATAGGTCAGACTCACATCTAAATTTCCCGGATATCCCTGCTCTCCATCCGGACTTACACGGGTAAATGTAACACTGTTGTCGCCAGCTGCTGCCTGGTACATAACCTGATGATACCCCGGTGTACCGCCATGCAGATTATTCTTTCCATCATTTTTTTCAAGTTCATACGTTACACCGTCTAATTCAAATTTAGCATCGCCGATACGGTTTCCGTGGCGTCCGATAAAAGCGCCGAAAAAGCATCCATTCACTTCATAACCGGCAACGGTATCAAATCCAAGAACAATATCTTCCACATTGCCGTTTTTGTCCGGCACCATCAAAGATACTAAGTTTGCACCGTAATCAATGACGCTCACGGATACATTGTTCTTGTTTGTGATGGTGTAAAGAGTTACCTCTTCCCCATTCTTGGTTGTTCCAAAACTTTTTTGTACTACACTCATTCTGCCTGTTCCTCCTTTTCTTCAACCATAATGCCTAATTCATCTAACTGCTTTGCATCCACCGGACTTGGTGCATTTGTCATCAGACAAGAAGCATCTTTTACTTTCGGGAATGCAATTACTTCACGAATACTGTCTTCTTTTGCCATCAGCATAACCAGACGATCCAGACCATATGCCAGTCCTGCATGAGGTGGAACGCCGTATTTGAAGGCATCTAACAAAAATCCAAACTGCTCATACGCATCTTCTTTGGAGAAGTTTAATGCTTCAAACATCTTCTCCTGAATATCATTCTGGTGGATTCGTATGGAACCTCCACCGATTTCCGTACCATTCAACACAATATCATAAGCCTGTGCACGAACACGTCCCGGATCACTTTCCAGATATGGAATATCCTCTTCCATCGGCATTGTAAACGGATGGTGCATTGCCTGGAAACGGCCCAGTTCCTCATTGAACTCAAGAAGCGGGAACTCCGTTACCCAGAGGAACTTAAACTCATTTTTATCAAGTAAATCCATCTGTTTTGCAAGTTCCAAACGAAGATTTCCAAGCACATCCCAGACAACTTTATTTTTATCCGCCGCAAACAACAGCAAATCGCCCGGCTCACCAGCCATTGCCTCTACTAAGTTTTTCAATTCCTCTTCCGTCATAAATTTTGCAAAAGAAGACTTATAACTGCCATCCTCATTGATACACAGATAAGCAAGTCCTTTTGCACCAAAATCTTTTGCAAAGTCAACTAATTTATCAATCTTCTTACGTGGCATAGCGCCCTGTCCCTTCGCATTGATACCACGCACGGAACCGCCATTTTCAATGGCACCGGTAAATACGCCAAAACCACAGTTTTTAACAACTTCTGTCACATCATTAAGCTCCATGCCAAAACGGGTATCCGGCTTATCCGAGCCAAAACGGTCCATTGCTTCCTGCCAAGTCATACGTGGAATTGGGAGTGGAACATCCACATCAATCAAAGCAAACATTTTCTGCAGTAATCTCTCGTTGACATCCAGAACATCGTCCACATCAACAAAAGATAATTCCATATCAATCTGTGTAAACTCCGGCTGTCTGTCTGCACGCAGATCCTCATCGCGGAAACATTTAGCAATCTGGAAATACCGGTCATAACCGGAACACATAAGGAGCTGTTTTAACACCTGCGGACTCTGTGGCAGCGCATAAAAACTGCCCGGATGCACACGGCTTGGCACAAGATAATCACGTGCTCCCTCCGGTGTACTCTTAATCAAAATCGGTGTTTCAATCTCCAAAAATCCTTCATCTGCCAAAAACTGGCGTGCGACCATAGCAACTTTACTGCGCAAAATCAGATTACGCTGCAAATCCGGACGACGCAAATCAAGATAACGGTATTTCAAACGAAGTTCGTCTTTTGTTTTTGAATTCTCCTCAATTGGGAATGGCGGTGTTTCCGATTCAGAAAGAATCCGGATATCCGTGGCAACCACTTCAATCTCACCGGTTTTCAAATTCTCATTGACTGCACCGGAACGCTTTGTAACGGTTCCTGTAACAGCCACAACAAACTCACTTCTTAATTTTGCTGCTTTTTCAAACCCTTCTTTTCCAACATTGCTTTCTTCGAAAATAAGCTGGATAATACCGGAACGGTCTCTCAAATCCACAAAGACAATTCCGCCTTTGTTACGGCTTTTCTGAACCCATCCCATCACGGTAACGGTTTGAGAAATATTTTCTGTTGTTAATTCCGCGCATCGGCATGTGCGCTTTAATCCTGTCATTGACTCTGCCATAATAACCTCCATAGATAACCCGATTGTATCGGTTTCTTTTACTAATTAGTCTGCGTAAATCATTTCAATCTCTTCATAGCCATCTGCCATGAGCTGTTCCTTTTGGAATTTCTTGTTCTTTTTCATAATATTAATAGCAACAATAATTCCTTTTTCTCTCTCGGCTTTTGCCTTTTCAATTACTTCTGCGATTACATCTGCAGATGCTTTTTTATCAATCAAATAGGCTTTTTTCTGAGCCGCCGACGGCACTTTGTAATCACGCTCTAAAAGAAGCATAACAATGCGCTCAAATCCAATGGAAAAACCACATGCACATGTGTTATTTCCGGTGAACTTTCCAATCATTTCATCGTAACGTCCGCCGCCACCGACAGAACCGCCAAACTCATCCATCGCAATTTCAAAAATTGGTCCGGTATAATAACTCATACCGCGGACAAGTGTTGGGTCAAAAACAATTTTAAAGTTTGCTGTCTTGACTTTTTCCACTGTTGAAATAATGGTCTCCAAATCTTCGGCAGATCCCTCTTCCAAAAACTCGCCAAGCGTATCTTTCATATAGCGTACGCCCTCAATATCACTTGTTACTGTCTCAAATAAAGTCTTGCATTTTTCTACGGATTCATTGGCATAACCAGCCTCTAAAAGTTCTGCCACAACGCCGTCCATGCCAATCTTGTCCATCTTATCAAGAATGATAAACACTTCATCGTATTCTTCCTCCGGGAATCCGCAGAAAGCAGCCATTCCTTTTAAGATTTTACGATTATTAATGCGGATGGTAAAGTTTTCAAAATCCAATTTGCCAAGCAGCGTCGTCGTTGCAAGAATCAATTCAATTTCCGCTAAATTTGACGGCTCGCCCAAAATATCAATATCACACTGCATAAACTGGCGGTAACGTCCACGCTGCGGTCTGTCGGCACGCCATACATTTCCCATCTGAAGTGCCTTAAACGGAACCGGCAGTTCATTTGCATTATTCGCATAATATCTGGATAACGGCACTGTAAGGTCATAGCGCAGACCGCCATCAACCAAATCGCTTTCGGTTTCTGCCGTCTCCAGATTCAGTTTCTGACCACGTTTCAAGATTTTGAAAATGAGTTTTTCATTTTCACCGCCCTGTTTATTATTCAAATTTTCAATATGTTCCACACAAGGGGTTTCAATCGACTGAAACCCAAAGGTACGATATGTCTCTTTAATCTGTCCGATTACATAATCTCGAATCTCCATCTCTCTTGGCAGAATGTCTTTCATTCCGGTTGTTGGTTTTTTCTTTAATGCCATAATTTCTTTTTCCTTTCTATCATCTCATCAATGCGGTGAATATAATCATCCACACTTTTTACGTTTTCAATGCGCTCCATACGGTTTTCTTCATGAATGACATACTTTGTGGAGCCACCGCTGCCGAGTGCCGCAATCGTTTCCCATTCTTCCATGATTAACGTATTGTATAAACACTCCTTACCGGGTTTTGCATAGGCAACATTTTCCTGATTTGTATTTCTTGTGGTACCCGCCTTGTTTTTCTGGCGGTACATATAATAAGGCAGATATCCGTAATCTCTTAAGATATCCTCGCTTGCCTTCTGAATAATCGGAATCAGTGTATCTTCCGGGCGGATTTCTCCACCGCTCTCCATCTGTTCACGTCTCATTCTGGATGCTCTCTTAATCACAAGCGTATGCACGGTGACACTGTCCGGGTCAAGCTCATGGATTTTATACAGCGTATTGCAAAAATCCACTTCATCTTCTTCCGGCAGTCCGACAATCACATCCATATTAATATTATCAAAACCAGCCTTGCGCGCCATCCAAAATGTTTCATTCACACGTTCTACCGTGTGATTTCTGCCGAGCAATTCTAATGTATGCTGCTTCATTGTCTGTGGATTAATGGAAATACGCGTCACACCGGCACGTTTTAAAATTTCAAGTTTTTCCATTGTAATACTGTCCGGTCTCCCGGCTTCCACCGTAAACTCAAGTGCCTTTTTTACATCCAGATGCTTTTGTATCATATCCATCAGTTTCTGTAACTGCTGTTCATTCAGCGATGTCGGCGTCCCGCCACCCACATAAATAGTATGCAGCGGTCTCTCTCCTGCCTGCAGACTAAAAGCAGCCATCTCTTTTTCCAGTGCCTCTAAATAAGCATCCACCTTTGTTTCATAACTCTTATAGTCATAAGAAGAAAAGGAGCAGTACTGGCAGATGGAAGGACAAAACGGAATTCCAATATAAACACTGTATCCGTTTATTTCATCCAAATCTTTTACCATCTCATATTCTTTCTCTGCGACATCCATCACAAGAGAAATCTTTGCTTTGCTCACCAGATATTCTTCTTTTAAGCACTCACGGACTTCTTCTTTGGTTTTTCCTTCAAAAAGCATACGAAGTGGAATTTTTGCAGGACGAATCCCGGTAAGAATTCCCCAC
This sequence comes from uncultured Clostridium sp., assembly GCA_937902905.1. Lineage (GTDB taxonomy): Bacteria > Bacillota > Clostridia > Lachnospirales > Lachnospiraceae > Eubacterium_F. The sequence continues at coordinate 3,402 of CALELW010000145.1, read as the reverse complement.
GGCAGTGTCTTATTTGCTTTTTCTGAAAACTGTCTGTACACCGCAGCTTTTACACTGTTTTTATCATAGCCCGCCGGCAAATCCAAATGAAAGAAAAGCTCATCTCCAAAATAACACGATAAGGGATATCCCTCTTGCTCTTTCCAGTCTTCCCTCTCTTTAATTTCACAAGGGTGTTCCGGAAAAAAACTCTGGGAAAGCGCTCTCATATCATAAGCAAATTCCAATGGCTTTTCGTCATTTTTCTTCATTTCAAAAGTAATCATACATAAATCCCCTATGCATATGGATTGTTTGCCGCCTCATAGGCAACCGTTGTCTCCGGCCCATGTCCCGGATAAATTTTAACATCATCCGGCAGCACAAGCACTTTATTCCGCACGGAATCTAACAACTGTGCCGTATTTCCGGTCGGCAAATCCGTTCTGCCAATTGATTCCATGAAAATGGTATCTCCGCTAAATAAAGCCTTCTCTTTTTCCTCATAATAGCAGCATCCGCCTTTCGTATGCCCCGGCGTATGAATGACACGGAATACAAATCCGGCAATTTCAAGTTTCTCACCATCACGCAGTAACATCTCAGGCTCGATTGCCACTTCATAGCCTACCATCGCACTGGCATTCAGATGCGGGTCTTTCAAAACATCAAGTTCTTCCCTGCAGGCGTACACTTTTCCACCAACATAAGAGACAAGGTCACTCACGCCGGTAATGTGGTCAAAGTGTCCGTGTGTTAATAAAATTCCCTCACAGTCCCAGTTATTTTTACGAATCTGATCCGCTATTTTTTTTGCTTCGTCACCAGGATCAATCACAACACACGAATTGGTGCCTTCCTGATGAAGAATATAACAATTGGTACATACCTGACCTACCGTCAGCATAATGATTTCCATAATATTTCTCCCTTTTTAACCGTTCGTGCTTCGCTCAATGTCGTTTACACTTTCTACGGATTTTAATTTACTGATTAACCGGTCTAACTGTTCCACACCATGTGTTTCAAATCCAACCGTAATCGTCGCACGCTCCTGCTTAGTTGTGCGAACATTCATGGATTTCACATCAATGTTATTTTCTGTGAAAATGCGGGAAATGTCAAACAATACACCGCTTCTGTTATAACAGTAAATAACGATTTCAACCGGATAAACTTCACCGCTGTCTTTCGCCTCCGGACTCCATTCAGCTTCAATCAGACGGTTTTTCTCTGATACCGGCAGATGAATCATATTCACACAATCCGTACGGTGAATCGACACACCGCGGCCTCTTGTAACAAATCCAACAATTTCATCTCCCGGAACCGGGCTGCAGCATTTCGAAAAACGAACTGCCAAATCATCCAAACCTTCCACGATAATGCCGCTTTTGCTCTTTAAGTGTTCTTTGGATGTGTGCTCTGCAACCTGCTTCGCCTCTTTTGCATTCTCAATTACTTCATGCACCTGAGCATCCGAAACAATGCGTTTGTTTTTCTTGTTATACTCGTCCTGTAACTTATTAACAACCTGTCCTTCTTTTAATCCACCATGCCCAATTGCGGCACACACAGACTCCCAGTCACGGAATCCATATTTGCGGATGCAGGCTGCTGTATATTCATTTCGCAAAAGAACAGAAAGGTCAATACCTTTGTTTTTGCAGTAAGTATGCAAAAGTTCTTTTCCTTTGATAATATTATCTTCCTTAAATTCGTTGCGGAACCACTGGTTAATTTTATTCTTTGCCTGACTGCTCTTGACAAGATTTAACCAGTCACGGCTTGGACCACGGCTGTTTTGACTGGTAATAATGTCAATGCGGTCACCATTTTGAATCTCGTAATCCAGTTTCACGATACTGCCATTTACTCTGGCACCCACCATCTTATTTCCCACTGCTGTGTGGACAGCATAGGCAAAATCAATCGGTGTAGAACCGGCAGGAAGATTTTTCACATCTCCATTTGGTGTAAAGCAGTAAATTCGGTCGGAATACAAATCCAAATCACTTTTAATGGAACTTAAAAATTCCTTATTATCATCCATGTCATGCTGCCATTCCAAAATTCTACGCAGCCATGCCATCTTCTCTTCTTCTCTCTGGTTTTTGGAGCTGTTGCTTCCACCGCTCTCTTTGTAACGCCAATGGGCCGCAATACCATATTCTGCCGTTCGATGCATTTCATACGTACGAATCTGAATTTCAAACGGCTGACCGGTCGGACCAATCAGTGTCGTATGCAGGGACTGGTAATGATTCGGCTTTGGCATCGCAATGTAGTCCTTAAAACGTCCCGGAATCGGTTTGTACATCTCATGAATAATACCAAGTGCCGTATAACACTCCTGATCATTGTCCACAATAATACGAATCGCAAACAAATCATAAATCTGATCCAATGTCTTATGCTGTTTTGCCATCTTGCGGTAAATACTAAACAAATGCTTTACGCGGCCGTCAATGGTTGCCTTAATATTATTTTCAATCAGCCGTTTATCCACTTCTTCCATAATTTCTTTTACGAAATTTTCCTTGGATTCCTTGATAGCATTAAACTGTTCGCTCAAATTCCGGTAAGCTTCCGGCTCCAAATACTGCAAAGACAAATCGTCCAATTCAACCTTTACTTTGGATATACCAAGCCGGTCCGCAATCGGCGCATAAATCTCCATCGTCTCTTTTGATTTTTCTTTCTGTTTTTCCGGCTTCATAAACTGCATCGTCCGCATATTATGAAGGCGGTCAGCCAGTTTAATAATAATTACACGGATATCTTTCGCCATGGCAAGAAACATCTTGCGCAGATTTTCCGCCTGTAACTCTAATTTATCAGAAGAATAATTCAACTGTGTCAGTTTCGTAACGCCATCCACCAATGCCGCAATTTCTGCGCTGAACATCTCTGTCAAATCTTCTGTCGTATATTTCGTATCTTCAACAACATCGTGAAGCAGACCGCCCACGATGGTCTCTTTATCCATCTCAAGCTGTGCAAGAATTATCGCCACACATACCGGGTGAATCAAGTATGGTTCGCCGGATTTTCTCTTCTGGTCTTTATGGGCATCCTTCGCCAATTCATAAGCTTTGTTAATCATATCCAAATCATTGGAAGGATGGTAACTGCTGACCGTTTTTTTCAAGATTTCAAACAAATCATCCGGATCCGTAAAATTCGGCGGAATCAATTCCGTTGACAATTCACCGGTATCAAACGTTTCAACCAATCCGACTGTCTTTTCTTCCTCCATATGGCTCCTCCTTCTTATGTGGTATCTTATTTATTATAATGGGATTCCCTTGAAAATGCAACTATCAACTATTTTTGAGTTTCCCCATTTTTTTCAGAAACTAAATCATTTGCAAAATAAAAAAGCAAAAACACTGCACTAATGTTATAATTAAATCACGACAA
>CALELW010000144.1 GCA_937902905.1 uncultured Clostridium sp. | reverse complement strand
AATGGAGGGATGATTATATGACGCTGGAAATGAAGATGGATGAGAAGTATGAGCAGGGCTTGGAAGAAGGTTTAGAGCAGGGCTATGACAAATGCCTTTGTGATTTAATTCGAATAAAATTGGCGAAAGGAAGAACAGTTTTGCAGATAGCGGATGAGTTTGAAAAACCACAAGATGTAATTCAAAAACTTATTAAAGAGAATGGGCTGGAGGGATAATTATATGACGCTGGTTTATGAGCGGTTGGTATAGTGGTGTTTAAAACCAGATGGTTAAAATTTGGAAAAAACAACAATGATTGACTAGTATAATAGATAAGCGTATAATACATACAGATGTGTAAAAAAACAGAAAGAAGAGTTTAAGAGATGAATCAAAAGAAACGAGTTGTTTTGACTGTATGTGCGGCATCAGTCATTGTTAGTATCTTACCATTTCGGTCATTGCCGAGTGCTACGATGGTGAAGGGACAGGAGATGGCAACAGCATTGCCTGAGATGACACCAGACGCAGGGGCAACGAGTACACCAGTGCCTACAGAAATTCCGGCAACACCAGTGCCAACACCGGTCGTACCGGTAAAGAAATTACCTAGTGTAAAAAAAGTAAAGGTAGTTCGTTTTTCAACCCACAGTGTAAAGCTGACATGGAAGAAGCAGAAGAAGGCAGAGTATTATCATGTTTTTGTTTCAACAAAGAAAGATGGAAAATATCGAAAGAAGCTTTCAACAAAAAATAATGTCTGCCTTGTGAAAAAACTGAAAAACAAAAAGAAATATTATTTTTACATAACGGCAGGAGAGAAAAAGCAGCTATCGGAGACCGATAGCAATCCTTCTAAAATTGTTTCTAAGAAGATGAAAACGTATGTGAGGACAACGGTGTTTGCGGGAGATTCGATTACGGAAGGTCTGACTTACGAAGGCGGTTTTGCCCATATGCCGATTGGTGGTAAAAAGAGGACGATAGCATACCGGGGACTGAATACGGTGACATTCCATACAAAGAGAGTGTTTCATGGAAGAACCGGGCTTCAGAAGCTGATTGCTGCCAAACCATACCGTGTATACATGATGCTTGGTATGAATGAGATTCATTATCAGAAAATCGGTAATATGTTAAGTGAGTACCGTGATATGTTAGAGGCAATTAAGCAGTCCTGCCCGGATACAGATATTATTGTGTGTGCAATTTCACCGGTGACGCGTGCGGAAAAAGCAAGACATCCGGGATTCTGGCAGCGACCGGTCTTTAACCGAAAGTTAAAGAAACTGGCGAAGAAGATGGGCGTTACCTACTTGGATTACACCGATTTTTTGAAAGATTCCAAAGGGTATTTGAAGGCGGCTTATGCAACAGGAGATGGATATCATTGGAAACCGCCGGCATATGCTAAGTTTGGAAAGATACTGGCAAAATATGACAGACAGAGAGATGGTCGAGGAGGAAAATAAAGATGAAAAAATACAGCATGAGAATAGCAGCAGTTGTATGCATGGTAATTATGTGTATCAGTCTGTTTCCACAGATGGGACAGGCGGCAAAGAAAAAGGAAAGCTGCAAGAAACTTTGCGGTTATGCTTTAAAAGCAACCGGTGGTGCAAAGAAATTGAAATATTCTTCAGCGGCTGCACTGGACTTTGGAGCGCTTACTCATTCGGTTCGCAGTCAGGTGAAAACGATTCAGTATGTATGTGATTCGAAAGAGGCGTACAGCCTTTGTGTGATGGAAGCAAAAAATGGAAAGGGTGCGAAAAAATTATATAATGCCTTGAAAAAGTACCAGAAAGCAAATAGCAAGAGTGATTATTTAAGTGACTATTCCAAAACTGAGCAGAAAGTATTTAAGAATGCAATTTACGGGAAAAAAGGAACTTATGTCTGGTACATTGCAATGTCTCCGTCAAAAGCTGTCAACAAAAAGGGACAGGCGGCATTGAAGAAGAAATTGTAGGAGAACTGCCTCATGGTATTTAGTAGTTTATTGTTTTTGTTTCGGTTTTTGCCGATTATGTTAGTTGTTTATTACTGCACCCCAAGGAGATTCCGCAATGCGGTTCTTTTTGGGGGCAGTTTGGTTTTCTATGCATGGGGAGAGCCGGTTTATATTGTTTTGATTCTGTTTTCTACACTTGTAGCATACTGCGCCGGACTTCGTCTTTCTTATTATCAGAAAAGAGAAAATAAACGGGGACAGGTTTGTTCCTTAACAATTGCCTGCGTAATCAGTCTGCTTTTGTTAGGGTTCTTTAAGTATGCGGACTTTTTCCTGCGGATGATTGGATATACGATAGGTATAGAAATGCCGCAGTTAAATCTTCCTCTGCCAATTGGTATTTCCTTTTACACCTTTCAGACGATGTCCTATGTGATTGATGTGTACCGGAAAGAAGTGAAGGTGCAGAAAAATTTTGTGGCGTTTGGAACCTATGTTGCATTGTTCCCACAATTGATTGCCGGACCAATTATCCGTTATCAGACGGTGGAAGAACAGATGGTAAAACGAAAAGAAACAATTGATTTATTTAGTAAGGGAATTGTTCGTTTTATGATAGGTCTTGGGAAAAAGGTGCTGATTGCCAATCCGATTGGCGACCTTTTTCGTGAGATTGCCGGTATGGGGGCGTCGGATTTGACAACGGTTTCTGCATGGCTTGGTGTGATTGCATTTACGTTACAAATATATTTTGATTTCTCCGGTTATTCCGATATGGCAATTGGACTTGGTTCGATGTTCGGATTTTCTTTTCCTGAAAACTTTAAGCATCCGTATGAATCGAAAAGTATTACCGAGTTTTGGCGCAGATGGCACATTTCTCTTGGCACATGGTTCAAAGAATATGTTTATATCCCGTTAGGTGGCAACCGAAAGGGATTTGGCAGACAAATTCTGAATATTTCCATTGTATGGCTTTTGACCGGATTGTGGCATGGGGCTTATGGAAACTTTGTTGTGTGGGGAGTTTACTACGGAATTCTTCTTATGATTGAAAAATTGTTGTGGAAGCCGGTATTTAGCCGTCTGCCATCGCTTTTCATGCATTTATATACGATGTTTTTTGTGATTCTTGGCTGGGGAATTTTTTCGTGGCAGGATATGGCAGATGGAACAAATTATTTTAAAACATTATTTGGTATGAGTGGAACTTTTGTAAACCGCGAGGCAATGTATCTGCTTTCCTCTTATCTGGTTCTGCTTGTGGTTGCTATAATTGGTTCGGTTTCGTTGCTTCGCACCTGCATAAACCGCTTTCTTCTGCCGGAGAAGACACTGCGTCGTGAGGTGTGTGGTACATTGTTTGTCGTTGTTGTTTTTATACTGAGTGTTGCACTGTTAGTCAATTCTTCGTATAATCCGTTTTTATATTTTCGATTTTAGGAGGTGTGGTGGATGAGGAAAATGAAACTGGCAATGCTCATTGTTTTCTGTGTCATGCTTTTTGGCGGTACGGTGGTTTCTTTTGTTCTGCCGGACCGGGAGTTTTCAGATGTGGAGAACCGTGAACTGGCAAAGAAACCGAAAATCACGGCAAAGCGTATTTTATCGGGAGAATTTCAAAAGGAATATGATACATATTTAAGTGATCAGTTTTTCTTCCGTGACAAATGGGTGGATTTGGCGGTGCGGGAGCAGATTGCCCTTGGCAAAAAGGACTTTAACGGCGTTTATCTTGGGGAAAATAACTACCTGCTTGAAAAATATGAAAAGGCAGATTTTGATTCAGGGCAGATAAAGGAAAATGAAACGTATCTGACAACGTTTCTCAATGAAACGGCAAAAAGATATGGCAGGAAGCATGTGAGCGCAATGTTTGTTCCATCGAAAACGACAGCGCTTACAAATGTTTTGCCGGCTTACGCAGACACGATAGATTGGCAGCCTATCATTCGGGATTTGCAGACAAAGGTTGATGAGCCTGATTTGATATGTGATTTGACGAAAACGATGCAGTCGCATAATGAGGAATATATTTATTATCGGACGGACCATCATTGGACAAGTCTGGGTGCTTATTATGCATATCGTGCATGGGCACTTCACACCGGACGGAAACCAAAGAATTTATCCGATTTCAAGCGTGTATCGGTATATGACGATTTTTACGGAACTACTTATAATAAGATTCATGCCGGTGGTGCGGCGGATGTGGTGGAAAAATTTGAAAGTAAAAATCCTGTAAAAACAAAAGTAGTGTTTGACGACGAAGAAAAAACGTATTCTTCTTTGTATTTCCCTGATGAGGCGAAAAAAGGGTTTAATCGCTATCAGTATTTTGTGAAAAAGAATTCTTTTCAAGTGGAAATTACAACCAAAGCCAATACTGGTAAAACACTTCTTTTGGTGAAAGATTCATTCGCCAATTGTTTTGTTCCATTTTTGACCGAGCATTTTGATAAGATTATTATGATTGATTATCGTTATGGGAAAAAGGCGATGGGAAATCTTTTGTCGTCAAATTCGGATATTACGGACGTGCTTGTTTTATATAATACGGAAAAATTTTTGCAAAATAAAAAACTGGAAAAACTTGCGGATATCCGTAAAGGGGAAAGTACCATGAAAGAATTTGACATGAATGACTTGCTTGGATAGGAGGCGATTAAAGTGGAAAAAACGGTACATTTTATTATGTATCATTATGTGCGTGATTTGAAAAACAGCGAGTATCCGACCATTAAGGGCCTTGATAAAGAATTGTTTGAAAGACAGCTTGCGTATCTTTTAGAGCATTATACGCCGGTGCGGATGGATGAGATTCTTACAGCATACCGAAAAAATGATTTTTCAGGTATTCCGGAAAATGGGTTTGTTTTAACGTTTGATGATGGTTATATTGACCATTATGAGGTTGTTTATCCGATTTTGAAAAAAGCCGGAGTGCAGGGTGTTTTCTTTCCGAATACTATGGCATGGAAGGAAAACAAACTATTGACGGTAAACCGGATTCATTTTATTCTGGCGGCTGTGGAATTGAAAGGAAGTTTTGCAATGAAACAGCTGGTAGCCGATTGTTTTGAGGAGATGGATAATTATCGAAGACAGGGTGTAAATCTTTTGTCAAACGAAGAATTGTATTATAATCTTGCGGTCGCTAACCGTTGGGATCCGGGTGAGGTTATTTTTGTAAAACGACTGTTGCAAAATGCTCTGCCTGAAGAAATCCGAAATGAAATCGCAAGGCGCCTGTTTCAAAAATATGTGGGATGTGAGGAGAGTGCGTTTGCAAAGAAATTATATATGAATTTTTTACAAATGAAGGAAATGAAGGAAAACGGTATGTTTTTTGGAATTCACGGTTATGACCATTACTGGCTTGCCAAACTTTCAAAAGAACAGATGGAAAAAGATATTGACATGGCATTGGAGGCAATGGATGAAATTATCGACAAAGAATGTTTTGTCATGAATTATCCATATGGAAATTACAGTGAGGAAGTGATTTCTTATGTGAAACAAATGGGCTGCGGACTAGGTGTTTCCGTCGAGGCAAGGGAGGCGCGCTTAGGATTTGATAATCGATTTGCTCTGCCACGCTGGGATTGTAATGATGTGTATCCAAAGGGAGAAAAAGTGTAATAATTAGTGTTGAAATCTTTGGTTAGTTGTGTTATGATATGCACAAGCAGAAAGTCCAAACATTATCAGAAAAAGTCAAATAGTATAGAGAATCGAGAAAAAACTTCACTGCGAAATCACAAAACAAAATTGAAAAAGCAGGGAGGTTAGCACATGGGACATCTCCCTGAGAGGGAGGTATGTCACATGAGAAGACACATTGATTT
>CALELW010000143.1 GCA_937902905.1 uncultured Clostridium sp. | reverse complement strand
TTTTCCTGAAATCCGGCAAATGTACATTCTTCCTCCTTATGACGGACTGCCATTTTTTCAGGGACCCGCTGTACCGTTTCCTCGAAATAATCTAATACCGATTTGTACATAACTATACCTCCTTGTATTTTTACTGCACGGTCGTTACATTTCCATAAGAATATTCTTTAACAAGTGGTTTCGTATCGTATGGCTCTGCCAAAAAACAATTCACATCCCTCGTAAGCCACTCAACCTCTTTATCATAAGCTGCCTGCTCCGTAAAACATGCAATTGATGAATTACCAACCTTCTTTTTTAAGAACAATCCCTCATCAATTAATTCCTGCTCAAATGAAGGTGGTACACACGGCAGAACATCTCTATATTTTACATACAAAATGTGCGTATCCGGTGTGGAAACTCCATTTTCATCGATTATATTTCCTTCAAACTTCATGTCATATCGATATGGAACACGCAATTTTTCTTCTACATAGTGCATCTGTGTATGACACTGTGGAAGCTGCGCCCCAAAAAACATAATTCTTGCATTTTTCGTGTGATGAAAGCGGTCAAAAAAACTCCCCTCACCAAGTGATTTATTTCCACTAACTTTCGCAAGTTCTTTGTTTTCTCCAATAACACAAACAGACATCAACGGGTCCTTTGAACGCACAGACTCCGGCAGTTTTCTCACATACTCATTCAACATTCCCATTTTGCATTTTGTGTTTTTTACATCAAAATCCTCACGGTTTCCATAACTAAAAGTAAAGGTAGGAAAAATTAGTGTTTTTACCCCTAATTCACAGATAGCGTCATATAAAACTTCTACCAGTTCCTTCCGTTTTAATTCTCTTGTCGGAAGACCAAAAGACAAATCCGTGTGGATAAGAAGAGCATCACAGTCATCTGCCTTTACCTCTTTCATAGCACGAACCAAATCACCATAAGTAATCCAATTTTTTTCTCTATCTTGAAATAATTTTAGATTTTCTTCTCGTTTCACTTACAATCTTCCTCCATCCACATAAAATTTTCTTCCGGTAATAAATTTGGATGCATCACTCAGTAAATAAGCAGCCATATTTGCAATATCTGCCGGTTCACCAAGCGCCATTAGCTGCTGTCCGACAATATTGCTCTCCTCTCCGCTTACTTCCGAAAAAGATGCCGCCATTGGCGTTGCAATCGGTCCAGGAACCACTGCATTCACCCGAATTTTTTTCTCAAACAATTCAACTGCCAGTGAAGAAACAGCCATCTCAAGGGCACCTTTTGTTGCCGCATAAACGCTCATACATTTCTGTGGGTAATGAGCATTAATAGCGGATAAGCATACCACACTTCCACCATCGGAATTTGTTTTTTTAGCAAAATGTTTCATTAACTCCATAAAAGAAACATAATTGACTGCAAACATATCTTGAATTACATTTGCTGACACTACTTTTAACGGTATTACTTTAGCAATTCCTGCACAATGGACAAAACCATCTAGTTTTTTTCCTGTTTCCTTTATTTGTTTAAAAGCATCTGCGTATTTTTCAAACTCTCTCAATTCTAAAGAGATTGCCACATGCCCCTCTCCGCTCAGATTGTCTTTTGTCTCAGCCAGTCTCTGCTCATCTCTGCCAAGCAAAACCACCTGTGCACCAAGATTACTAAGCAGTATCGCTGTCTCTCTGCCGATTCCGGAAGAGGCACCTGTCACCATAATTCTTTTGCCTGTTAACTCCATTGGATTTATCATACTTATTTCTCCATATTTTTCATTAAATCGCCCACTTTAATATAAGAGCGGATTTCCGATGCATGCGGATATTTTCCAAAATGCTCATCCATCATTGCAATAACTGACAGTACAGCAACCGAGTCCCAAGTTTCAAAATCTTCTAAGACCATATCTTCCTGCACCTCATCTGGTTCAACCTCTAAAATATCAGCAATAATTTCAATTTTTTCTTCTCTTGTCATTTCATTCTCTCCTTTATTTGTTTTATACTCCCGATGATACCGGGATAGCAGCACCTGTAATGTGCTTTGATTTATCAGACAGCAAAAATTCTGCCAAATAAGCAATTTGAATCGGCTCAATCACGCCTAACGGCATTGCGTCAATTCCGTTATTCATTCCAAAACGTCCACCTTCCGCAACCATAGGCGTATCCACATACGACGGCATAATTGCATTAACCCGGATTTTTCGTTTCAAAAATTCCTTAGCCATCACTTCAACCATCGAATTCAGGGCGGATTTTGAAGCTGCATATGTCAACTGCCCCATGACCGGTCGTGTTGCCGCCAGCGAAGAGATAGCAACAATCGATGCATTTTCATTGGAATATTTTTTACCACAAAAATATTTTCCAAGTTCTGCAAACGACATGCAGTTCACACGCATTGTTTGTTCCATGCTTTCTACCGAAACACTGCGTACCGGTATCGGATTGGAAATGCCTGCAGCATGAACCATGCCATCTAACTTCAAACCGTTTTCTTTACAAAATTCAAATATGCCTTTTATATTTTCCAATTGGCTCAAATCGCAAATGTATGAATACGCATGCTCACCAATTGCATCCTTTACTTCCTTCAGCCTTGTTTCATTTCTCGCCACTAAAATTACAATTGCTCCCTGCTTGGCAAGGTACAAGGCAGTTTCTTTACCAATTCCTGAGGATGCTCCCGTAATCAATATATTTTTCCCCTGCATAATTCACCTTCTATCAATCTTCATAGAAAAAGTCGGTTTCTTCAATCGGATAAATATGTTTCGTATCCATATCCAAAACAACACTCGACCATGCCAGACCAACACCATAGCCACAAAGAAAGAGACGAACACGTTCTTTCTTTTTTATCTCATCCACATTATTGCATATGGTAAATGGTAAAGTAGCTGTCGACGTATTGCCATACTCTTCATATGACCGAAGAACTTTGTGTAAATCAATTTCACACTCTCTGGCAATTCCATCTAAAATGAGTTTCTGCGCTTGATGCAAAATATAAAAATCAATGCTGTCTTCCGAAATAGAATAATGCTGTCTCATATCACGGATACTTTGGCACACCTCATTTAAGGAAAAAAGCAAGACTGCATTGCCATCCATCTTCAGCGTACCATCAAGTCCCACGCTAATCAGCTGATAACGCTCACCATCTGTTTTTTGCGCATAAAATAATGGATTTCCCTTTTCAATTTCAATCGCAGTTGCGCTTGAACCATCGCCAAATAATAATGAATCCGTTGTCGGCACTTCGGGCATTTCCTGATAACGGCCATCACCAACAAACAAGAGACCTTTTCCGCCGGTATTTTGAAGCAGAGCTGATATAATCTGCAATCCACTGACATAACCGGTGCATCCAAGATTCACATCAAAAGCCAGACAATCCTGTCCAATATGTAGTCTTTTTTGAATCAGCATTGCCGTTGATGGAGTATGAAAATCCGGAGACTGTGTAACATTTACAATCACTCGAATCTCATCACGGTTCCAACCCAATTCATTCAATAACTTCTCACCGCACACACAACTAAGGTCTGCTGCCGACTGCCCCTTGTCCATAAGATGCCTATGCTTAATTCCTGTGAGTGCAACCTGTTTTTTAGCTCTCCGGTTTCCCAGTTTTTCCGCTATAATTTCATTGTCCACAACTCTTTTCGGAGCTGCAGAAGCGATTCCACAAATCTTTATATTGTCAAATTCACCATACATGGCGTAATCTCCTTTATACTATTTTAAATAGTCACAAATATCTTTTACCGTTTTAAAATTCTGTATTTCATCATTCGTTAAGTTTTTTCCATATAACTCTTTGACTTTCGCAGCAAGAGCCAACGTAGACAAAGAATCCCATTCTTCCAAATCGGAAAGTACCATGTCAACTTCCAACGAATCCTCATAATCCATAATTTCTTCTAACAATTCAAGTTTTTCTTCTAAACTCACTGTATTATCCTCCTTAACTTGGTCTATCTTGATCTGCGTCACCACGGAATACATCAAATTCACCCCAAAGTGATGCAGCAAAATAAATATCTGTATTTTTTTGTTCAAATGGTGCAAAATAGTTTGGAATTATTGCTTTCTCATTCGTACACCATGAAAAACCAGCAGTAAATAAATATTCTTCCGGAACTCCATAACAATAAATATCCATATATTCATAGTTATTTTCATCCACAAACCGGTACACCTCTGATGCCGTATCGATGATTTCTTCATAAGGTCCGTAATAGTCTACAATTTTACAAGCTTTCGCACCGTCATGCTCAACCTCTCGAACAACGAAAAAAGCCTTAATCACACCTTCTTCATTCTGAATTCCCAAAAAACGATACGTATAAATCGGATGCTGTATAAATCGATGAACAACATAATTAAAATCTTTGTAAGGAACCCGTCTTCTTTGCAAAGCATCATTATATATCATTCTCAATTTATCCTTTGTATGAATTTCAACCAAACGTTTCTTTGACATGCATGAAATTCTCTCCTGCTTTTTTATCACTTTCGCAATCCGGTATTCCGTACAGGCGCCTAAAACATACAAATGCCCCATTGCCGCACCAAAGTATCCCATCATCTGATTTATTTTCAAAGCTCTCTTGTTAAGTCCCGGACCTACATCGCATCGTGGATTATATATTTCATACATTCTTTTTCCAATATCCAATCCCAACTGAGGATTTTCCGTATGTAACACTTTCCACATCGTACCAACAATATCCGGATTTTTTGTGGAGTTATATTTAATGACACCTATCATGCCACAAATATCATTGTACTCATCTTCTGCAAGGATAACATTACAGCCTTCTTCATCGGTATACATCCAACGAAAAAATTTCTCATTTCTTGCCAAAATGTGATTTTTTTTCCAGTTTTTTTCAATAAACTGCATAATAGCCGGTATATCCTCCATACCTGCCTTTCGAGCAATGATGTTATCTTTAATATGTCATTCCTCCACTCATTACTATTAATTCTCCTGTAATATATTTAGCATTATCTGACAATAAAAATTCAGTCAGATAGGATACCTGCTCCGTATCAATAATACCAAGCGGCTGCCTTTCAAGAGCCGTCTCCATAAAATCTTCAAAGGTATCTTCCCCACTCACAAACATATCGGTCTTAACATTTGCGGGTAAAATTCCATTTACTCGGATTTTTCTCTTGAGAAATTCCTTTGACATTGTCTTGACAGCTGAATTCAACGCCGCCTTTGACATGGAATACAAAATCATCCCGGCATCATTTCGAATCGAACTAATCGACGAAATCGCCACAATCCCAGACTCATCATAGGAATTTTTTTTTGCCGAAAAACGTTTACACAATTCAACAAAAGAGAATGTATTTACATTCATCATATTCATGGCATCTTCCGTTTCAAACATCCGGATTCCGCACATTTCAGCAATTCCGGCACAATGAACGAGACCATTTAATTTACATGCATTCTCTCTGCAGACGGTAAATATTTTCTCAATATCCTCTGTTTTACTCAAATCACAGGGAATCGTTATTGTATCCTGCCCAAAATCCTTCTGTAATTGATGCAAAATTTCTTCGCGTCGTCCCACAAGAACCAAACGGGCGCCTTCCTTTGCAAACTGCTCTGCTATTGTTTTTCCAATACCAGAAGTAGCACCTGTTATTAATATATTTTTATCTTTCAGGGCATTACAATTCATCTTTTTCCTCCTTGGTCATAGGATAAATAGGAATATTTACTCCTACAGCCATATTTATTATCGGCTATATACCTCTTTTTCTTTAGTGTGGCACAATAAGCCTCATTATATCATATGGCATCTGACAGGTGCAAGCCAATCCACCTGTTAACAAAAATCATCTTCCTTTAATAATACATTTTCATCAATATCCGTCGCCGCATATTTACCAATAATTTCCTTCATGCGGTACGCCGGGATTCCGGTACCCGGACGCTTTGACCAAATCATATCTTCTTCAATCCGCTGCCCCTTTTTAATCGGCCGCTTCGTAACCAGACTGCGAAAAGCCCACGAACGCGTTTCTTCTTCTCCCGGGTGCACTTTTTTGACAGACCCAAGAGCATCTTCCAATTTGCGGATACCGTCAACTAATTGATGAAGCTCCTGAAAATCAATTGACACCGATTGGTCCGGCCCCGGTGTCCGTTTATCTAAAATCACATGTTTCTCAATAATACGTGCCCCCAAAGTCACAGCACCGAAACTCGTATACAAATCCGGTGTGTGGTCGGAATGTCCGATAATTGCATCTGGAAAGTGCTTTTCCATCTGAAGAATAAATTTAAGGTTAATATCCTCATACTTTGGCGGATATTCGGAAATACAGTTCGTAAATGCAAGGGGAACGCCCGCCTGTTTCAATACATCATAAGTTCGCCGAATCTCTTCAATTGTACTCATACCGGTAGATACAATCATTGGCTTTCCCAGTCTTGCAATCCGTACCAGAGTCGGAATATCTGTCATCTCACCGGATCCAATTTTAAAGGCATCGACTCCCATCGCATCCAGTTCATACGCTGCTTTTAAGCTAAACGGCGTACAAAGATATTGAATCCCAATCTTTTTGCAGTATTCCATCAGCTCTCTGTGCTGCTTTGGCGTAAGTGCATGCTGCTTCAAAAACTCATACAGCGGAATATTATTTTTTCCCGCAATTACAGCATCTGAAAGCATTTCTTCATCCGGCAGATGATGCTGGAATTTAATACAGTCTGCCCCGGCAAGTTTCGCCTGACGGCACATTTCTTTTGCCACTTCCACATCGCCCATATGGTTATCACAGCCCTCGGCAATAATATAAACTGGGTAGCCGTTTCCTATTTTCTTTTTTCCAATTTGCAGTTCACTCATAAAGCCTCCTCCTTCCTTTATCTCCTCACAGTTCAACCATCATCGGTACCGGCATAAAATGTTCCGCCAGTAAAAAATCGCTCTCCTCGTCAATATCGATACTGCGCTCCACAGGCATCACATAGCCAACCGGATTGTCATTGAAACTGGTATTCTTTGTCAAGTCTGCTACACGATTTACATACACTGCACCATTTACCCGGTAAATTTCTTTCATATCCTGTCTGCGGATGGTACTTCCTCCTGACAGTAACGGCACTAACGCACCATCATCGCCAATCTCCCGCATCAAAACCGGATGCTCTTTAACCGGAGAAACAGAAGCCACATCTTTACCGGATGCAATCGCTTTATCAATTGCTTTTTCAATATCCTCCGCTGTGCGAAGCGGACTTGTCGGCTGCAACAAGACCACATATTCATACGTTTCCTGTAACCGCTCCAATACGTCCATAACCGCATCAATCGTTTTCGAGGTGTCCATTGCCAATGCTGCCGGGCGCAAAAACGGAACATCCGCCCCATACTTTTTTGCCACGCCGGCAATCTCTTCACTGTCTGTTGACACTACCACACGGTCAATTTTTTTACAGTCAATTGCAACCTGAATCGTATAAGAAATCAACGGCTGTCCATACAAATCTTTTATATTTTTTCCCGGAATTCCTTTGCTTCCACCTCTTGCCGGAATCACTGCTAAAATCATAATGTCGTCTCCTTTACTCTACCATATCATTTTTTAACTGGTTATCCGCGGCAATATCCTCCGTCGCTTTTTTCCCAAGTATTTTTGTGAAATCTTTTGCTAAAATCTCACCCGTTCCCGGACGCTTTACCCAGATATTTTCTTTTGTAAAAACCTCACCTTTTTTAACCGGCGCAATCGTAACCACCGTAGCAAAAGCAAAATCAATCGTGACCTGCTCCTCCGGCAGCGCCCCTTTCGTTCCGCCACGCATCATAGGAACTTCAATTGCTGCCTGAATCAGTTCCTCACAAGCTGTCTCATCCATCGAGCATATAATGTCCGGTCCACTTCTTGCCATTTCATCCGTAAAGTGGCGCTCTACTAAATCCGCGCCAAGTGCGAGTGCCGCAATACATGCGTTGTTATTTAACGTGTGGTCAGAGAGTCCAATCGGCACATCCGGGAACTCCCTCATCATCTCCTGCATCGCTCCGAGACGAACCCACTCCGGTTTGGTTGGGTACAAATTTGTCGTGTGCATCAGCGCATACGGAACTCCATACTTCTCCATAATGTTCACCGCTTTTGCCACACTTTTAATATCGTTCATTCCTGTTGAAACAATCATCGGCTTTCCATACTCAGCAATGTGCTCAACAAGCGGATAATTGTTTAATTCACCGGAACCAATCTTATAAGCTTTTACACCCATTCTCTCCAACCGCTCCGCTGCTGCTCTGGAAAATGGTGTGCTAAGAAATTCCATGCCAAGACTCTCGGTGTATTCCTTTAACTCTTTTTCCTCTTCTTCACTCAGCGCACACCGCGCCATAATATCATAAATCGAATCCGAAGAGTTTCCGGGAATGACCTGCTTTGCCACCTGACACATCTCATCTTCTACCACATGCGTCTGGTGTTTAATCAGCCGTGCGCCGGCACGGTATGCCGCCGATACCATTTCTTTTGCCACCAAAAGACTTCCCTCATGATTAATTCCAATCTCCGGAATGACAAGTGCACGCTTGTCATCTCCGACGCAAATATCTCCGATACAAAACGTTTTTTTCATTTTTTCAGCCCCCGTATGTCCACAAAAATCTTCTGGATATCCAAATTCCAGATATCCTCTCGTTTTAACACTTCAAAAAACAATTCGGTACTATTTCCCACGCCAAACCCACTCGATGAAATCCGGTGGGATGAAATATTTTGTAATTTATCTAAAATATCCGCCTTGTCCTCTCTGGCATGCTGGATATTTTTTAACATCTTTTCATCGTATCTGCCCTTTTGTCTGCTGCCGATGTCAATGGCAGGAATTCCATAAATACCGCTTTCCCGTATTCCTGCACTGGAATTTCCGATAATCGCATCCGCATTTTTCAAAAAAGTCAGAAAAAATTCAAAACGAATGGACGGAAAAACACGAAATCTTTTATTCCCGTACAGCCGCCCAATTTCATTTAAAATAATTTCCGTTCCATTATCATTATTCGGATATACCACAATATAATTTTTCTCCGATGCAAGCAGGGCATCGACTACTTCTCGAATGTGCTCCGGTAATTCCCTGACTTCGGTTGTCACCGGATGATACATAAAAATGGAATAGGAATCAAAATCCACTTCATACTTTTCATATGCCTGCTGCAAAGAAGGAAGGGTATCGCTTAACATAATATCAATATCCGGGGAACCAATCACAAAAACACGTTCTTTCTGCTCACCCATCTGAAGCAGTCTTTTTTTTGCTTCCTCATTGCACACAAAATGCAGATGTGCAAACTTAGAAATCGCATGCCGGATCGAATCATCAATCGTGCCGGAAATCTCGCCCCCCTCAATGTGTGCCACCAAAATATTATTTAGTGCCCCGGTAATTGCACCCGCCAGGGCATCAATCCGGTCTCCATGCACAACAATCATATCCGGTTTAATCTGTTCCGCATAACGTGCCAGATTCATAAGCACAACACCTAAATTGTAACTCATGTTATCCGTCATTACCTGCTCGAAGGCAACGTATGTATTTTTATAGCCATCCTTCTGCACTTCCCGGTAAGTGCTTCCGTATTTCTGTAAAAGATGCATGCCGGAAACGTAGACAAATACCTCATATTCCTCACACTTTTTTTCCATCTTCTGCATAATCGGCTTGATTTTTCCATAGTCGGCTCTGGTACCGGTAATAAACAGTATTTTTTTCCTCTGATTCATCCTAACTTTCACACCTTTTTTTCTTTGTAGCAGTTCACAATCTATGGTCTTATTTTATCACAATACAAACTAGATTTCTACAAAAAAAGAGAGAGACCAAACGGTCTCTCCCTTCCGTACAATTCATTATGATACTGCTTTACGCAGCTATCAAACCAGTCGAGATTACTGTAACAGAGAAAGTACTCCCTGATTTGCCTGGTTTGCCTGAGCCAGCATAGAAGTAGCTGCCTGCTGCAAGATGCTCTCCTTGGAGAATTTTGTCATTTCATCTGCCATATCAGTATCACGGATACGGGATTCAGCAGACTGCATGTTCTCAGCCGTATTGTCATCCACTTTAACAGTGTACTCAAGACGGTTCTGAACAGCACCAAGTTTAGAACGCTCAGTTGTTACACTCTTAATCATGTCATCGATTGTATCGATAACTGCAGAGTTTGCTTTACCATCACCACCTGTGATATCAGGATTAGCCCAAGCTGTTTTAGCGATAGAAACAGAGATACCCTGCTCTTTGTTTGCACCTACCTGAAGGTACTGGTCTGTGTAAGAACCATCCAACAGTTTTTTCTTGTTGAACTCAGTATCAGAGTTGATACGCTCAAACTCTTTACCGATTTCGTTCAACTCGTCCTGAATCTTCTGGAAATCGTCATCGCTGTCTTTATCCAATACACCAGAGTTAGATGCCTGAACTACCAGCTCACGAGCTCTCTGTAAGATTGCATGCTGCTGATCCATAGCACCTTCAGCTGTCTGGATAAGAGAAATACCATCCTGTGCGTTGTCAGATGCACGATTCAAGCCACGAACCTGAGCTCTCATTTTCTCAGAAATAGCAAGACCTGCTGCATCATCCGCTGCACGGTTGATTTTGTAACCACTGGAAAGTTTCTCAGTAGATTTAGCCAAGTTGTTTCCTACGATTCCTAACTGTCTGTTAGCGTTCATTGATGTAATGTTGTGTTGTACGATCATAATGATTACCTCCTTGTAATACACCGCAATTCCTTTTGCGGGTTGTTTTTAATTTTTTGTTATAATATCGAGGGAGCGGCTTCCATCACGGCGGGCCCTGCCATGATTTCTCGCCCGCTCCGCTCGTTACTATCGTCTGTTTGGAAGTGTATTATCTTCCTGACATTATATATATCGGATGGGCATCAAAATACTTAACCCCTAAATTAAAAAAATTTTTATTTTTTTATTCACCTTGTATTTCATGGTACAAAAGATCCGCTGCATACGTATAATCCGCCCGCTCAATCGCATCAAAAATCGGATTGATAAGTGGGGCTGCGCTTTTGTTTGTACCAAGTTTTGCTACATTTGCCATAAACAAATCCATGCCGTCTGCAATTTCATTCTGATAAAAGCAAACCGCAATCTGTTTCCAAATTGTCATCTGCCCCATCCTCCTTTTTCCAGTTCATCCGACACAAAGGATAACGCCGTCTCAAAGCGCCCTCTGCGGTCTCCTTCCAGTATTTTCATATACGAAAGAATCATGCTCATCACCGGGAACTGATGATAATCTTTTTCAAAGAATGTCACATCGTATCCCCCAGTCCGGATTGCCTCCAAATCACGCACACACTGTACCATCTGCTCCTTCATAAGAGCGGCCTCTTTTTCTGTAATCTGATTGTCTTTCGCCTCCAAAAAATCCGCAAAGCAAATGTTCGTCTGCAAAAAATCCCGGCACACCTCTTTTAACGGTTTCTGAATTGTTCCCTCAATCCGAACACCACCTTCGGTTGCATTCGTTACGGTAATCGATGGGTAAAGGGCAATCATCTTCTCAAACCAGTCTTTAAACTCAAGCCAGTCCATGCGGGAATACACCTTATCTCCATAATAACCGTCTGTTTCAATTCCGTCCGCATCCCCATAATATTCTTTTTTTCCATTCGTATGAGACGAACCATCGGATGCATATGCCAAATCCTGACCGACAAAAATAATATTTTCTGCTCCAAATTCAATAGCAGATGAAAGCATCGCCGTCGACACACCAAGGTAATACGGAATCTGCGATATTTCAATTCCTGCACGTTTCTGCATCATCAAAATCTGTTCGTGGTCAAAGCCCCAGATTTTTTTTGCGGTATTCCTTTTTAAAAATTCAGTTCTTGTATTAGAAGAACCTAACACCGGAATTTGATTACTTCGCTCATCCGCAAAACAGGCCAAATCTTTTCCGGCATCCACACTGGCAACCAAGTCCGGTATCACCTGATGGGAAAGCAGCGTTGGCAGTGCAGCATCCGCGCACCAAATCAATGCATGCCCCTTCGCCTCTTTTAAATCTTCCACATTTTTTTCCAACGATGGTCCCGCAGACACTAAAATAACCGGAATGTCTGCATTTTCCTTTCGGTAAAGCCGCTTTAACGGAACCCCTTTTGTCATATTCGGGAAATTAACAATCTGGTTTCGTATCATCGCCACAGTAAAACGCTTTAACGGTGCTCTCATAAAAGTAATATCATCACATATTTTCTGGCAGATTTCCTGCACTTTCAAAAATTCTTCCTCATACCAGTCCACATAACCCGGATGTACAGTAAGCATTGTCTCCTCTACCCAGTCATCATCCAGTAAATCCTTCACAGCACAAGAAAACTTTGCACACTCCAATGCCTGAAAAATTTTCACACGGCGGCATTTCACTGCTTTTTTATAAAGATTACTTGTTCGCATGTGCGAAAATACATAACTTTCCGGTTCATAAACTAATATCTGCCCTGGCACCTTTTCAATGAGTTCCAATATAATCCGGCAGTCCCCCATGCCAAACAAAATGATATTTTCTGTCCGTGTTGACACCACTTTTTCGCACCAGCATGATGCCGCAACCGCTCCATCGTACATACTTCCAAGATGTCTTTTTAACCCTTCTCTTTCTAAGACCGGAACCGGATGACCGTCTTTTGCCCGCAGAATGGTTCCCTTTATATCCATTTATTTTCTCCCTTCATAAAAGAATCTAGGACAGGCAAATAACACCTGTCCTAGTCTGTCTAATGACTTATTGTTTTTCATTGAAATAATACGACTGCTCCGGTCGATGTGAATTTGCCATGTTCTGGTAATAGCGAGACGCCGTCTGACTGTTCACATGATAATCATGTATCTGCTTGCGCTTTGACGCCAAATAGATTTTGAAACGCTCACTGTTCTGTGCTTCCAGCGCCTGAATCCGCAATCCCAAATCCGATACCGCAGAAATCAATTTCTGCATTGCAGTAATCTCTGTCAAATAGTTCTCTTTGTGAGCCGTGATTTCTTTTTCAACCTTCTTAAACAGTGCATCAAATCCCTCGTCAATTTCATTCAATTCATTGATTTGTTTGCCTTTTTCATCTAAAATTCCCTGAAAACGCTCATAGTCGACGTCTTCCTGTTTTAGAATTACTTCCTGCTCTTTTGTCTGTTCCAGAATCCGCTGCAAGATTTTCTCTTTTCTTTTCAGCGCATCCACCATCATTCTCACATAGACACTATTGTTTGAATCCATCGGCATCTCCTCACATCTATCCCGCCGGTCACTTTGCCCCGGCAGCTTTCTTCATTACTTCCTTCCAAGTGTCACGCATCTCACGGATATATTTCAGAGCATCCTCAATTACATCAATCTCTTTGCTCATGTTACCTTCCACAAGACGTCTGTAAATATAATCATACACGCGGTCAAAATCTTCCCACACCGGGTACTTATGATCGAGTGTAACGCGGAGTTCGGAAATAATTGCCTGTGCTTTTTTCAAATTCACATGCGCCTTTTCCATATCCTGCTTTTCAATCGCCATAATTGCGATGTTGCAGAATTTAACCGCCCCATCGTAAAGCATCAGCGTAAGCTCTGCCGGCGATGCCGTCATAATAGCATTCCGCTGGTATGCATTAACTGTATTTTGATTCATACTCAAACTTCTCCCTTATTGCTTATCAACTACCAAAAAGACTTGACATGGAACTCTGCTGTGACTGCAGTTTTGCAAGCGCAGTCTCCATTGCAGTAAATTTACTGTAGTAACTGTCTTCCATCTCAGCAAGTCTGTCTTCCCAGTCCTCAATCTCATCCTCATACGATTTCACATCACTCTTCATCTTGATATCGTTGTAGAAAGTTAAGGAACTGCTGTATTTTGTTGCAGCCATTTTCTGGCTCATATTCTCACGAAGTTTGCCAAAAACACCGGTCAATGTTGCAATTACAGCATCCGGATCTTCGTCAAGCGCTTTTTTGAGTTTATCATCTTTTGCCGAATATACGGAATCATCCGCATCTCCATAAATATGAAGCAGACCACCTTCGGTATAATCCGTTGATGTCATAATACCAAAACTGGAAAGTGCATATGTCTTGCCATCATATTCAACTGTCGACATCATAGCCGAACGCATCGAACTCATAATGCTGCTCAGTGTCGAATCACCGCGAAGCAGGGAATCTTTAATCTTATCCTCCCAAAGTTTTACGTCGTCATCCGACATTGCCTCTTTCTCATCACTAGTCAGCGGTTCATAGCCTTTGGCAGAATCCGCATTGTAAAGTGTGTTCATTTCCTTCATTACCGAGTTGTACTCTTTGAGGAAACTCTTGATGGAATTATAGACACTGTCCGTATCGGTCGTTACGGAGAATGTAATCGGCTCATCTGTCTTTGTCAGACCGGTCAATGTAATATCCAGTCCGTTTGCCGAAACAACTGCAGAAGAAGAAGTAAGCTCTGCTCCATTCAAAATAATCTCACTGTCGGAAGCCTCAAACAGTGCCATTCCCTTTGGAATTGTGGAATTGCTGCTGTCATTTGCTCCACCGTTTACCGTAACATTGCCATCTGCATCGACTGCGATATCAGCTAAACCAAGTCCGGACAAAGCAGAACTTGCCAGTGCCTCATTACGGTCAGTAATAGAAGCATAATCCTGTACATAAGAAGCAAGACGAGTTTTTTCGCTTTCCTCATCTACTCCATCCATACCGGTAAAGGCGGTTACGGTTTCACCATAATATTTCTTTACTGCTTCTTCGCTGAAATCAGCCATATCTGCTTCCGTCTTACCGGAAAAAGATGCCTCATCAATTTGCAGTTTCACATCGCTGTCTTTTAACTGAGTACCTACATACGAAGCCGTATCTGCGTCCGCCTGTTTTGCCACTGCCGCATCATAAGCCTCCTGCGTCTTGCCTGTTTTCAGACTGCCATCTTCTTCAAAGTATGTATCTTTTAAACTTTCTTTTGCTTTTTCTTCGTACTCACTGTATTTCTCACTGTAAATCTTTGCTTTCACATAAGTCGTTGCTGCATTTTCTGCCGTTGTCTTTTTCGTCTCATAAGAAAGCTTTGCAATCGTATCTAAGGCTCTATTGTAATCATCCGTATCTACACCGGATGTCTGCAATGTTTCCATTGCTGAATCAAACAATTTTTTATTGCTACTTGTCATGCTGTTATAACCGGCCGCATCACGAAGAGCCTTTCTACCGCTCACCTCGGCATCGGTAATACCGGATGTCGTAATCGAAAAGGCATTTGCCAGTCCACTTTCTTTACTGCTGATGAACAACCGTTTCTGTGAATCGTCAAAACTTGCATTTAAGCCCGCACTCTGCAAAGCACTTGTAAAGTCTTTCAATGTGGAATCTGCCGTAACTGCAAATTTCGTCGTCTTATCACCAACCGTAATATTGATTTCTTTGTTCAAAAGTGAAGGATCAATATCTGCCAATTTGTCCGATGCAGATGCATCAATTTTAGCACCGGTCAGATACTGGGAAGTTGCGATGTTTTTAATTTCCATCGAATAACTTCCGTTTGCCGCACTTGTTTTTGCTGCAATGCTTGCTTTTGTCGCATCCGAAACTG
The DNA here is from genome assembly GCA_937902905.1 of uncultured Clostridium sp. Lineage (GTDB taxonomy): Bacteria > Bacillota > Clostridia > Lachnospirales > Lachnospiraceae > Eubacterium_F. The sequence continues at coordinate 15,037 of CALELW010000143.1, read as the reverse complement.
TTGTTTTCTTGGTTTTATATGCAGTAGATAATTGCATTTTGGATACAAAATTGTTGTAAAGACTAGTCAGTTTTGTATTCAAATCCGACCACTTAGTCTGTGTCCATTCTAATTTTGTCTTTGCCTTCACTACTTTATTTTTTTTCATGCTCTGGGCAGACATCAATTCTTTTACAATCGATTCAGTATCCAGACCGGATGACAATCCACTCATTCTGATTCCCATAGTAATACCTCCTATCTTTTCTCATCTACTAAGATACCAGCCATCTCCCACATCTTCTGAAGCATATCCAGAGATTTTTCCGGTGGAATTTCACGGATGACTTCATCGGTATCCTCATTAATCACTTTAATCGAAACACGATTTGTCTCTTTGTGATACGAATACTCACAGCGCGTATGCTCCATACGGCGGTTTGCGCTTTTTACCGCATCGTCAATCGTTGCTTCGCTTGGGTTATGCTCTTTGTTGCCACGGTTCTGATTCGTCGTTTCTCCGGATTCGGACACCGTTCTCACAACTGCAGAAGAAGCCTCGGAAACAGACTGCGCTGCTGTATGTGCACTTTCAACCGGTACACTCTTAACCTTAACGCTCTCTGCTGAGCCATAATTTGAATTTACACTACTAATACTTTCCATATCCATAATAACACCTCCGTGTGTAATAAAAAAGAAACGTTTTCCCTAACTTAAAGTAAATATCGGCTACCTTTCAAAAAAAATTAACCCCTTTACAAAAATTCGCAAAACGTTTCTTCTTTTGTCCTATTTATTTGTCTTTTAACAGTTCACCAAGTGCTGCCGGATTTACCGTATTGGCTGCCGCTGCATTTGCCTCCTGTATCTGTACATACAATTCCTTGCGATAAATCGGAACATCTTTTGGTGCGTTAATACCAATTTTCACCTGATCACCTTTTACTTCCAAAACGGTGACCTCAATATTATCATTTAAAATAATAGATTCATTTACTTTTCTTGCTAAAGCCAACATATTAACAGTCCCCCTTTTTCGCATTGAGGATGTCATATATTTTGTATTTCACCTCATAATCATTATTCTCGCAGATAATCTGAGCACCTTTTCTTGTATCTGCATTTATGATAATCGGTGCCTTTAAATTCACCGACATCTGCTCAATCTGTTCCGGAACTGTCATTGTGACTAAAATCACAAGATTCTCTTCGGTCAACTCTCCGATATGGGAAAGTAACTCGTCCTCGACAACCGGATTATAATCTTCCTTAATAATCCATGGTTTTACAACAGGTAGTGCCAAAGTCGGCTCCTCGACACTTTGCAGCCATGAAATGTTACTGTCCTCTTTTTCACAGTCATATAAAATCGTAAATTTTTTATAATCAGCAAGTCCAATCAAACCGCGATCAAAAGTAATGATTTTTTCCTCCGGCAAATTGACTTCCCCAAAAAATTTTGTTTTTACTAACATCCCAATTCCTCCTTATTAAATAAAGTTCAGCAGTGACTGACCAAGTATCTTTGATGTTGCATTCAAGGTCGCCTGATACAAAAGGTCTGCCTCTGAGAAGTTTACATAAGCCTCTCCCAAATCTGCATCTTCATTATCGGATTTTGCTTCTTTTGTATCAATCTGCTGCTGTTCCAGTTTCGATTTTGTCATACTCATACGGTTATAACGGGAACCATGGTCAGCAAGTGCCACATTCAATTCATCTTTTGCTGACTGACAGGTCGTAATCGCAGAACCAAGTGCTTTTCCAAGCACCGTTTTCTGAAGCTGAATCTCTGTCTCAATCTGGCTCTTTAACTCGTTAAGATTGGCCAATGTTGTTTTATCATTTTCATCGCAGTCATCAATCCGCTTCTCTACCGATTTCAGATTAGCTTCCATCACATCCAAATCATTACAGATATTTGTAATATCGGAAATCGTTCTGCCAACTGCCAGATTAATGGAATCACAGCCTTCTGTATTAACAACTAAAGTCTGGCTGAAGTTAATCTGGTACATCATATTTTGATTACCTGCTGTGCGGTAATTCGATACTTCACCGGTTGTGTTATCCACTGCCGTACAGTTAAAATAATGTTCCGGACGCACATCTTTTGCAGCAAATTCTGTTTTTGTATAATCAACACTCAAATCTTTTCCGGCACGAATACTGTCATAAACATCGTCACCGAATACAAGCTCACCGGTTTCCGGAACAAAATACACCTCGTCAGCACCCGGATGCAGATGCTCATTATACTTTGTATCCGCTGCCACACTCTTCGTAATTGCCGTAATCGTCTGCTGTGTTCCGGTCGAGTCCGTATAGATAAGTTTTACTGTCTGGTTATCATCTAAATTGTCATACGACAAAAGTGCACGGTGTGTCGTTGCAAACTCAGATGCCTGATTCGCATAATCTGCCGCACTGCTTCCCGCATTGTAAGACGCCTCACCATATACGTACTGATATTTATTAATGGTATTAATATCAATATTTTCTGTAATCGTATAAGTAATCCCCGTCTCCTCTTTATCAAAAAGCATTGGCACATCGGTACGAAATCCTGTAAACAGATAACGTCCGGCATAATCTGCATCAGCATTCTGCTCGTAGATATATTTTGAAAACTGTTTTAACTGTGTCACAATATCCGCGCGGTCTTTCTCATTATATGTACCGGTAGCCGCCTGTGTACAGTAATCAATCATATCCGTAAGTTTTGTATTAACGGTTTTCAGACAAGTTTCTGTCGCATCCATCCAAGATGTTGCATCCTTGATATTTGTCAGATACTGATCAATTTCTGCCAAAGTCGTACGATATTTGAGGGCACGTGCCGCAATCGTCGGATCATCCGATGGTCTCTGTATTTTTTTCTGCGTATTATACTGTGTCAGATAGTTATTATATGCCACCTTATTTTTCTGCATATTCAACATGGAATTATTGCGCATCATCGTATTTGTTACTCTCATGTCAGCCCTCCGTTTCCGAATCTTAAATTCATCTTTTTATACTTTATTTATCGGCATCACACGCCGGTTTCATTAATCAATTTATCAAGCACTTCATTTAACACATTTAACATCTTATACTGATTAAACAGCATATTCTGGAACACAATCATATCCGAACCTTCTTCATCTTCATCCACGCCAGATACCGATTTACGGTTGGTATCAATAGCATACAAAAGATTGCTCTGGCTCTTTTCCATCGTATCCGCTTTTTTCGCATCGACACCAAGCAGTGCAGTCAGCGACTGAATAAAGGAATCCGGTGCACCATGGACAAACATATTTGAATTGTCCTTGATTTCTGTCAGTTTCTGCAAATTATCACCATTGTCATTTCCTACATTATCATCCGGATTTGCTTTTGCCTTGCACGCAAGTAATCCCGGGTCATCCGCAACTTCTTTCGTAATCGAAAAATTCAAAGCGGTCATGTAATAATAAGAACCGGTGTAGGTGCCATCTGCATTTTTCTTTGCCTCCGAAGTAAAGGAAGCGTCTTTTCCGTCTACCGACTCTTGAAAAATATAATTGTCACCGGTTGCTTTGACCGTTGCATTAAAGAAGTCAACACCCGGATTATCATTCAAATCATAACCGCCATTTTGAACACGGTTAAATTCCTGTGCAAATGTACGGACAAATTCATTTAACTGTGCCATATAATACGGAACACCGCGGTTATCAATCGAATCGCCGACCTGTGCGGTATAACCATTTGCCACCGCAATCTGGAGTGCTTTCGCATCGGCAGCTTTTGTCGTTCCCTTCAAAGTGAACTCATACGTAAAATTACCGTCAGCATCCACTTTTACTTCAAAATTTTCATACGCATAGGTACGGTTATTAATGGTAATCTCTCCGTCATGTGCCGGAATATTTAATACCTGCACATCATTGCAGTTTGTCCCGGTAACGGTAAGAACAAGATTCCCATCCGCATTGTTGGCAATGGAATCAACGGTACCATGAAGATTTGTTGCATTGTTTCCGTCACGGGTCTCAATGCATGACTGCAGCTGTCCGCCAATTGCCGTGCTGTGCATATTAAAGGTACTGCCATCTGCCCAGCTGATATCATACAAACCGGTGATATCGTTAATATTTACATAGGTGTCTTTCTGCTTGGTTACCAGTGCATTCACTTTATAGGTATCTACAAGAGTTCCACCATTCACATAAACATAGAACTGATTTTCTCCTACGCCATTATCCGGTGGGATTTCTTTTGTCTCCACATCACAATACTGGGACAGCTCATCAATCAGAAGAGAACGCTGGTCACGAAGGTCATTCGCAATTCCGCCATACGCCTCTACTGTGTCAATCTGTTTATTCAATGCCACAATTTTTTCTGCATACGCATTAATCTGGTCAACACACGTTTTCACCTGTGTATTTGCCTCATCCTGCAATTTCTGCAAGCCGGTTGCCACATTCTGCACATAGTCAGTAAATGTTTCACCTAATGTTACTGCCTGACGGCGAATAGTGCTGTTATTGGCATTTCCTCTAAGATTACTTAACGCGCTAAAGAAATCATCAAACGCATCCGTCAGTCTCGATTTTTCATCACTGGTTACATTTCCGCAAATCTGATCCTGCAATGCTTTCAGATAATAGGATTGTGTCTGATAGTAATTGTAGGTCGACTGCGTGCGCTGATATTTCGTATCGTAATATTCATTTCGGTTTCGCGTAATACTCGCTACATTTACACCAAAGCCCTGAACCGTCATGGAGGTTCGATTGCCAACTAACGAAACCATATTTACTGTCTGTCTGGAATAGCCTTTTGTCTCAATATTTGCCACGTTATGCGCCGTTGTCTGCAAAGCTGCATTGTACGCCATCATACCGGATTTTGCTATTTCCAAAGAACCAAATGTTGATGCCATATCATCATCCTCCTAACCGTTCAATCAAATACTCTAACATCTCTGCCACTGTTGTAATGTATCTTGATGATGCATTATAACACTGCTGATATTTAATCATATTAGAGAGTTCTTCCTCCGTGGAAACTCCCATTACTTTCTGTCTCTCATTGTCAATGGTATTTACCGTCATGTTCTGGTTATCGATAATACCATTCCACACATTTCCCTGTGTACCAAGTTCTGTCACCATACCGGCATAAAAATGTTTGATATCGTATGTTGTCAGTGAATTTGGATTCAGTGTTCCAATGGATTCATCAAACGCCTGCGCAATGCCAAGCAGTTCGTTATTTGCATAACCTTTTTTGCCATCGCTCTTATCACTGTACATTGTCGGCAGTGTGGAAGAATCTCTTCCAACAGTCGGATTCAGTACAAGCTGGCTCGTCGTATACATCGTATAGACATCGGATGGATCCTCTTCCTGATAGCGGTAAACCGGTACTACACTTGTCGTGCCATCATCATTTACGACTGTTACATCTTCTTTGACGTAGCGTTCCACACCACGGCGGGAAAATAATTCTGTTCCCATCGTACGGTTTTTATCATCACCAATCAGTGCCTTCTCTTCATCCAGCACTTTGATTTTCTCGGTATGTGTCCCGGTCACAACACCATTTTCATCTTTGTCCTCAACCTCGATTGTAATCTCTTTGTTCGGACAAAGTACATCATTAACCGTTGTTACAATACCATGAATCAAAGTATCCAATTCACTCTGAATCGTCATTACAACGGAAGCACCGATTGTTTTGTTATACACTTCCAAATCATCATTAAACTGGTCCATGGCGCGGTTATACGCATTCACATCCAGTACGCCGCCGTTTGTGTAATCTTCTTCCTTTGGTTTCTGCGGAACGTTTACATAAGTTGCCGCATAACTGCCTCGTGCCACCAAAAGTCCGCGAAGTCCGCCTACATCTGTATTATTTTCACTGGAATACTCTAAACTGTCATAGCGGTAATAATTCTCGCCGGTCTCCCAAACCGGTTTCAAAAGTTTGGATGTGTCACTTTCGTATTTCGTTGTAAGGAAATACTGGTTAGATGCATCCAAAAGATATCCGCCCTCCGAATAAATCATGATGGTTCCATCCGGCTGTTCATTCGTCTCAAATGTTATGTACTGGCTGAGTTCGTCCAAATACTCATTTCTCTTGTCACGGTAGTCATTTGCCGGCTCTCCGGTCGCCTCATACTTCTGGATATCACGGTTTAATTCTTTGATTTTTCCAACCAAATCATTAATTGTATCCACCTGTTTTTTTACTTCCGTGTTCAGACTTGTCTGATAGGTATTTAACTCATCCTGCAAAACCTTTGCCCGCTCAATAAACTGGGATGCCATCATTACAAGCTGGTCTTTATATACAATGTCGTCTGCGTGGGTTGCCAAGGAACTCAATGCACCACAGAGGTCTGTAATGCTGCTCTGAAATTCTTCACCGTGCAGTTCACCTAACATATCTTCTATTTCCAGTGCCGCATTGCTGTTCGCCTGATAAAACTGCTGGCGACCAACCTGCAGCCGGTACTGATCATCCAAAAAGGTATTGCGAACCTGTCTTGTCAAAGAAATCGTCGTTCCGGTACCAACCGCCATGACATTGTCATGCACTCCGTACGATTTCTGATAAAAGGAATCCGTCACAAGAACCTGCTGTCTTGTATACCCTACGGTTCCCGCGTTGGCAAGATTATGCGATGTGACGGTCAGCGACTGCTGTGCGGAGTGAAGTCCCGAAACACCCGCATTAAAACTTGTCATCAGATTACCCATGTTCTCATCTCCATTCTTTATTAAAAAAAGTACAACCGTCCTCGAAAACAAAACAGGCGGTGGCTATCGCATCCATGCGCCTGTTATTGTTTTGCATCAAACATCCCATGCTGAGGTGCCATGCCTGCCACCTCGGACGCATCACTGGAATAGTTGCTGCTTCCTGAAGACATCCGTGTACTTCGTATCACATTCATATTATATTCAACCATGTCAATCGCTTCTTTTAAAAGCTGTTTGTTCTGATTGTTCAATTCCTGCAGTCGTGAAACGGTTCTCCGTAACCGGTCATGCACTTCCTGCAGTTTCTTTTGGTCTGCCGGCTGATTTTTCAACACCGATGCAATCTGTTCAAGTGTAATCGTCTTCGGGTCACGCCCAAGAACAGTAGCAATATCAATCGCCACTCGTTCCCGTTTGTTTTCCAAGGCAGATGTCTTATCTACCAAATCATGTTCTCTGACGGTTATATCCTGCAAAGCTTCTAAATCATTTGCAATAATCGCTCTCGTCTTCTCTTCCTCAATTGGAATCAATTGAGAATAACACTTTTCTTCTGCATCCAGCGTCTGAATCAGTTCCTCCATCAAACTAGCCAAATGTATACCCTCCTATGTCATTAAGAAAGCAGTGCTTCTGCCATCTTGTCTGCGACATCTTCAATTGATACAGAATAGGTTCCCGCTGCCATCTGTGCCTGAATCTCTTTTACTTTGTCTTCTCTGACATCAGATGCCTGTGACGCAGCCTGTTTTGCTACCTGATAAGCATTTCCGAAACTGGAAATTTCTAAGGAGTCACGACTGCTTGCCTTTCCTGTCTTTGGAGCGTTTTTGGTTTTGTTTGCCTGGTAAAGCTGGCTTACCTGCATATACGCATCAATTCTCATAAAACAACGCCTCCATTCTTACTAAATTAAAACGCATTTACCGTTTCTTACTATATTTATCGGACGAAGGCATAAAAACATTAACGTAAATTTGAAAAAGTTTCATTTTCTTATTCAAGCGTAAGAGTATTCTGCATCAAATTCGCTTTCTGTCCCTTCGCCGCACGCCTACGGTTTCGTACCCGGCGGGCATTTAAGGTCTTTCCTTCATATTCAAATGTTTCCGCAGCCGGATGAACAACCGTCGCAAATGCAACCGTATCCTCTTTCTCCAGTGTAATTCCCTTTACACCGCGGCTTGTCTTTTTGAGTTCGCTCACTTCGCCAAGCGGGAATCCAAGAGAAAGACCGTCTTTTGTCAAAAGAATTACTTTCTTTGTTCCGGTAAGAACATCGCTTGCCGAAAGCATTGTTACACCAACCACTTCATCGTCCGCATCCAGCTTTGTCGCCGCAATCATCTGGCGCCCGGTCTCAAATTCTGCTCCTGACACTAACTTAATATAACCGTTCTTTGTCACAAATAACAAAATGGACTCAAACAATTCTTCAAAGCTGACATAAAGAAGTCCTTCTTCGTCATTTTCCATTTTACACAATGAGTGAATCAACGTACCTTTATCTTTCATCTTACATCTTGGCACTTTCTCCATCTTCACCTGATGCATATTACCTTTGTCTGTAAAAATGCAGAGTTTGTCCGTGTTCTTGATTTTCAGAACAAAACTGAAATCTTTCTTTGTTTCCTCGCTTGCCCGTCCAAATGCAGCCGCATCAATTGCCTTGGTGTAGCCAAAGCGGTCAAAGCAGACATACAAATCTTCAATAACTACTTTTTCAACATAGGCTTTTGCCACCGTATCCGTAAGGCTTGTCCGGCGCGGTGAATTAAAGATTTTCTTAAACTCACGAAGTCTTCCCTTAATTACTTTATAAAGTTCTTTACTGTCCGAAAGAACCTTCTCATACTCTGCAATGTTTGCAATTAATGTATCATTTTCCTCATGAAGTTTTAAAATTTCAAGTCCGATTAACTTGCTCAACTGCATCGCAAGAATGGCATCCGCCTGATTTTCCGTAAAGGAAAGTGTGGCTGCTTCTTTTTCCGATGCCTTACTCTTAAACTTGATTCCCTCCGTAATTCCCTCGATAAGGCACGCCTTTGCCTGTTTCACGGAGGAAGAACCACGAAGAATTTCAATAATCAAATCAATTACGTCGGTTGCTTTCATCAAACCTTCAACAATTTCCAGACGTTTTTTTGCCTTTTCCAAAAGGAACTGATACTCTCTCGTATACAAATCTTCCTGGAATAAAACAAATTCCTCGATTAATGATTTCAAATTAAATACTTTTGGCTGCCCGGTTCCATTTTCTGTCGGACGGATTGCCAAAAGATTTACGCCATAGGTATCCTCCATCTGAGATTTCTTATAAAGACCATTTAAAAGGTTGTCAATATCGCGGCCTTTTTTCACTTCGACAACGATACGAATTCCCTCTTTGGAGGACTCATCACGCACATCATAAATCTCATCAAATACTTTATCTTTTGCCAGTGCAGCTAAACTTTCCACGAGTTTTAATTTATTTCCGGAAATGGTGTATGGAATTTCCGTGATTACAATGTTTGTTCTGCCGGCATCTCCTTTTTCAATTTCTGTGCGGGCACGCAGACGGATTTTTCCCTCTCCTTTTTCATAAATATCCCGCATATCGGAAGCATTGATAATGATTCCTCCGGTTGGAAAATCCGGTGCCGGAATGTAATCCATCAATTTATCAATCGAAATTCCCGGTCTGTCCATGTACGCAATTACGGCATCTATGACTTCCGTCGGATTATGCGGCGGAATGTTTGTTGCCATACCGACAGCAATTCCTGTTGTTCCGTTAATTAAAAGGTTTGGCAGTGTTGCCGGCAGTACAGCCGGTTCTTTTTCACTGTCATCAAAGTTTGGTAAAAAGTCAACCAAACCTTTATCCAGATTATCCAACAGCATCATACCCGGTTTTGACAAACGTGCCTCGGTATATCGCATGGCAGCCGCACCGTCTCCGTCAATTGAACCGAAATTTCCGTGGCCGTCAACAAGCGGTGCATTCAGTGAATAATCTTCTGTCATATGAACGAGTGCGTCATAAATTGAACTGTCACCATGTGGATGGTATTTACCCATCGTATCACCGACAATACGTGCACTTTTTCGATGCGGCTTGTCCGGCGACAAACCAAGTTCTTTCATGGCATACAAAATACGGCGCTGAACCGGTTTTAACCCATCACGGACATCCGGGAGAGCACGTGCCACAATAACGCTCATTGCATAATCGCGGTAAGACGTTTTCATTTCTTCTGAAAAATCCAACTGTATAATATTTTCTTCATTCATCTGATTTTCCTCCCGTTAAATATCCAGATTGGCGTATTTCGCCTCATCCATAATAAACTGTCGTCTCGGCGGAACGTTACTTCCCATCAAAATATCCGTTACTTCATCGGCTTCAACCGTATCGCTGATAGATACCTGTGCTAAAATACGGCTCTCCGGGTCTAAGGTTGTCTCCCATAACTGGGTGTCATCCATCTCTCCGAGACCTTTGTAACGCTGCAATTCCAAAATCTTTTTCCCGGTCTTTCGGAATTTTTCAAGTTCAAAATCATTGAACAAATATTCGGATACTTTATTCTTTTTCTTGCCTTTTTTATCTTCATACGATACTCGGTACAAAGGCGGCAGACCGCGGTATACTTTTCCCTGATAGATCAGTTCCGGCATAAAACGGTAGAAAAACGTAAGCAGCAGTGTGCTGATATGTGCCCCATCGACATCGGCATCGGTTAAAATGATAATTTTATCGTAACGAAGTTTTTTAATATCAAAATTTTCACCGATACCGCAGCCAAAAGCAGCAATCATTGTTTTGATTTCGTTATTTACCAAAATTTTCTCAAGTGGTGCTTTTTCCACATTCAAAATTTTTCCACGAAGCGGAAGAACCGCCTGTGTTCTTCGATTTCTCGCCGTCTTAACAGTACCACCCGCAGAATCACCCTCGACAATGTAAATTTCACATTCCTCTGATTTTTTGGAAGAACATGCTGCAAGTTTACTTTTGGTGTCCACATCAAGGAGCTGCTTCATCACACCTTTTCTTGCCTTGTCACTTGCTGTTCTCGCCTTAAAGGATTTATGTACATTTTCAAGAATTCGTTTTAACACTTCTACATTTTTATCAAAATAACGCTGTGCCTCACGGTTAAATACTTCATCCACTGCGGTTTTTGCATCCGTATTTCCCAGTTTATTTTTCGTCTGGCTCTCAAACTGCGGATCCGGATGTTTGATGGAAACAATCGCAACTAAACCATTTCTGATATCTTTTCCGTCAAAATTATCTTCTTTATTTTTTAAGAAATTTAATTCTCTCGCATACTGGTTCATAATTCGTGTCAATGCCGTTTTGAAACCGGTAACCAGCGTTCCACCGTCTGCGACATTGATACGGTTACAATAAGCGTTAATCTGCTCGCTGTAATTCTGCGTATACTGAAAAGCGACTTCCACCTCGATATCTCCACTTTTTCCTTCTATATAAATAACATCATCATGAAGGACCGCGGTATCACGGTTTATGTACTTGATATAACTCTGGATTCCAAACTCCTCCAGATATGTTTGTTCTTCTCCCGTATGCTCGTCCTTAAAAACGATTTTGAGATTTTTATTCAAGTATGCAATTTCTTTTAATTTTTTACGAATCGTCTCCGGCTTAAATTCCACCGTTTCAAAAATGGAATCATCCGGATAAAAAGTAACTTTTGTGCCTGTCCTATTTTTCATGCAGGTTCCAACAACCGGCAAAAGTCCTTTTTCTAATTTTGTCACCGGCTTACCGCCATCTCTATACTCATCCCGGTACACTTTTCCATCTCGTCTTATTTCCACAATCATGTGGCTCGACAGCGCATTTACAACCGACGCACCTACACCGTGCAGACCACCGGAAACTTTATACACATCACTGTTAAATTTACCACCCGCATGCAGTACGGTATATACAACACGTGCCGTCGGAATCTTCTTTGTCGGGTGAATGTCAACCGGCACGCCACGTCCGTTATCCTCGACAACAACGCCGCCATCCTTTAACAACGTCAAATGAAGTTCGTTACAAAATCCGGCAAGATGCTCATCAATTCCGTTATCCAGAATTTCCCATATCATATGATGAAGTCCTCTCGTTCCGGTACTTCCGATATACATTCCCGGACGTTTGCGAACTGCCTCTAACCCCTCTAAGATTACAATATCACTGCCGCTGTAATTGCTCATAAAGATAAACCTCTCATTCTAAAAGTAGCTTTTTTATCGACACTTATGCCTTTTTTGCTTAATCGCTATTAGTATAAAGCAAACATTTGTTTTTTTCAAGTACATCATGGGGTGGAGCAATTTTCAGGTTTCGGTAATTTAGCGGAAACGCTTGTGTCTCGTGGTTCTACGTTCCACTCCGGTCCGCGCAGGTCAGAGGTTCCCCGAACCTCTTGCGCCGTTCTCACTCGTTGAGCTGCGTAACATCAGGGGCACTGAAACCACCAGTGCCTCCTGATGACGCACTCAAAACCCACTCTTCCCAAGCGGTTCCACTAAATTACAAATTCTGAAAACTCCCAAAGCACTTCCTGTGAGCAAATCTCTAAACCAGTAAATATGCAAAATAATCCTGCACACACCTGCCATCTCCTCCCCGGACAACTCTTTTTCCTTAATTTGTCCTATATGGTTGCATTTTGGCGTCATTATCCCGATTGAGTAGAGAAAACTAGTCTGTAAAACAACGTTTTTTGCCAATTTTCTTCTTCATGGTTGTTTTTTTTAGAAAATCACAAAAAACTATGCAACTCTTTTTTTGTTTGACAGCAATTTAGGTTGCATAAGGTTGATTTGTATCAAATGTTCGTTTCTTTTGAGTTTCCAGTAAAGCAATAAAAAAACTTTGTGTCTCATGGGTTTGAGTACGTCAGTAGGAGGCACTGGTAGTTTCAGTGCCCCTACTGTTACGCACTCAACAAGTGGAAGCGCCCATGAGACACAAAGTTTTTTAACTGTTTTACGGAAATAAAAATACTGACCGAACACTTGACACAAACAATTTGCCTTGTTGACAGGTTCGTTAAAAAAATTTATACTATGTAAATGACGAACATATAAAAGATGGAGGTACCGCTATGAGCGAATGGAAACCAATCAAAGAAGGTAAAGTACGAGAGATTTACGACAACGGTGACAGTCTGATTATGGTCGCAACTGACCGCATCAGTTGTTTTGACGTAATTCTGAAAAACATTATTTCTAAAAAAGGAACTGTTTTAACCCAGATGTCGAAATTTTGGTTTGACCTTACCGAAGACATTGTCCCAAATCACATGATTTCTGCCGACGTAAAAGATATGCCGGAATTCTTTCAGCAGCCGGCCTATGATGGCAACAGCATGATGTGCCGCAAGCTGACTATGCTTCCGATTGAATGTATCGTGCGCGGATATATCACCGGCAGCGGCTGGGCAAGCTATCAGAAGAACGGAACTGTATGTGGCATCAAACTTCCGGAAGGTTTACAGGAATCCGACAAATTGCCGGAACCAATTTACACACCTTCCACAAAAGCTGAAATTGGTGACCACGATGAAAATATTTCTTTTGAGCAAAGCGTTGATGTACTGGAAAAAGAATTTCCTGGCAAAGGAAAAGAGTACGCTGAAAAACTTCGCGATTATACCATCGCTCTTTATAAAAAATGTGCCGATTATGCATTGAAAAAAGGTATCATCATTGCTGATACAAAATTTGAGTTTGGTCTTGATGAAAATGGAAACATTGTTCTCGGTGACGAAATGCTGACACCGGACAGTTCCCGTTTCTGGCCTGCCAAAGGATACGAGCCGGGTCACGGTCAGCCATCCTTTGACAAACAGTTTGCAAGAGACTGGCTCAAAGAAAACGAAGGAAACCACGATTGGGAACTTCCGGAAGACGTTGCCAAGAAAACCATTGACAAGTATCTGGAGGCTTACGAATTACTCACCGGCGAGAAATTAAAGTAATTCCCACTACATCATTTGGAGGAATTTTTACCATGGAAAAGAAAACAATTTTAACTTTGGATCAGGTTAAGGAAATCGAAAAAACTTATCCGACTCCATTTCATATTTATGATGAAAAAGGAATCCGTGAAAATGCGCGCGCTTTGAAGAAAGCATTTTCATGGAATAAGGGTTATCGCGAATATTTCGCAGTAAAAGCAACACCAAACCCATTTATCCTTAAAATTTTACAGGAAGAAGGCTGTGGAGTTGACTGCTCTTCTCTGACCGAATTAATGCTCTCGGAGTCTTTGGGATTCCATGACAGCGACATTATGTTTTCCTCAAATGTGACACCACTTGCTGAGTATGAAAAAGCAAGCAAACTCGGTGCTTACATTAATTTGGATGATTTTACCCACATTGACTTTTTGGCAGAAAATGTTGGAATTCCGGAAACCATCTGCTGCCGTTATAATCCGGGCGGCGTATTTGAGCTCGGTACAGACATCATGGACAACCCCGGAGATGCCAAATATGGTTTTACCAAAGAGCAGATGATTGAGGGCTACAAAAAATTAATGAAACTGGGTGCCAAAAACTTTGGTATTCATGCTTTCATTGCCAGCAATACCGTAAGTAACGAATACTATCCGACACTTGCCGGTATTCTGTTTGAACTCGCAGTAGAATTGAAAGAGAAAACCGGTGCCAATATTACATTTATCAACTTAAGTGGTGGTATCGGTATTCCATATACACCGGACAAAGAGCCAAACGACATTGCGGTAATCGGTGAGGGTGTCCGCAAACAATTCGAGAAAATCTTGGTACCGGCAGGACTTGGTGACGTATCCATCTTTACTGAACTTGGCCGCTTCATGCTTGGACCTTATGGCAATCTCGTAACAAAATGTATTCATCAGAAACATATTTACAAAGAATATGTTGGTTTGAACACATGTGCCTGCGATTTGATGCGTCCGGCTATGTATGGTGCTTATCATCACATCACTGTCCTTGGCAAAGAAAATGCGCCTTGTGACCACAAATATGATGTCACCGGTTCTCTTTGCGAGAACAACGATAAATTTGCTGTAGACCGCATGCTTCCAAAGATTGACATCGGAGATTATCTGGTTATCCACGATACCGGTGCTCATGGATATGCTATGGGTTATAACTACAACGGCAAACTGAAATCGCCGGAGCTTCTTCTCAAAGAAGATGGCAGTGTGCAGATGATTCGCCGTGGAGAAACTCCACAAGATTATTTTGCAACCTTTGACTTCTGTGATATTTTGAAAGATATGAAATACTAAAACAGAACAAATT
>CALELW010000142.1 GCA_937902905.1 uncultured Clostridium sp. | reverse complement strand
TGGTAAGCGGATTGACAATGGCGAATGGATTGTTGGAAGTCTAATTGTTGATAAACAGCAGGATATTGAGACGGGAGAACAAATTGAAATTGTAGGAATATATCCTAGTGAGTATAAGGATTTTTCAAAAAGGACAGACCCATCCACCATCTGCCAGTGTACCGGGCTTGTGGATATGAATGGCAAGTTGATATGGGAAAATGACATTGTAAAAGATAGGGATAGGCGTGGAATTAAGTCTCTGTTGTATAAAGTTGTTTGGGATTGTGAAGAAGGAATGTGGGCAGCACAGTCTTCTCGTTCTAAAGTATCGTATTGTATTGGCGACGCAAATCGCAATGGATACGAAGTAATTGGAAACGCAATTGACAATCCAAAATTATTGGAAAGTGAGGACAAAGAAGGATGAACGAAGAACTTAAACCATGCCCGTTCTGTGGTTGCCATGACCGCAGAGTAGGCGTGAGAAAAATGGGAACAAAAGGATACAAGATTATATGTGGCAAATGTGGTAGTACTGGTTCATATGTAAAAATTGAAGATTTTAGTAACAAGATGGATGCGCAGGAAAATGCAAAGAAAGCATGGAACAGGAGGGCGGACAATGAGATTGATTGATGCGGATAAATATAAACACGGACTAAATTGCGCAGTGAGCTGTACATTGAATGATGAGCGTAGTCAACAGATTCTAAAAGCGATGCTTATGGCACTTGATATTCAGCCGACCGCCTACGACCCGGACAAGGTTGTGGAGCAGTTAGAAAAGGAATTTAAAAAGTATTATGGGGAAAATTGGAACAAAGCCCCATACTTGGTCAAAGCAATCGAGATTGTGAAAAGCGGTGGAGTGGATGGCTAAATGGAATGTAAGTGTAAGTTTACAACTGTCAATTGACTATGATGACATTGAAGCTGATACAAAAGAAGAAGCCGAACAGATAGCAAAAGACCGGGCAGTAGAGGATATAGACTGGAATAATTGTGAATGTGATGCCAGTAACCCAATAGTGTATTGCTGTTATAAGGAGAATCCGAAAGGAGTGTGAAATATGGCTAAAGCAGTATTGATTATGGACATGCCAGAATCGTGTGATATGTGTGATTTTGTAGATGATGAACAATGTCCAAGATTCGGAGAGAAAACATTGTATTGTGGTGCGCCGGGAATGGAAGAGGACGTGACGGATTATATTGCAAGCAGACCGGATTTTTGCCCTCTTCGGGAACTGCCAGACAATGTTGCAAATACATACAAATAAAAATTTTGAAAATCAAGAAACAAGAGGTCGTTTATTATTTGATAAACGACCTCTTTTAAGCTGATTAAATATATTTACAAAAACGCGTAATTATGGTATAATAAATAGGTAAATACAAATGTAATGATACCAAATAGGAGAGGCGAATAATTATGGGATGCGAGACACACGGATTGATTAAAGGATATATAAAACATGAAGATATTTTTGCTTATATCAAGCAAAATTGGGATGAAAATGCAAGAGAAGATATACAAAAACATATTATTTGTCCATTGACGCAATGCAAGTATTATAAACTTAATGAGCATAGTGATGACAATGCAAATTGGTATTCGTTTACAGGCTATATTTATTTTACATATAACCGAGAACTTAGAAGATTGTTTTATGTATATGAAAATGTAACCGAAACAGCAACAGAACCAGAAACAACATATCTTTCACTTGGATATAATGAAAACAGTGTAGAAATCATCAAAGCATTGGTTGAGTATTTTGGTGGAGGCTGGATTGACGAGAATACATGTGATGATAAGGATTATCATTTGATTGAAAATGATTTTGAAAGAGAAAAAACACATATGAATGAAGAAAAAACTCAACTTTTAAAAACTCATCTTTTAAAAAATTATGTAGATAGTTTGTCTTATGAAGTAAAAGAATTAAAAACATTACTCAGTAATAAGGATTTGGAAATATTAGAATCAAAAAAAGGCAAGATACAAACTGATATAGATTGTGCAGTTGCCAATTTAGAAGATATAAAAAGACTGTTAGGTGAAGCGGGACTTTATGATAAATATTGAAAAAGGAGATAAAATCATGAAATGTGTTGAATATATTTACGATGAAAAAGAGACAAATGAATTTATTGAAAAATTAAAAAAGGAAAAATATGAAGAAATAGAAGTGGTAAAGACGATAGATGAAGATGCAGATATTCCTTGCGATGTATGGGTAGTAAGTTGGAAACCAAAAGAAATTAGGTGATAAGAGATTTTCATTATCATCTCAATATAAAAATTCCGGTGATTTCAAAAAAATGATTTTACCGGGATTTTTTGTATTCTTCAAAATAATTCTTTACGCTTTACAGTTGTTGACATTACGGTATTATTATGGTATAATTGAACACAACAAAACAAAAAAAGGCGAAATGGTAACTACATCTGCAAAGAGGAGGAGATATGATGTTATATTGGGTTTCATTATTAATTCAAGATACAGAACAAAGCAAGCCATGGGTTAATGCAATTTCTACCGGATGCATTAGCTTGGAAAAAGCATTGGAAAGCATAAAAAAAGGAAGAAAACATTTTAGAGTGCTTTCCGCATGGGTAGATACATTTGACGAATGTAATAACAAAACAACTGTATTCCATGAATGTTATGTTAATAGTCTTGGAAACATTGAATCTAAAGAAAAAAGTGAAGAAATGAAAATTTTTTCGTGGAACGTAATAAAAAAAGATGAGTATATTGCCGATGGCTATGTAGTGGCAGAAAGCCGGGAAGATGCGGAAGAAAAGCTGAAATTATTACCGTATAACGATTCAGATACAAAAATTGAATTGGATGAAGATGATGGGTACGAAGGATGCAATATTGATGAAAACGGAATTGCAGCGAGATGGTTTAGATAAAGTCTAACAAGTGTATAAAAATTAAAAAGCAGGAAATAATCCTGCTTTTTACATGTTTGATTATAAAGGTATTACTATGGTATAATTCACTTAATTAAGCTATATTTATACGGAGGGTACAATGCAGGAAATAAAGTATCATAAAAGAGATTACAATACAGATTCTAAGAAAAATTATAATTGGGATGCGAATAAGGTGTATGGAGACAATGAGTACGCAAATGTCCATTTTCGTATTGAAACGTATGGATATGAATATCCAACCTTTATTTTATCTAAAGAGAATAAGGAATGTTTTAATAGAGAAATTGCGGAAGTCTTCACATCGTTAGGATGGGAGAGTATCACAGACGCACATGATGGAATATGCGCAGAATGGAAAAAGAAAAAATCTCATTTATATTGCCATCCACTAGAATTAAGCGGAGAAGTGTTAAAAAATGAAATAAAGGAAATTGCAGAAGCTATTCAAAAAAGGAACACCTTTTCACTGAAATGGGTTGACTTGTATAACACAATATATGATATGACATACACGGATTATCATGAATATCTGGATAAAAAATCTCTGGAAATTAAAGATACAATTTTCGAAAAATGTCAGACACGAGTGAGAAACCGTTATTATTATGCGGATGAAATATGTAAATATATAACCAATATATATGCGTTACAGTTGTTAGAAAAAGACAGTTGTAGCATAACTAAAAACCATATTATAAAATTGATGAATGAAATGAAACACGACGGCTATCTTGTAATAATTAAAGACAGTGACGGAGATATATGTGTCAGATGTACTACAAAGAGTGAGCAGGAGCAGATGACCAAAAAGAAAAATATGATTGGTTAATTGGTAGAAGAATATATATTGGCACTCCAAGTATTTAAAACAATATTGACTTTATGATATATTTATGGTATAATATAATTAAATTAAATGGACGGAGATGAACATATGAAGTTTTTAGGCGTCACTATTTCAGATGAAGAAGAAAAAATCTTGACAGATATAATTATTGATTCCATGGATTCATTTGACGGGCTTAATCAGATGACGGATGAAGACGTATTACATATGTTGATTCAAAGGTCACAGTATTATAACAAAGTGAAATCCGCGGAGCGACAATTGAGAAAATTGAAATATTGAAGCAAAACATCAGAGGAAGATAAGCTGTCTATTGAAAGCTACCACGTTCATAAAACTTGCATGGGCGTGGGTGAATGGCTCATTGTATTCCTTG
>CALELW010000141.1 GCA_937902905.1 uncultured Clostridium sp. | reverse complement strand
TCCATGGCAGAACATCACTGGGTATACAAAGGCATACTAAGATTTTCTAATGTTCTCCCAAAGTCACAAAAGTAGTCTCGCCTTTGTGCAATTTGTCAGCAACTAATTTGTGAACTATATTTTTTCAACGAATCTTATAAATGAAATATCACAACGCTTTTGAAACCGCAGCCGGAATGGAAGTATTGATGAGAACTGCGAGGTATTCAATCAGCTTGTCTTTTTTATATTGCTTTGGATGCTGAAAAATATTAATCATCATGCCGGCAATGCCCTCTGTGTACAATTCTATCAAAAAGAAGCGGTATTCCTCTGAAATCGTAGCATTCGCTTTCTTTTCTGCGTCCGAAACAATCATTCCGACAACTCCGACAAAATCATGGTAAAGGAACCGCTTCATCTCATCACGGCCAATCGAGTCGTAGATACAGTTCAGGAAAAAAGAATTCTGTTCCACGTAGTTGAGCACATATTCAAAAGCATCCTGGTAGTCGAAGAGAAGGTCGAACTGTTTCAACACCTCGAACGTCTCCTGTTCTAAGACCCATTTCAGCAGTCCATAGATATCCTCAAAGTGATAATAAAACGTTTTCCGGTTCACATTACAATCCTTAATTAATTCGCTGATGGTGATTTTTGAAAAAGGCTTCTGGCTCATCAGTTTTTTCAAAGAATCCGCTAATGCCTGTTTTGTCCGCAGGGATGTTTCTTCATGTGTCATGAGAGTTCCTCCATTTCTTTCCATAAATTGTGGAAACTTCGCTTTTTTAACCGTTTCTCTGTGCAAAGGTTCCGTTAAATTTATTATACAACTGTCCGGCAATTTGACAATGACGAATTGCGGATATTTGACCATCAAATTCTCTGATTTGTCCGTATTTACACATTTTGCATCGGTTTGACCGTGGTATGGGAGCCATTATCCTTTTACAATGACAGTAAATCAAGAAAGACGAGGTGAGAGAATTGGAACAGATGTATCACATTTTTGTAGAGACGCCACTCGGGTTACGGACCGGGAAAATGACGTTTGAAGTGAACGATAAAAAAGTAAATGGAAGA
>CALELW010000140.1 GCA_937902905.1 uncultured Clostridium sp. | reverse complement strand
ATAGCTGACGGCTGTATCAGCGTATCAGGTGTTTTTTCCGGAAACTGCATACCTAGTTCCTTAGCCTGTTTAATAATTGAATTTTCGCTATTTTGTCCGCGGTAACTAATACACAATAACAGTGTTGTGAGTAAAACGCCTACGCCAAGCCCCCGCAGGAAATACTTCATCTTCATTTTTTATTCCCTCCATAAAGTGCAAGAACAAGTTTTACTTCACCCTGTCCGATATTCAGTTGTTTTGATATTTCCAAAACAGACTTTCCCTGTTTGTGTAATTTCTTAATTTTTTCATTTACATCCCCCTGCCCTGCCACTGGCATTTCAGGTTTTGATACTTCATTTTTTACCGTTTTTTTTGGCTCTGCTTTTTTTTCAGTTTTTTTCTTTTCTGCTTCTTGTGCGTTTGCAGTCAGACGAGAAATTGCTGTCTGGGAAGCCGATGCCGGATTTGAAGCCATCCGATTGGAAACTGCCGGTTCTAACGCCGTATGAGCATCCATCACAGATTCTTTCTTCACCGGTTTTGCCATAAACTCTTTCAATTCTTTTTCCTTTTCACTCAGCATGTTGTACATAAAAACAACTTCCTGATGATTGGCATCAATTTTTTCCAAAATCTGCTGCGAAAATTCATCCACTGCCATGATTTTATCATTGCATAAACGATTCATCCGTTCCTCTGTCGTGTCCACTAATTCATCTTGCCTCTCGGACAAAATTTCTCCGACACGCTCTTTGATTTTTTCTTCTTCCTTTTCTGTCCAAAGTTCGGAACTTAAGTTTTCCTTTTCCACCTCTGTGGAACCGCTATTCTTTTTTGCCACAAAGCAGCTTGCACACAGGCAGATAAAACCAATAATAATCAATATGATTTCTATCGCTGTCATAATCCATCCTTCTTCTTAAATCGTAATATCAAAGCTTCCGGTCGAACGAGGTGCTAACCGTTCCTTTTTTTCCTGTTTTTGTTTCTTTTTTGAAAATTTTTTTGCATCTGATCCTTTTCCGTTTCCTTCCTTATCGTAATCTTTTGTTTCGCTTTCCTGCGTTTCTACTGTTTGTCTGCTTTCACGCCTTACTTCGTGCTGAAACTGAATGCCATTCTGGTCATAAATATGCTGATTCTGATTCAGTTCACGCCCTTGTGCATCTGCCGCATTCAGCGTTCTTGGCGCCATAGTAACTGCATCAATTGAACCCATCGACATAGAAAACGCCTCCTTTTTTCTTACAATCCAACAATCCGTACATCCGCACCGTCTCTAACAAAGCGGCAGTGGGAAACCTGCTCATGCTGAATTTTACTAACATCTTTTACTGTAATATCAATTCCTGAATACACGGCTCCTTCCACCCGGATACAGGAATGTTTATTTTTTTCAATCCTTACTAAAAGTTTTTCTCTTTCTTCGCGCAGTTCCCGAATCTGTTTCATAAGAAGCGGCTTATTTACCGTTGCCTGTTTCAAATAATTCATCTGCTCCGGCAGCACTTCCTGATTGGACGCTAACTGCTCTTTGACCCGTTTTACAACTTCATCAATTTTTTGAAGCGTCTCTTCCTTATTTTCCACTTCTTCCTTGATTTCATTCGCACGAATAATCAATTCTTTATCTGAAATAATCTTGATTTTCGTCGAAGCACCCATTGTCGAGCCAAGTGTTGTCGCATGAACATCGGCATAAGTTGATAAACTTCCACCGTTAATCAAGCCTTTTTTCCCTAGTACATCAACATTTTCCTGGCATTCCACATCACTGTGCAAAATTGCATCGGATTTGAGCATACCTTTGCATCGAACCTTGCAGTTTTCCAAAAACTTTGCAGTAATATTGCCTTCTGCCTGAAGCATACCACGATCCATCCCCTGCATGCCTCGTTTGAGAACAATATTGCCACCGGAAATAAGTGTTGCACCTTCCACAACACCATTCACAATAATATCGCCCTCTGCTTTAATAGCAAAACCGGTTGTGACATTTCCTGTTACTTCTACTGTTCCCTTATAGTCAATATCTCCGGTCGAGGAATCAACATTTGCAGGAACCCGGTAAACATCAGAAACCATAACCATATCATCAACTAAGGTTACGTGCCCGGAAACTTTCGAATATATTGTACACTTGTCCTCAGAAATCCGTATATTCCGTCCAAAACGAAGCGCACGGTTTCTCACTTTTTTCGGCATCAGCGGTTTACCAAATACGGATACACCCGCTTTTCCACGATACGCCGGTGTAAGTGTCGCAAGTTTGTCTCCTTCTTTAACCGACTTAATATTTCCCAATTGATGAAAATCAACGCTGCCATCTTCATTTAATTTCGGACGGGCAGTCGTATTTATATCAAAATAATACTTGATTTTTGCACTGTATCCCTGAATCGGCATCGTTGCCTCAGCAATCAGATAATCCTTTTCATAAGCATGATTCTGTAAAAAATGTTCAATCGCTTTTTTGCGGATTCCATGACGGATACCTGCCATCTGCAAATCTGAGACAATATCATCTTCTGTCAGACTTGTGCCCCCTGTCGTCGGCGGATAAAAACGCGCAAATGCACGCTCTCCATTTGGCGTGATGGTGACGATACATTTTTCACTTTCCGGTATAATTTCTCCTTCGTACAGCATAAACATCGAATCGAATTCTTTACGCTTTAAATACTGGTCAAGTGCCACCTGGTCATAATCCGGAAATGAAATGGCATCTAAATATTTCATAACCATCTCCAGCGAAATATCCACTTCGCCTTCTTCCGGCGCAAAAATTTTCAGCCACATTCTTCCATCTTCTGCTACTACCTGAAAATAACCATTTGCCGCCATAAGTATCCTCCTATTCCTAATTAGAACAAGCTAAGTAAATCGACTGAATCTCCTAACTGCTCCTTGATTTTTTTTAATGCTTTTGTATGCAGCTGGGAAACCCTTGATTCCGAAACACTCAAAATTTGGCTAATCTCTTTTAATGTCAATTCTTCATAATAATACAATGTAATAACCTTCTGCTCTTTTTCAGTCAATTTTTTGAGAGCTTCCACAAGCATTTCCTTCAATTCCTGTTTCTGAATCGCATGATCAGGCTGCTGAAATTTTGCTCCCATCGTCTCCAGACGCCCTTCATTTCCCTGTTCCAAATAATCATCTAAGGAAATCAAATTGGTAAATTCCGCCTCTGCCTTCCAGTTCTCATATTCTTCCACGGAGATCCCCAATTCATTTGCAATCTCATCGCCTTTCGCCGTTCTTCCACATTCTGCCTCAATCTTCGCCGCAGCTGCATCCATCTTTTTCTGTTTCTGCCTAAGTGTCCTTGGAATCCAGTCCATTTTCCGAATTTCATCCAGAATCGCACCGCGAATTCTCAGACTGGCATACGTTTCAAATTTTACATTTTTTGCCATGTCATACTTATCAATGGCATCAATCAAACCAAAAATTCCATATCCTACCAAGTCATCATACTCTACCGTATACCCCAAGTACATACTCAGCCTGCCTGCCACTAAATTTACAACACCGGCATATTCAAGAATAAGCTGTTCACGCAATTGCGGGGTCTTTTTTTTATGATACTGTTCCCACAAGCGGTTTCGTTCTGTTTCCCTCATCCATTATGTCCTTTCCTAGGTCATGCCTGCTCGGTTTGTTCTGCCTGCTCCGTCTGTTTTTCTGCTTCTTTCTTTTCCTTTTCTTCCGCTTCCTGCTGCTCTTTCAAAAGGCGAGCCTGCTCTTCTGCTTCCTGGCGTTTTTTCTCCGCCTCAATCATAGCCAGATGCTCTGCCTGAACTTTTCCAACAATCTGCGCAGCAATCTGACCAATGATATAAAAAAGAAACAAAACAATGACTAAAGTAATTAAACTATTTAAAATAGGCCACCTTTGTACCACACACAAAACACAACACACAAGGCCGGCAACCAACATAACAAAAGCAGGTATGTAACGATTTTTCATATCCTACACCTCGTCAAATCACATATTCATTTACACCAGCCACCGAAACATGCAACAACTCACATTCCGGGTCAAATATAATCGTGCGGCTGAAATCTTTTCCGGAATCATCCGCCACGATTGGAATATTCTTTTCCTGTAAAAATTTCCTAACTGCCTGAATGTTGTGATGTCCAACATTCAGCAGTTCATTGTCCGAATGATGTGCAAACATTTTTGCACCGCCTGCAATTTTAGCACGCAGATTTTCTTTCAATCCTCCGCGTGCTAAAAGTTCATGATACATATCCAAAAGACACGTATCTGCAAACTTCATTCGGTTTTCATTATGAGTAATCTTTGTACTGTCCGGCAGCATAATATGTGCCATTCCACACAACTTTGTTTTCGTGTCATAGATTACAACCCCCATACACGAACCAAGTCCTAACGTCGAAATTTTATCCGGCGGTGCACATAACTTATAGTCAGCCATTCCAACGCGAATCATCTCACTCATACTTCTTTCTTTTCCTCAATTACCGCATTCATATCCAATAAAGAAATGAGTTCCTCTCCTTTTTTGCCAATACCGGCAAGGAAAGACGCTTTTTCCTCTTCCAGCTTAAATGCCGGTTTCTCGATAGAAGCCGGGTTGATATTTACTACTTCCTGCACTTCATCGACAATTACACCAATCATTGACTGGTCCTGCATACGGATAATAATAATTCTCGTTGCGGACTGATAGACATCATCCTCTAATCCGAAACGTCTGCGCAGACTCATAATCGGAACCACTTCACCACGCAGATTAATCACACCGACATAATATGGCTGTGACTTTGGAACTCTTGTCATATGCTGCATTCTTACGATATTATCCACACAGGAAATATCAATTCCATATTTTTCATTTCCTAATTTGACAACAATATACTGAATTTCATCCATTGTTGTTTCCATTCCATTCATCAAATCTTCCATGTCGACACCCCCTACATTAATGTGTTTGTATCTAAGATTAACGCTACTTCACCATCACCAAGAATCGTTGCTCCACTAAAGAGTTTATCGCAGGTGATGTGGTGTCCAAGCGACTTAATAACGGTTTCCTGCTGTCCAATCAGTTCGTCAATCACAAGACCAACCTGCTGTTCTGCCTTCTGCATAATGACAACAATCAGAGATTCCGGTTCTTTTTCAACCGGTTCCATATCCAAAATATCATGCAGACGAAGAATCGGGATAACACGTCCACGAAGATTAATAACTTCTTTGGACTGTACTAAGCTGATATCTTCTTTTGCAATGTCCTCAATTCCATTAATGCTGCCAAGCGGAATTGCATATTTTTCTTCTCCGACTTTCACCATCAAAGCCTGAATAATTGCCAATGTCAAAGGAAGAGAAATCGTAAAGGTACTTCCCTCACCGGCAACGGTCTTTGCTGTAATATTACCACCGAGTGCCTCAATTTTAGTTTTTACAACGTCAAGACCAACGCCTCGTCCGGAAACATCGGTAATCTTTTCAGCTGTTGAAAAACTTGGCTGGAACAACAAATCAATAAAGTCTTTGTCTGTCATCGTCTCAGCCTGTTTTTCTGTAATGGTACCTTTATCAATTGCTTTTTGACGCACGCGGTCAATATTAATTCCGGCACCATCATCGCGTACTTCAATAACTACGTTATTACCATCCTGGTAAGCATCCAAAAAGATGGAACCAACTTCCGGTTTACCAAGACGCACACGCTCTTCGTTGCTCTCTAAGCCATGGTCAGCTGAATTACGAAGCAAATGCATAAGCGGGTCACCGATTTCATCAATTACAGTACGGTCAAGTTCCGTCTCTTCACCAGTCATATACAATTCCATTTTCTTATTTAATTTACGATTCAAATCACGAATCATACGCGGAAATCGATTAACAACACTCTCGATTGGCACCATACGAACTTTCATAACGGATTCATGCAGATTTGTCGTCACGCGCTCTAAGTACTCAATCTGTTCATGGAACGCCTGCGAATTTGCCATCTGTCCTGCCGGAGAGGCAGCACTTGCCGATACAAGACCATTTTTTGCAATAATCAACTCGCTGACAAGGTTCATCAAAACATCCAGCTTATCTATATCGACACGTACGGAACGGCTGCCGACTTTTCCTTTGGAAGCCGGTGCTTTCTTTGGCTTTTCTTTGGCATCCGGTTTTGCTGCTTCTTGCTTTGCCTGTGCCGGTTTTGCCTCATTTGAAGAGCCTGCAACAGGCGCATCCGGAACCTCAATATCATCGATATAAACCTCTGCAATTTCCGATACGTTCATAACAAGTTTTTTGATATTTTCTTTCGTATCACTCGACGCAAAAATCCAACTGAAATCAAAATCAAATTCTTCATCCTCAATCTGCTCTGTTGAAGGTACGGATTTAATCAACTCACCTTTATTTTCAACAGATTTGAACACAAGGAAAGCTCTGGCAGATTTCAAAATACAAGTTTTTTGCAGATATACGGTAATTCCATACACGTTCTTTCCTTCTGCTCTTGCCGAATTAATTGCTGTCGCTTCATATTCAGAAATCGGAATCTGCTTAAATTTGCATTTTTCATCCGATGCACTTTCCTGTTTTTGTTCTGCTTTCTCTTCCTTCGTAGGAGTTTCTTCTTTTTTTGCCTCCTTTTGCGTCGGAGCAGCCGCACTGCCGCCACCCTGTTCCTCTAACAGAGCATTCAAATCATTAATAATATCTTCGTTGTCTTCGGTTCCTTCGTTTCCCTCAGAGGAAATAACAGCCAGATAAGACTCCAGCGCATCCAGTCCGCGGAACAACACGTCAATCAGTTTTTCATTCACTTTCATGTTTCCATTGCGGATTTCAGAGAATACATTTTCCAAATCATGGGTCAGACGCTGCATACGGACAAATCCCATTGTACCGGACATCCCTTTCAGTGTATGTGCCGCACGGAAAATCTCATTTATGGTATCCTCATTCTCCGGCTCTTTCTCCAAGACCAAAACATGTTCATTCAAACTCTGCAAATGCTCTTTTGTCTCATCGATAAACAAATCTAAATATTGACTCGTATCCATCTTTTCACACTCCTATATGTTTTATCATGGTGTCTGCCACATCTTCGAGTGGCACGACTTCATTTACAATTCCCGCCTGTACTACTGCGCGCGGCATACCATATACCACGCAGGTGTCTTCATTCTGCGCTACAACCTGAATGTCCTTGCTTTTTTTCAATGCACGGATTCCTTTGCAGCCATCGCTTCCCATCCCGGTCAAAACACCACAGACAATGTGTTCCACCGAACAGGAAACCAGTGATTCAAAAAAGATATCCGCACACGGCCTTAATCCCCCTCTTGCCGGCTTATCATTTTCCGACAAAATCAGATTTCCCTGTGCATCTTCTATGACTTCACACTGCTTGCCGCCCTGCGCAATATAAACCGTGCCTTTTTTAAGGCAGTCACCATCTTCAGCCTCCTTAACATCGAGATTACTAATCTCGTTCAATCGAGCTGCTAATGACTTCGTAAATCCTGCCGGCATATGCTGGACAACGACTAACGGTAATGGAAAGTTCTTTGGAAAATACGGAATTACCGACTGTAATGCCCTCGGTCCTCCGGTTGAAGAAGCAATCACTGCCAAACCGCCGCTTTCCCTGCCGCTTTTTGGCACCTTCTTCTCTGCCTGACTTTCCACTTTTTTTAACTGGCTCTGAACCTGTAACTGTTGTTCTAAAATTGACTGCTCAACCTTTTTAGGAAGAGGCAGCTTACACGCCATATAGGTTCGCAGCAAAACCTTTTTGCGGAATTCCTGATAGCCTCCACCAATGGAACCATTTGGTTTTTTTACAAAATCAAATGCACCAAGTGCCAATGCTTCAATCGTTTCATCCGCACTTTGGCTGGCAATTGAGCTTACAATCAGCACCGGAATTTGAATCCGGTATCTGTTTAACTCCTTAAGGAGCTGCACACCGTCCATCTTCGGCATATTAATATCAACCAAAAGAATATCCGGACGGCATCCACCCTTCAAAAGGGTAAGTGCTTCAAGTCCATTATTCGCTGTCTTTTCGACAATCAGCTTTTCATCATCATTTATTATATCAGAAAGGACCCTTCTCATAAGTGCAGAGTCATCAACAATCAATACTTTTTTCATCTGTGACATCTACTCCTTTCTCAGTCTTCTCCGCTGCTCTTCAAAAACGTACTTAATGACCGTTTCACGCTCTTTCTCGTTAATATTCAAAAATTCACCCCGTATCTCATAGGCAATACTGCTTCCTTCAAAATGAACGCATGATACTACCTTCATATACAAAGAAAGCGGAACAATGCCACTTTGCAGAGAAAGCGGAAGAAAAATTTCCACCAAATCCTCTTTTTTACATTCTACATTACCATGAAAACGGATTCCACCTCCACTCAAATCTGAAATAGTTCCTTCTTCCCACAGAGGTTCTTCGTTTTCGCTCCCCTGCTCCGCTTCGTTTTGCTTTTCAAACTGCTCTTTTGAAACAATCCGGTAACGAATCGGGAATAAGCAATCCAGGCGGTAAAATTTCCTCCGCTGTAATTTTTTCATCGGTGTTAAAAAAAATACATCCATCACATGCACACGGTTTTCTATGTATCGTTTCTTAATTCGTGCCATACACTGGTACAAGCCCGAATTTGTAAAAAAACATAGATTATAATCGTCATCAATTTCCAATGGAATTACTTTCCCTTCACTAATCGGCATCGCAATTTTGGCGGTTCTATCCCCGTCAAAATCCAACACCTGGCTGCCATATTTCTTTTCTGATACCTTGCGCCCAATCGAGCTTTCTAAGTGTGTCAGTTCAATCCGGTCTCCAATCGCAAATGTAACTTTCACGGGGTTCCTCCTTTCTAACGCCGATTAAATTTCATGCGGATTACACTGGAAAATAACTGCTTAATTCCTACGGCGCGTGGTTTTTCCTTCTCCTTATCAAGTAAAGAAAGTGCAATCTTTTCCACAGACTGGGAAGCCAGTGCATCCGGGTCTGCTACGCTCAAAGGTTTCTGATGCATCACTGCCCTCTGCATATTTACATCATAGGGAATTGCCCCCAGATAATCAATGTCAATATCTAAAAACTTATTAACAACAACACCTAATTTCTGAAACAGTTCATCTGCTTCTTTTTTCCCACGTACCTGATTTGCAATCATCTTAACAACCGTTTTTTCAGGCATATAAGAAGCATTACGGTTCAACGCTTTTAATAACGCATAAGCATCCGTAATAGAAGTCGGCTCCGGTGTAGCCACCAAAAGCACTTCTTCGCTGGCTGCCACAAATTCAAGCACCGAATCTCCGATTCCGGCACCGGTATCCACGATAATTACATCTGCCTGTTTGTCTAATTCTTCCATCTTCTGAATCAGCAAAAAAACTTGTTCCCGATTCAGATTTGCCATCTCATTGATACCCGAACCACCGGAAAGAAAGCCAATGCCCTCCGGACCATATGTTATTACATCCTGTATATTTTTACCACGAAACATCAAATCTGCCAGATTATATTTTGGTCGAATTCCAAGCATAATCTCAATGTTTGCCAAGCCAAAGTCAGCATCCAAAACAACCACTCTCTTGCCGAGTCTGTGAAGCTGAATTGCCAGATTTACAGAAAAACTCGTTTTTCCAACCCCACCTTTTCCGGAGGTAACCGTAATGACTCTTGCCGTCCGTTTTTTTTCTTCAATTTCCTGCTTTTTAATTATATTTCGTAAGCTTTCTGCCTGATCCATTCCACACCTTCCTTTCTCGCCATAGAATTAATTCGTATGATTATCACTTAGTAATTTTTTTGCCACTCTCTGCGGATCCATCTCGCCAATGTCTTCCGGAACATTTTGTCCCCAGGTTACATAAGACAATGGGCAATTTGTTTTCACTCTCATATTTAACATAATTCCCGCCGAAGAAGTTTCGTCAAGTTTCGTAAAAATGAGACTAAAATCTGTAAGCGCCGAGTAGACTGACGCAATCTTTTGTAAGTCACTGTATTTTGTACCGGCATTTAACACCAGATAAACCTGTCTCTCATTCACCGGAATCCGCTCAAGCAATGCCCGGATGTCATCCATCTGCTCTTTGCTTTTATGAGAACGTCCGGCGGTATCAATCAAGCAGACATCGTACTGTTTAAGTTTTTCAAGGTTATCCCCTAATTCTTGCGGACTGTAAATTACCTCAAGCGGCACAGATAAAATATTGGCATATGTTTTTAACTGTTCCACTGCTGCAATGCGGTAAGTATCCGCTGTTACGAGTGCAATCTTTGCATGCTCCTCTAATTTTAGTTTGGAAGCAATTTTTGCAATCGTTGTTGTTTTTCCAACTCCGGTTGAGCCAAGGAAAAAAATAAATTTTGTCTTTGCATTTTCCTCTGTCTTAATGCTGTAAGGCTGTCCTAACATTAGGATAATCTTCTGGTAAATATTTGCCAGAATCTGATCTAGTGGTGCATTTTTAGCAAGCGAACGATTTACTTCATCCATAATGGATTTTGCAATTTCTTCATCCACTTCATTCTGAATTAACTGCTGATAAATCAATTCTTTATAAGCCTTTGTTTTTTCATCCTCCTCATCCTCTTCTTTGGATTCAGAAACCTCTTTTGGCTCTATTGTTTCTTTTTGTTCCGAAACCGGCACTTCAATCGTTTTCTCAGCTTTCTCCGTTACATCTTCTTTCTGCGTCATCTGTTTCTCCAAAAGAGCTTGCAGCATACTAATGCGTTCTTCCAGACTGCTGTTATCCGGTGCATCAGTCTTTTTTTCTGTTTCAGAAAACTTGCCTGCCTCAACCGGCCGCTTTTCTTTTGCCTCTTCCTCTTGTGAGTACAGTGGCGTCTCATCCAATGCCGCTGTCACCTCAACCTTTCCACGGACAAATAGCTTTGCAAGTCCTTTTGGTTTTACCTTCTTAATATTCATGACAATGGCATTATTTCCTAATTCGTTTTTTGCCATTTCAATCGCATCTTTTTCTGATTTTGCTAAAAACTTTTTGATAATCACTCTACCGTCACCATCCCAACTGATTGTAATTCAACATCGGAATCAATCTCATTATATGACAATACATGCAGATTCCTAAATTGCTCTTGTGTTAATTTTTTCAGGTACATACGAACAATCGGCGAAGTAATTATAATCGGCGTTCGTCCCAGTTCCTCTAATTTGTCTGTCTCTTCCCGTAAAGAAGTCATCAAACGGTTTGTATAATCCGGGTCAAGTGCCAGATAAGCCCCCTGCTCGGTCTGTTTCACCGAATCCATAATAACCTGCTCTACGTTCGGGTCCAATGTCACAACGCTGGTTGTTTCATTGTTATTAAAATACTGGTTTGAAATTGCACGTTTCAAACTCTGTCTAACATACTCTGTCAGTACATCCGTATCATGCGTTGTCGGCGCATAATCGGCTAACGTCTCAAAAATGGTAACCAAATCTCTTATGGAAATGCCTTCTGCCAAAAGATTCTGTAACACCTTTTGGATTTCTCCAACATTTAACAATTTTGGAACCAGTTCTGATACCAGTGTCTCGTTCGCTTCCTTCACATTCTCAATCAAGTTGTGTACATCCTGTCTGGTGAGAAGTTCATCCAGATGTGAACGGATAATTTCCATCAAATGTGTCGCAATAATTGATGGCGGGTCAACCACAGTATAACCAAGGGATTCTGCCCGCTCACGCTGACTTTCCGTAATCCAGATTGCCGGCAGATGGTACGACGGTTCAAACGTCGGAATACCGGAAATCTCTTCTTCTACATAACCCGGATTCATCGCCATGTAGTGGTCAAACAAAATTTCTCCCTCACTGACCGGCACGCCTTTTATCTTAATCAGATACTGATTTGGATTGAGCTGAATGTTATCACGTAGTCGAATCATCGGAACAACACATCCAAGCTCTAATGCAATCTGTCTTCGTATCATAACCACACGGTCTAACAAATCACCGCCCTGGTTGACATCAGCAAGTGGAATAATTCCATAACCAAATTCAAGTTCAATGGCATCCACCTGTAACAGCGAGCTGACATTTTCGGGTCTCCTGATTTCTTCAGCAGATTCCTCTTCTTCCGAGACTGCCTCGTCGGTCTCTGTCATCTCCAATTGATTTGCCATCATTCTTGCCGTCAATAAAAACATAATTCCATAGGCACAAAAGACCAGCATATTCAGCGGCGTAAACAAACCTAAGCCAATCAAGGCAATACCAACAATATTAAGCACTTTCGGCGTAGAAAAAAGCTGCCTTCTCAAAATATTGCCCACATCGGCTTCTTTGGAACCTTTCGTTACCAAAATACCGGTGGATAATGAAATCATAAGGGATGGAATCTGGCTTACCAGACCATCACCAATTGTCAAAATCGAATATCTCTGAACCGCTGCGTTAATGTCCATGCCATTCATCAGAACACCAATGGCAATACCACCAACGAAGTTCAAAACCGTAATTACTAAGCCCGCCGTCGCATCTCCCTTGACGTACTTTGTAGCACCATCCATGGAACCAAAGAAAGCCGATTCCTGTTGAATCTTTTCACGGCGTTCTTTTGCCTCCTCATCCGTTATGGCACCTGTATTCAAATCGGCATCAATTGCCATCTGTTTACCGGGCATCGCATCCAGTGTAAAACGCGCTGTTACCTCCGACACACGCTCGGAACCTTTGTTGATAACGAGTAACTGCATGATAACCAATACGAAGAACACGATAGCACCAACAACTAAGTTACCACCACCTACAAAGTTACCAAATGTATCAACAACGTTACCGGCATCTGCCTTTAACAAAATATTTCTTGTAGAGCTGACATTCAACGACAATCGAAACAACGTCGTCAAAAGCAGTAACGTCGGAAATGCCGACATATCAAGAGGCTCTTTGGAAAACAATGCATTAAACAAAATAATCATCGAAAGTGCAATATTTAATGCAAATAACAAGTCCAGCAAAAAGAGCGGAACCGGAATAATTAAGCATAAAATAGGCACTAAGATAAATGCACCTAACACCATATCTTCGCGACGCATTGCTTTTCCTCCTTTACGTTTTTTCTATCAAAATTAACTTACTTTTCCTTGTAATCCATAAACATAAGCTAAAATCTCTGCAACCATCTGGTACAATTCCGGCGGAATCTGCTCTCCCAATTCTACATTGTGATACAACATTCTCGCCAGAGGCTTATTTTCTACAATTTCAATCTTATTTTCCTTTGCCACTTCACGAATACGGCCAGCCAGATAATCCGCACCCTTTGCCACAACAATTGGTGCCTCGGCTACTTCCTTATCGTATTTCAGTGCAACCGCTAAGTGAGTCGGGTTCGTGATTACTACATCCGCTTCCGGCAGTTCCTGCATCATACGTCGTCTTGACGCCTCCTGCATCTTTCTTCGAATCTGCCCTTTAATCTGTGGATTTCCTTCGGTATTTTTATATTCATCTTTGAC
>CALELW010000139.1 GCA_937902905.1 uncultured Clostridium sp. | reverse complement strand
TTATAACTGCATATGGAAAATGATGTACTTGTGTATAAAATTGCGGAAACTCAAGAATCTATTTTTGTATTGCTAAGTTCACGCAGTATGTCTATAATAAGGAGAGGACGAAAGAGAGGAGTGACTCAAATGGCACTAAAACCAAAAGAACATTTTCACGGAAGCGATTTAGAGAAAATCGAGGCCGTCTATGGAATAAAAAAAGAAGATATTATAAGTTTTTCTGCGAACGTAAACCCACTTGGCGTTTCGTTCCGGTTAAAAGAAACTTTAACGAATCACATTGACGCTATCACGACCTATCCGGACCGCGAATATACGTCTCTGCGCAAATGCATTGCAGATTATGTACACACGGACTACGAAAATATTGTTGTCGGAAATGGCTCGACCGAATTAATTTCGCTCTTTATCCAGATTACACATCCAATGAAGGCACTGATTGTCGGTCCAACCTATTCCGAATACGAGCGTGAAGTCGCAATGGGCGGCGGACGCTCCCATTACTTCAGCCTCACGGAAGCCAGCGAATTTGAACTTGACACAAAGGCACTCACCGAGGAACTTTCCGCCAATGTCGATTTGCTGATTTTGTGTAATCCAAATAACCCAACGTCATCTGTCATCAAGCGCCAGCAGATGCGCGAAATTCTGGATTACTGCAAGCGCAAATCCATCACCGTGCTTGTCGATGAAACTTATGTAGAATTTGCCGAGGAACCGGAAGAAGTAACCGCAATTCCTCTCACCGAATACTACAATAACATTGTCATTTTGCGAGGCATTTCAAAATTCTTTGCAGCACCGGGACTCAGACTCGGCTATGCTATTTGCGGAAACCGTGATTTGCTCAATGAAATCAATCAGAAAAAAAATCCTTGGACGATTAACTCATTGGCTGCAATCGCCGGAGAAATCATGTTTCAGGATGAGGATTATATAAAGAAAACAAGAGAGTTAATCTCTTCGGAACGAGCACGAATCTGTGCACGCCTTGATAAGAGTCCAAACTTTAAGGTTTATCATGCACACGCTAATTTTGTACTCGTAAAAATTACGACCGATAGATTTACTTCGGAGGATGCGTTTGACGCCTGCATACGCAAAAACCTGATGATACGGGACTGCTCTACATTTCCGTTTCTGAATAATAAATATATCAGACTTTGCTTTATGATGCCGGAGCAGAATGATGCGTTGCTGGATGTTTTGCTGGGATTATAAAAAGATTGTATTAACGGGTGCCTTGAGGCTATTTTAGGTTCTACATTACGTTTTTATTCCTATGCGCTTCGTGTGCCGCTCCCGCTTAACAAATGCGAAAATATCGATAGACAAAAGACGTCTATCTGATATTTTCGTATTTGCAGCACACTCATCACATAGGAATAAAAAAGTAATGTTTGAACCTAAAGTCAAGCATCCGTGATACAATCTTTTTCTTTTCCTCCCAAATGCAAAAAATCCAAGCAACTACCGTTTCATGCATTTGCTTCTAATCTTTTCGTTTTCCCGTAAATCAGAAGAAACCCTTTGTGACTCGTGGGTTTTGAGTACGTCGGTATGTGGTACTGATGTTTTCAGTGCCCATACCGCTACGTACTCAACGAGCGAAAGCACCCGCGAGACGCAAAGAGTTTCTTCTAATTTGCGGAACCAAAAAATTGGAGCAAATTTTTATCGATGAATAATCTCATGTCTTCCCGGTCCATTGGAAACCAATTTAACCGGAACACCTAATTCTTTTTCAATAAACTCGATGTACTTACGGCAGTTTTCCGGAAGTTTATCATATTCCGTAATGCCGCGGATATCTGTCTTCCAGCCCGGAAGCACTTCATATACCGGTTTTGCCTTTTTCAAAGAAGCTGTTGTTGGGAAATCTTTTGTTACTTTGCCATCGATTTCATAGCCAACACATACCGGAAGTTCGTCCAAATAACCAAGTACGTCAAGCACGGTAAGCGCAACTTCTGTCGCACCCTGAATCCGGCATCCATAACGGCTTGCTACCGCATCAAACCATCCCATACGTCTTGGGCGGCCTGTCGTAGCACCGTACTCACCGCCGTCACCACCACGGCGTCTCAGTTCATCTGCCTCTTCTCCAAAAATTTCACTAACAAATTCACCGGCTCCAACAGCACTTGAATATGCCTTAACAACCGTAACAATTCTCTTAATTTCATATGGTGGAAGTCCTGCTCCCACTGCACCATAACCTGCGAGTGTAGAAGAAGATGTAACCATCGGGTAAATACCATGGTCAGGGTCTTTCAGGGAACCAAGCTGTCCTTCTAACAAAATTCTCTTACCCTGCTCTCTCGCCTCAAAAAGGAAGGCAGACACATCGCATACATATGGCTCAACCATCTTGCGGTACTCGCGCAGCGTATCCATCAACTCGTCAACATTCAATGTCGGTTTGTGATACAAATGCTCCAAAATAACATTTTTCTGAACACAAATGCGCTCTAACTTCTCACGGAGAAGTTCTTCATCAAAAAGTTCGGAAACCTGAATTCCGACTTTTGCATATTTATCAGAATAGAATGGCGCAATACCGGATTTTGTCGAACCAAATGATTTTCCAGCCAGACGCTCTTCCTCATACTGGTCAAACAAAATATGATATGGCATCACAATCTGAGCGCGGTCCGAAACTTTAATCTTCGGCATCGGTACACCACGGTCTACTATTCCCTGAATTTCCTTAAACAAATCCGGAATATTCAGCGCAACACCATTTCCGATAACACTTGTCGTATGGTTATAAAAAACGCCGGACGGCAGAATATGAAGGGCAAATTTACCATAATCATTTACGATGGTATGACCTGCATTACTACCTCCTTGAAAGCGTACGATAATATCGGACTCTTCTCCGAGCATATCCGTAATCTTTCCTTTTCCTTCGTCTCCCCAGTTTGCTCCTACAACGGCTGTTACCATAGCCATTCCTCCTTAATGTCCCGCTTTCGCGGCACCGATTATTTGCATCAAAAAGCACATGCGTTAATATTATACATGAAAACACGCCGCACTTCAACTTCTTTCGCAAAATTAATCCCATTTTTCCATCAACAAAAAGTCACGGATATTCTTATGCTTGATTCCATTGCGCCCAAAATCAAATTTATCCATAGAAATCACATACTTCGGATAATTATCTCGTATGGAATCAAAAATACCAAATTCTCTTGTAATCGTTTCCTCTGCTGCTAACAGATACGTCACCTGAACATATAATTTGTCACCGCGTTTGTCTCCCACAAAATCAATTTCCCGGTTTCCGTATTTCCCCACCGTGACCGTATAACCACGGCGAAGCATTTCCATATACACAATATTTTCAAGCACAAGATTAATGTCCCTCATATTTCCACCATAAGCAGCTTCTCTTAATCCGTGGTCTACCAAATAATATTTTTCATTTGACGCAAGAATCTGTTTACCCTGCAAGTCCTGACGTTTCACCTGATAAAATAAATACGAATCACAACAGTATTTGATATAATTTAATATCGTCTCCGCTGCCACAACCCGGTGCTCACTTTTAAAAAATTTAGCAACCGATGATGCCGAAAATGTAGTTCCGATATTTGCCATCACATAGGCAACAATGCGCTCCAGCAAATCAATATCACGAATTTTATTACGCCTCACGATATCTTTTAGTTGAACAGAATTAAAAACATCTGTCAAATACTGTCTGGAAGGTTCTTCCTCATAAGAAAGATTCGCCAAATACGGCATTCCTCCCAAAAGCAGATATTTCTGAAATGCCATAGTCTCTGTTTCATCCGGCATCTTTTGACGGTACAATTCAAGAAACTCCGCAAAAGAAAACGGATAAATGACAAACTCAACATACCGCCCGCCAAGATATGTCGCCAGTTCGCCTGACAGCAATTTGGCATTAGAACCCGTAATATAAATATCACAGTCTAAACTTACCCGGAGGGAATTAATACACTTTTCCCAGTCGGTGACTTCCTGAATCTCATCAAAAAAAAGGTACACTTTGCCCTTTATCTCTGCCGCACGTTCTAAAATTTCACTGTGCAGATTTTGTGCTGTCTGTAAATGTGCATATTGCATATTCTCAAAATTAATGCAAATAAACTGCGACTGTGAAACACCTGCTTCCAGTAATTCCTCCTGAACCAATTCAAGCATAACCGATTTTCCGGCGCGCCGCACCCCCGTCATAACCTTAATCAGCTCATTTCCTATAAATGGACGAATCCTTTTCATATACAATTCTCGTTTAATCATAACTGAATATCCCTCCATTTTCTCAATTTCTTACTTATAGTATATCCAATTTACAACAAAAAAACAAGGAACAATTTCCAATTTTATCAGTTATAACTGATAAAATCAGAAATCATCCCTTGTTTATTCGATATATCTGTTATTTTTCAATCTCCGCCAGCCTTTTTTCCGGCCAATCCGTCGACGTATGAATATTCAATATGCTTGGTGCCTCATGCATCGCATTGTAATACCACAGTGACGCCTCGGAATCATCGCCTCTCTCATGGAAATACTCGCCCAGTTCAAAACACATCTCGGCGGATCCTTCGGTGAGCATATCTTTCAATGCCATTTTCATCATAATGCCCGCGTCCTTCCGGATTCTTGCCGCACGGCAGACCACGCACGCAGCTTCCTTCATCTCATCCGCACTCCGCTCCGGGTCCATCACAGATGCCGCAAAAAATTCTTCCGCTTCCAGAAAATCTTCATCATCCCCGGAAATATACAACTCCATCGCATACATATGATGCAGCCGTTTTGACAGCCGAAGCCCTTTGTGAATGTGTTTCTGAAAAGTTGCAAAATCACGCTTGCAGTGATTGCTCTCCGGATAGTGCCCGATAACAATATCCGAATCGAAAACGACCGGGTCTAAGCGAACCATCTCGTGAATCGGTTCAATCCATGTAAATTCCCGAAGCCTTTTAAAAAGTTTCGGACGATACTCTTCATCAAAATTATATGCGGTTCCATAAGATAATTGGTTGCCGTACTTCATCTGCACAATCTCAATCTCCGGCAAAAGCACTTCCTTTAATTCACGAAAGCGTTTTCTGTTTCCCTCATCAATTACCTCATCTGCATCTGCTGTGTAAATATAGTCTTTTTCTGCCTTAGAAAAAGCAAAATTTCTCGCCGCCGAAAAATCATCCACCCACGTAAAATCGTAGATTTTATCCGTATAATTTGCCGCAATTTTCTTTGTTGCATCCGTAGAGCCGGTGTCAACAATCACAATTTCATCCACCAAATCCGCCACACTATCCAGACAGCGTGCAAGAATTTTCTCCTCATCTTTCACAATCATACATAAACTAATCTCAATCATATCCAGTCCTCCTATCGTGGAATCCGGCACCAGCCGGCAATTTGTATCTGCAACTCGCGGCGTCCATTATATTCATTCACCGACGGATAATAGGTAAATGCGATGTCTAACAGATTTTCACGCCCCTCGTACATCCGCTTTAACTCAGCTTCACCCCACTCCGCAATGACAAAATGCTCAAACTCCTCGGTCCGCCGGAAACAGACCGCCCCAATGCGGTTTCCGGCATCGTTTTGTACCTGTAACTTTAACACCGTTCCCTCAACGCCAAATTTCCGCCCCGACAAAACACGAAAATGCTGTTCCGCAAAAATCGGCTTTGGATTTCCCACGCCAAACGGCTCCATTTTTTCAATTTCACTTAACAACGTTTCTGTTATGTAGCCAATCGGCATCGGTGCGTCAATTCTTACAACCGGGCGAAAATCCTCTTCTGTCAGCACACAATTTTCATTTAACCGCTTTTCCAACTCCGGCAAATCCTTCTCATGAAGCGTCATGCCTGCTGCCATTTTGTGACCGCCAAACCGCTCCATCAAATCTTTACACGCCATCAGTTCGTGAAACATGTCATACGTCTCAATTGAGCGTCCGGAGCCTTTCACAAGACCGTCTTCCGTCTCCGTAAAAACAATCGTTGGATGGTTGTAACGCTCCTTCACACGTCCGGCAATAATACCAACAAGACTCTCATGCGTATCCGGCAGTAATACTATCAACACCTTTGGAAGCTTATTTTCATCTTCTTTCTCCGCCAGTTTTAAATACGCTTCTTCCGCACCATCTTCTGTCATTTGCTTGCGGGATTCATTAATTTCCTTCAACTTCTCTGCTTTCTCTAACGCCTTTTCTTCATCCTCTTCCATCAAGAGAGAAAAAGATTCTGCCACGGTCGCTATGCGCCCTGCCGCATTAAAGCACGGTCCCAGAATAAATCCAATATGCCCTGCCGTAATCTCTTTATCATCCAGTCCCTGTACTTTAAGCAATGCGCGAAGTCCTGTATTTTTTGTATGAGAAAGAGCCTGCAAACCGTATTTCACCAAAATCCGGTTTTCCCCCTGCAGTTCCATTACATCAGCCACCGTCGCAATCCCGGCATATTCTAATAATTCATCCTTAGCTTCCACCGGAACCTGCTGCGCATCATACAGTGCACAAATCAGTTTAAACGCCACACCGGCGCCACACAATCCGTGAAATGGATATGTCTCATCATCCCTCTTTGGATCCAGCACAACATCCGCATCCGGCATCTGCTCCTGCACCTCATGATGGTCAGTAACAATTACCGTCATACCAAGTTTCTTTGCATAATCCACTTCCTCATTCGCCGCAATTCCATTGTCGCAGGTGACAAGAAAATCACGTCCGCCGGCGAGCGCCTCATCCACAATACGCCGGTTCAGTCCGTACCCTTCTTTTACACGGTCCGGCGTAAAAATTTCAGAATCCAGTCCAATCTTTTGAAATCCCTTCCACAAAATATATGCGGAAAAAATTCCATCACAGTCAAAATCCGAGGCAATTGCGACCTTGCGCCCCTGCTCTTTCGCCTTTACAATCTCTCGGACCGCCTCATCCATCCCTTTCATCAAAAAAGGATCATGCAAATCGTCAAGCGTCCCATATAAAAACTCCCGCATCTCCTGCTCACTTTCGACACCGCGGTTCATAAGACACCGCACCGCCAGAGGCGAAACCTTTAACTTCGCCGACAAGCCATTAAAATCTCCCTTTTTTGTTTCCACAATCCATTTTTCGCGCACAACTGTTTCCTCACTTTGCTAATCTGCTTTCGTATATGTCAAGTATAGTTGATTCCCAGTGGATTTTCCAGTAGATTTTAAGGTTAGTTTGTGTCATGTGTTCGTTGGCACAAACGATTTTAAGGTTAAATTTGACTTTCCACCTGCTTCTCTTTATAATATCCAGTATACGACAAGAAAGGGGTACCCTCTATGAAATGGATACGTTTTACACTTGATACACATACAGACGCCGTGGACATGCTCAGCTATATGCTTGACGAAATCGGCGTGGAAGGAATTGAAATTGAAGACCATCTTCCATTAAGCGAAGAAGACAAGAAAAAAATGTTCGTCGATATTTTGCCGGACCCGGAAGATAACGATGGAACTGCAAAAGTTCACTTTTACATGGAACCGGAAAATTGCGATCCGGAAAAGGTCATGATTCAGGTACAGAATATTTTTCAGGAAATCAAGCCTTTCTGTGAAATCGGAAAAGGGACCATTTCTCTTTCGGAAACGGAAGACAAAGACTGGATTAACAACTGGAAAACATTTTTCAAACCGTTCCGTGCTGCTGACGATATTGTCATCAAGCCAACTTGGGAAGAATATAAAAAAGAAAAAGATTCCGATATTCTTATCGAAATCGACCCCGGCATTGCTTTTGGCACCGGTTCCCACGAGACAACGAAGCTTTGTATTCAGGCACTTGATAAATATGTAAAAAACGGAGACTCCGTCCTTGATGTCGGATGTGGCAGCGGAATTCTCTCAATTGCCGCTTTGAAGCTCGGTGCAAAACATGCCACCGCAATTGACATTGACGAGGTAGCCGTAAAAGTTGCCGCTGAGAATATGGCAGTAAATCATATTCCATCTTCTGACTACACCCTTTATGATGGCGATTTGATTTCCAACGCCTTTTTGAAAGTCAAAGCCGGAACCGGCCATGACATCGTAGTAGCAAATATTCTTGCCGATGTCATTATCCCGCTCACAGGCGTTGTAAAACCTCACCTCAAAAAAGGAGGTCTTTACATTACATCCGGCATTATTGATACAAAAGAAGCCGAAGTACGTGAAGCGTTACTTGAAAATGGATTTGAAATTCTTGATGTAACTTATATGAAAGAATGGTGCTGCTTTATTGCGACAATCTAGGCAACACAGGCAAAGGAGGTAATCATGCAGTTAACGGAGCAAAAAAAGTTTGACCCTGAAACCGGGCATCCTGAAAATAAAAGTTATCTGGAATGTGGTTTACCACCATATTTGCAGAAGTCACTCGAAAACATGAAACGTTCTTGGGAAATCGAAGATAGCGGCAAGCGGGATATTCATTGGGACATTTATTGGTGTGACTTAAGTGCAGATATAAACTCCGCTGAGACTGACCATGTAATCTCCTCTGAACAGGCATGGTATTTAAGGACAAAATATTTAAGAATAAAAAGGGATTGATTATTATATGATAGATTTTACAAATCTTCCAACAAAAAATAAGACGTATACCGGAGCAAGCGGCAGTAAAATATGTGTAGTCTACAAAGGCGAACCATACATGCTGAAATTTCCTTCTCCTCCTTCACGTAACAAACGTATGAGTTATTCTAATGGTTGCGTTTCCGAGTACATTGGCTGCCATGTTTTTGAAAGCGTCGGTATACCGGTACAAAAAACTTTGCTTGGCACTTATACCAAGAATGGAAAAGAAAAAATTGTTGTAGCCTGTAAAGATCTTACTTCTACAGGTGTTGTCCTTCAGGACTTTGCATC
Source organism: uncultured Clostridium sp. (assembly GCA_937902905.1). Classification (GTDB taxonomy): domain Bacteria; phylum Bacillota; class Clostridia; order Lachnospirales; family Lachnospiraceae; genus Eubacterium_F. Next base: position 5,865 of record CALELW010000139.1, on the reverse strand, counting down.
CTTAAAAAACACGATAATTGATTCCGAACACAACGGTTACGGAACCGAACTTTCTGATATTTTATGCACAATAGAGGAGCAAACAGCAATAAATCCCTATGAACTTAAGGATTGGTTTTGGAATATCTTTATCGTCGATGCCCTTATAGGAAACTGGGACAGGCACAACGGCAATTGGGGATTTCTCTATAATACCGAAACGGACAAAATGGAGATTGCTCCAATCTATGACTGCGGCAGTTGTTTATTTCCCCAAGCAGATGAAACAATTATGCAGGAAACACTTAACAACGAGGCTGAACGTAATCTGCGCATTTACCAAATTCCTCTGTCAGGTATTAAAATAAACGGTTCAAAAATCAATTATCATGACTTTATCTTCTCTTTGGAAAATGTGGAGTGTAACAAAGCATTAAGACGTATTCTTCCAAAGATTGATTTAGACAAAATCAATCAAATAATTGATGCCACCCCATATATAGATGATTTGCAAAAAAATTTTTATAAAATGATTTTAAAGGAACGTAAAGAAAAAATACTGGATGCCGCACTAAAAAAACTGAATACAATCGAATGCTCATAAAATAATACCACCCGCCAAAATTATTTTGACCGGGTGGTATTTTTATTTTAAGAATCTCTTATTTACTTATAAGCATCCTTTGCGTTTGCTACTGCAAAGAAAGCGGATTTTGGTGAATACAAACCGTTGAACAGGCAAGGTGCACTGCTTGCACGCCATGAAACACCATCATACAAACTCCAGATAACAAGGGCACTAATCTTTGTTCCCTTTGCTTTACTCTGCAAAAGAGCACCCATAATCTGGTCATAGTAAGCAGCCTGATCCTGGTCGGTTACAACTTTGTCTGCTGTTGATGTGTAACCGGCATCAATCTCTGTGATATGAATATCCATATCCGGCATGTTTGTGCGGAAGCACTCAAGTGCCTGTGCATACAAATCCGGACTGTGTGCTGCATTGCCAACGGTCAAGTGACTCTGCATACCAAGACCATCACAAATCTTTCCATCCTCGTTAATGAAGTCAATCAAAAGGACTTCATCTTCCGGACAAAGATAAGTGTTAAAGTCATTGTACATCAGTTTCACATCATCACGGTCGTATTTCTTACAAATCTCATCTGCCCACTGGAATGCTTCTTTCACAAATTTCGGACGAAGTGTAACACCGGTGCTTGACATATAACCGGCATTTTTCTCTTTATCCGAAATACCATAAATAGTATTCCAGAATGTTCCCTTAGGGCTTCCGCTGTGCATGTACTCATTTACTACGTCATAAGCATAAAGAACACATTTGCTCTTATCGCCACCGGCAAGTTCCAAATCTTTCTTCAAAACATGCTCCATTACATTCTTTACAAAATACTCAAGACGCAAATCCATGTTTTCTTCAGAAGTATTCTTGCTCTTGTTATTTACAACAGAGAATCCTTTCTGGAAGAAATAGGTAGGAGTCTGCTCATGCCACAATAACGTATGTCCACGAAGTTTCAATCCTTTTGCGTGGCACTCGGTCAAAATCTGGTCAATTTTATCAAACTTCAACTTAGGGACGACCACGCCTGTCTTTTTAACAATCGTGTCTTTTCCATCTACAGTCTCTGTTACGTTATAAGTTGTAGAGTTATCTGCCTGTTTGTCATATCCTTCCGGAATATACAAACCTTCTGCTTTGGCATCCTCAATCGGCACTGCATCAATCTTATCGGAGTCCATAACAGCATTTGGTTTCATCTCGTTACCAGGAGTAAAACCATTGTACTGCTCATTCAAAAACTTAGATGCTGTATCTCCCAAAAGGTCATTTGCTGATGCGCCAACGGCTACCACGCCAAACGTATCACTGTAAATATCTTTCAGTTTCGGAATGTCAGTTGCCTTTGACGGCTGTGCGGTTTTGACAATCTTCATATTGTCGACATACATATCACCTGTTGTACCATCATCACTCTGGAAATAGAATCCATAGAAGTACATATCATCCGGTACAGTAACCTCATAGTCAAAATCTTTCCACTGGCCTTTTGTTGTTTTCCAGCGGGTTTCTGTGATACGAGTTGGCATATAAGCATATGACTGGTCGCCACCTTCAATCGGAATCACCTGCTCATTAAAGTTCAACGAAGACACTTCGCTGTAAGCAGTAAAGGAAACGCGGTAAGTAGCACCACCTTCTAATTTCTTTGACAGATTAAGCATAGCTCCCTGCCAGCTCTTCGAGTTTGCTTCACGGTGGCATTTGAGAACTTTTTTACCAACTGCACTGTTTGCCGTTGGAAGTGTGCTGGAATCAACAACTTCCAGATAATCTTTTCCTGTGTTGTTATCATCCGAGAATGAACGAAGAATCCATCTTTGTAATCCTTCCGGATCCGGAGTATCCTCGTTTACGCAGTCCGTAGACTTTGTTCCAACTGCTACATCTTCAAAATCCTCATCATAAACCGTAGCGGTCTCCGGGTCAATCTTTGCTTCCGGCACTGTTGTAGGGAACGATTCCGGGTCTTTTGCCTCCGGTGCTTTTGCCGTTTTGTAACCCTGGTCAAGAGCACGCAAGGTAGGAATCGCTGTTGGCGATGCGGTTGGTGTCGCTGTTGCTTTTGTTCCCGGTGTCTCAGTTGCCTTTGCCGGTGCTGTCGGTGTTGCTGTTGACACTGGTGCCTTTGTTACTTTGCTTGCTTTTTTGACTGTAATCTTACAAGTCTTTTTGTAGTTTTTTTTGCCTACTTTGATTTTGGCAGTCAAAACTGTCTTTCCTGCCTTCTTACCTTTGATTGTTACGCTGTTTTTCTTTTTCTTAGAAAGCGTAGCAACCTTCTTGTTTTTCACAGACCAAGTTGTCTTCTTAATCTGTTTTGTCTTAACACCTTTCACTGTAACTTTCTTTGTTTTACCTGCTTTTACAGAAACCTTTTTTACCAAAGACGGCTTCTTTGCAGCCTCTGCCTTTGGTGCGCTAAGCGCAGGAACAACAAGAGAAAGAGCTACAGCGGAAACAATGAGTCTCTTCATCTGTCTCTTCAATGTCTCGACCTCCTTTTTTATGTTTTTATAAAAAAAGCACTACCCAATTCGAGTAGTGCTTTCTTATCTCTATAAGTACTCGTATTCGTACTTATATTCTATCATTTTAACAACGAAATAGCAATCACTTTATAGGATTTGTGGTATGTATAAGCATTTCTTTATATGCACATCATTTATCGCTTATGCCATTTTATCCCAGTACTGCTTTTTCGCATCAATTACAGCATAGAATGCAGCTTTTGGCATATACAAACCATTGAACAAGCAAGGGAATTTTGACGGTCTCCATGATACTCCGTCATACAAACTCCAAATAATCAATGCTGTGATGTTACCACCATTTTTCTTGTTGGTCAAAATTGCATTCATAATCTGGTCATAGTATGCTGCCTGATCTTCATCAGTTAAAGGTCTATCATCCGTACTAACCATTGTTGCATCAAGCTCTGTAATCTGGATTTCCAAATCCGGACAGTTCAAGCGGAAATATTCCAAAGCATTTGCATATTTTGTTGCGTTGTGGAACGAATCCGTAATATCCAGATGAGACTGCATACCAATACCATCACAAATTTTACCATCACTGTTAATGTAATCTACCAAGTGAATGATATTTTCCGGATTCTGATAGCAGTTATAATCGTTGTAAATCAGTTTCACATCGGTACGGTTGTATTTCACAAGCATCTCATGTGCATACTTAAAAGCGTCTTTTACATAAGAAGGACGAAGTGTCACACCATGATCTTTCACAGACTTATCATACGTTCCATAAATCAATCCCCAATAAGTAATATTTTTGGAGTCTTTCTCCGCATTTAAACTGTGCAGATACTCATTTACTACATCATAAGAATACAGACAATCTGCATACTCACTGCTCAATATGTGGTTGAGCACTGTCTTGATATAGAACTCAAGACGAGTATCCATGCACTCTTTTGATGTATTGTACTTCTGTCCTGTTGTGATTTTATAATTCTGCTGGAAGAAATATTTCGGTGTCTGCTGATGCCATACCAAGGTATGTCCACGCAGTTTAATTCCCTTATCATGACAGGATTTCAAAAGTTTGTCTACATTACTAAAATTCAGTTTTGGTACAGCAAACTCACCGGAAGCTGATTTAAAACGGTTATCCTCGTAAGAGGTATAATTATCCGGGATAATATATCCCATTGCTTTCGCATCCTCAATACCGATAAAATCTGTTTTATCCGTAGAGCCTTCATCTCCGGCCTTTATGAATTTACCAATATTTGTACCCATAATCGCATCCGGTTTCATCTCATTACCCGGTGTAATTGCATTGTACTGGTCGGAAATAAATTCAGAACCATTTTTGCCAAGAATGGACGTAACACCGGCGCCAACACCGACAATTGGGAATACATCTTTATATGTATCTTTCAAAGAAGCAATTGTCTTATCTGGATTTGTCTGCAATGTCTTTGTCAAGGTAATGTTATCAAGGTAAATGTCATCGTTTCCATTATTGTTATAGGACTCAAAATACAATGCATAGTAGTATTTATCATCCGGTACGGAAATTGTAAATGTTACTGTGTTCCACTTTCCTTTTGGAATCTTTGTAATTGATCCGGAAGTTGGACCAAAGTTACCATAACTTGGTGACAATTCTTCCAAAGTCTGCTCCTGATAAGAACACATCAAATCGTTGTTGGCACAAAATACGTCAGCTTTAAGTTCATAGGTACATCCTTCATCCAGTTTATCGGTGATGTTCATCATCGGTCCCTGCCACGTTTTATCCTCGCGGTGAAGGTGAAGTACATGAGACGTATTCCCTTCTACAGAAAGCTCACCGCCATCTACCACATCCAGATAATCCTGTGAAGTTCCTATACCACCATCGGATGCTTTATCATGTCCACGAAGTACAACTCCTTTGATACCATCACCGGTAATTGCATCTTCTGTTTTTGTTCCAATTTCTACATCTTCAAAATCTACACTATAACCAACTTTAGTAGCCGGATCAATCGTAGCTTCCGGTTTCGTAGTTGCAAATGAATCTGCACTCTTCTTTGGAACTTCTGTTATATTTGGTGTTGCCAACGGACGGAACGTAGCAACCTGTGTCGGAGTTGGTGTTGCCGTATTTGCCGGTTCCTTTGTCGGAGCTGTTGTAGCCGGAGCTTTTGTTGCGTTCTGTGTTGGTTTTGTAGTAACAACCGGAGCTTTTTTAGCTACGTTAATTTTCGTTGTTAATTTATAAGTCTTTTTACCAACTTTAACTTTTGCAGTCAAAGTTGTTTTTCCTGCTTTTTTACCTTTGATTGTAACACCGGTCTTTTTCTTTGCCGAAAGAGAAGCAATTTTCTTGCCCTTCTTAGGCAATGACCATGTCGTCTTTTTAATTTTCTTAGCTTTTACTTTTTTAACTGTTATTTTTTTCTTTGTTCCTACTGTCACTTTAACGCTTTTTACACTCAGCTTTGGTTTTGCTGCAGCTTCAGCCTTTGGAGCTGAAACCGCCGGAACCAATAAAGATAAAGCCATAGCAGAAACAATCACTCGTTTCAAACTCTTATTCATGCTTTTTCCTCCAAATATAAATCCTTACATATATTTCCTATAACAATTGTGTTATAAAACACTTTTACACTACACATCCAAATTATAATATCTTTACATGAAAAGAAGCGCCACTCTTACGAGTAGCGCCTCCCATGATTCAATTTTAGTCAGCCTTATCAGCAAGCAATTATTTTACAAGAGTAATACCCTTAACAACAAAGTGCATATTTGCCGGCAAGGACTGTAACTGAAGGTTAAATCCTGCTACTG
>CALELW010000138.1 GCA_937902905.1 uncultured Clostridium sp. | reverse complement strand
CAAGCATTGGTTCCTCAGTGGCTATCTCACGGATATATTCTACCGGTTTGTCTGTACACTCGCTGATAAATTCCAATGACTGTCCCATGGACAGCATCTTTTTGATAATGCTATTCTGTGTTCTTTTTTCTCCTTGTTCTATTCCTTGTTCTATTCCTTGTTCTATTCCTTCCTCTCGTCCTTCTGCTCTTCCTTCTTCCCTTCCTTCCTCTAAACCTTCTTTTTTGCCTTCCTCAAAAAATTCATGTGAACTGTAGTACTTCATAATCTCATCTTCTCCTTCCCGGCATTCCTTCACACTTTTCACGATATGCTCAAAACATACACTTTCATTTTCTTCCGTTGTTTCTTTTATGTAGCGCAGTAAATGGTCTAATTCACTGTCATCGCCCAATGGGATTTCTAAATTGATATACAACTCATGCACTCCGTTTTCCACCGGATACTGTGTGCTGTATGTTCCTTTCCTGTCACGCACTGTACGAAAAATTTCATACACCGTCTGACCGCCTCCAATAAAATCATTCATTGTAATATAAATATGGTATACATCCGGCAATTCCCTGTATGCTTTCCCTTTCTGCAAAAGGTGTGTGTCAATACTTCCGTTGCAGTATCTCACGCGCCGCATATGGTCGTCGTCATCGGATATCTGAAACTCTACATGAATCGGCTCTTCTCCCGCCGTCTCTGCCAGAATATCCAACACCACACTGCGATACTGCAGATTGGTAATATCATACTGCGATGTCACTCCTGTAACCTCATATCCCTCTCCCAGAATAATCTTCACTAAGTCTTGGCAGGCCTCCTTGTCACGGAACACTACTCTTGAAAATAAATCACTGATAAGGTTCATCTTCTGAGGCAGGTTTTCAAATATTGTCTGATTCATAAAATCATTTCCTCCTTTCCTGTGGTGTTGCCACAAAAGGCAGGAACATTTATATACAATCCTGCCCTATTCTTTTTTCCGGAATAAAGCAAGAGTCTTTTATAAAATAATCATAGAATCTGGATACTAAGTCTGAACCATTGCTTTTCTAGATATTTGAATTATATATAATTACACGTGCCATGTCAAGTATCTTTTCGCGCCACAAAAAGTCGTGAAACGACTTTACTATATGCATATTAAGTTAATGCATAATTTTCATTGGCAAAAATAAGCGGAAGAAGTAGAAAACGCCTATGTCTACCTGCGAACAAAGCATCCGTAACGGCGGCGCCTAAAATATGATGCAGCAACAACCGTATCCAGAAAGGCATTTCTGAATGCATTTATAAACTAAAGAAAAACTGACTTTGGAATGACGGGTTTGTGTCAAATGTTCGCTACCGGTTCCTTTGTATTCCCGTAATTCCGTAAAAAAGTTTTGTGACTCGTGGGTACAAACACGTGGGTATGAGGCTTGCGTATTTTGCATGCCCATACCCTTACGTGTTTGTTAAACGAGAGTGCCTACGAGACGCAAAGCTTTTCTACGGAATTACGGAAAACAAAAAAGTGCCAACGAACACTTGACACAAACGCATATTAAATTAAAATGGCTTGTATCAAACATTTCTGCTATAATATTCTCAAAGGGGGTTTTATCATGCCATCGGAAAAAGAAGAATTTGTAACCAAACAATATGTCCCTATGGGGGAGCCAATCGTGCAGAATGGTCACACGATTATTTACCGTGTAAAATGTCTTTGTGAGCCGGGCAAACCGGACGGCATTTTGAAAATGTACCGCCAGCAGAACCGCGAAGCACTTTACAAACGGTTGTATCAGCTTGATTACAGCGAGTGGCCACACATTTATAATGTGAAATATTTTGATGGAAACACTTTGGTCGTAGAAAAATACTTAGAAGGAAATACTTTAGAAGAACTTCTGAAACAGAACAAAGAAAATAATACTGTTTTTTCAGAGGAAGAAGCCTACCGGATTATGAGTAAACTCTGCGAATGTATTGCAGGATTACTGCGCCCGGATCCACCAATTATTCATTCCGATATCAAACCAAGCAACATTTTTATCACCTCTGCAGGTGCTGTAAAACTGCTTGATTTTGTCAATGATAAAACCCCAAAGAGAAAACACGAAAAGAACCTTATTTCTCTGCTTGGCATGATTTTTCACCGAATGCTCACCGGCAGCGCACCGGTAAATAAAAAATGCACTTACGAAGGACGATACGAATCCGTCATTCGTAAGTGCTTAGAGAAAAATCCTGAGCAGCGCTACCAAAGCATTTCCGAGTTGAAAGAAGACCTCAAAGAGGCAAAAGAACGTGCTCCTAAAGATATTGTTTCAAAAACGGCCGGAATTCCTTATGCGCTGACGTTTCCTTTTCAAGGAGCCATTCTTGCCTTTGAGTGGATTCTTATCTGTTTCTTTTTGAAAAAGGAGCAGACATCTGCTATGTGTCTGTTTGCTATTGCTTTTTTCATTCATTTTGTACTTTTTTTAGCAAGACGCCATGCTTTTTTTCAAAAGCGAAACATTCAAATCAGCACCGCACGCAAAGCCCTCCCGCTGCTGATTCTTGCTCTTGTGCTCGCTTTGCTGTCACAGATTGTTCCTTTCTTGATTTTTTAGTGAGAACACGTTACTCAACCAGTTTACTTTCTTTCATGGCAATTACTCGGTCAACCGGGTATTTGCAGCTCTTGTAATAACTGGATGAAAACAGGGCATATGTGTAAGTTCCATATACCGCGGCACCCTTAATCATCGGTGGCATTGTCGTCACCTTCATCGCCACATTTTTGAGAACTTTTCCATTACTCTTTGGCGAAGCAAAAGACGGTTTATAAGTGCGAAGCTGTGAAATATAACCGCTTTTTGCCTTTTTCGTGCGATAACTTCTTGTCAAAATCATCGTACCTGCCGAATCAAACGTAATTCCCTGAGTTTTGCTTGGTACATCCATGGTATAAGCCGGTGAAAGAGAAGGCAGTGTTGCCTTATTATTAATCTGGTAGCCCTTCATCGTCGATGTTGTCTGACGAAATGTTCCAATCCACAATACATTGTTGTAATATCCCATAAAGGACGCTGTTGAATCCAGTGTCGAAACACTTTTATATGCTGCCAATTCTGTATATGAAGTTCCTGCATTTACTGCATTTGTCACAACAGAATATGGGAAACTGGCAACTGCTTTCCCTTTAGAAATCCATACATTTGTTCCATCATAGGCGATTCCACCTACTTTTGCTTTACTTGGTAAAACAATGGTTGTGATATATGATTTTGATGAGCGGCTGACAACATAAACCACCGAATTCTGCTCATTTTTGTAATCGTATGCCGTAATGAGGAAATAACTGCCTGCCAGACACAATCCCTGAGGTACCATCGTCGTACAGGAAAATCCGGCAACATTTGTCGTCTTCATACCCGGTATTGCAAAACTTTTGTTATAATTCATGGCACTTCTCATTTTTTTGTATGTCTTATAAGCCGGTGATTTCGTAAAAGCAGCCTTCGTGCTGTATTTCTTAGCACCCTTTGATGTCGCAGATACTGCAGCCGTCTTAGCAGAAGCTGCCGTTGATAATTTACCTTCAATTTGTGTTGCTGACACCTCGCAGTATGCAGCCACACGATAATAATAGGTCGTGTTCTGTGTCAGGGACTTAATCAAATAACTAACCGTATCTGCCCCTTTCACAACTGCCGTCTGCTGATATACGGATTCTGAGGATTTACGAGAATAAATATAATAACCACTCGCTCCTGTCACCTTGTTCCACGAAAGCATAACCCGGTTTGAACCACCTCTTGCTGTCACTGTTGGTGCATCCAATTCATATAATGCCGGATTCACTGTAGCTGTTGCAATCGGAGTCGCGCTTGCTGTTGCCGTTGGGGTCGGTGTCACAATCGTAGCAGCACCTCCGGTAGCAGCCCCCGGCGTACCGGCTCCTCCCTCTTTTTCTGTGTTAGCCGCCGCCTGCACCGGCACCATGGTAATCAAAAGTGCGAATGTAAGACAGCCGGCAATGCATTTCATCCATGTTTTCTTCTTCATGTATGCAGCCTCCCTTAAATTTGATACCCTCACTATAACGTATGAATTTGTCAGGCAAATGAAAAAACAATGTCACTTTTTTGGCATTTTTTAAAGAAATGTTGTGGTATCAAAAAAAATCCGCTATACTCAAAAAGAAAAATTTGTTTTCACTGTATTACCAATTATAAGAAATGAGGATACATAATGACCGATAAAGACTTATGCATAGAAACCGAAGAAATTCAGACCGATGGCAAGGATACCTATTACTGTCATCGTTATGAGCCAACTCCCTATGCGGTTTTGGATGAGTTATTTACTTTTTACACACCGGAAAAAACAGATGTATTCGTTGACTATGGGTGCGGCATGGGACGTTTGAATTTTTATATAGAAAAGCGGTATTCACTCAGCTCTACAGGTGTAGAGTATTCTCCTGTTTATTATGAAAAAGCTCTGGAAAACAAAAAAACATATAACGGAAATAAAGACAAGATACACTTCGTAAATTGCAAAGCCGAAGATTATCTTGTCTCTAAAAATGAAACTGTTTTTTACTTTTTTAATCCGTTTTCACCGGAAATTTTTCACGCTGTTATTAACCGTATATTGGATTCGTTTGAAAAATATCCAAGAACCATCACGCTCATTCTCTACTATCCGGAAGACGACACCATTTTTTACTTAGAGCGTCATACAACGTTTGAGCGAATAGATGAAATTGCTGCCTCCGATGCCGTTTACAAAGACCGTAGAGAGCGATTTTGCCTTTATCGGATTACGGTCTAAGAATCTGCTCCTTCTGCCGGACTGCAGTAACGATCCCAAGATGCTTCCGATTTTTCAAACACAACACAGAACCAGTATGTGTCAACTTCCTCTTCGTCTTCTTCCTGTGGCACATCAATTCCAAATTCAGCACTTTTTCTGCCATCAATTTCACCGAGAACAACCGTAAACACCGTTCCTTTTTCAAAACGGGATACTACCGATTCTACCGCCGGTTCCGGTACATCTTCATCCGGAATTTCTCTTTGCAGATTTCCATCCGCATCATAATATTTCATGCCCTCTTTTACCAGACGCTTCATCTGCGCTTGTAAAAGTGTAAGCGTTATTTCTCCGCAATACATATCCTGAAATCTGCCATTCTGCGAATTTCCGGCTTTTATAGTCGCACCGCCAAAAATAAATGTCACCTCATCCTCGCCCATCTGAAAAGAAACAATCGGCGAGTCATCAAATGACAACTGCTCAAATTCATCCACACATCGAAACTTCATATTGCTTTCCTCCATTTATTATCCTGCCTCTTAGTATACCCAATTTTTTCTCACTTGACAAGTTGGTTTATATGTTATAAACTCAATTTAGTTTATACTTTATAAACCAACAAAATAATAAAGGGGGATAATTTTTATGAAAGGAAATGTTATGTCGGAGAGTGAATTGGCATTTGCCCGCATTGTATGGGAAAATGCACCACTTCCTTCCGGTGAACTGGTAACTCGCTGCAACGAAGAACTCGGATGGAAAAAATCGACCACTTACACTGTCTTGAGAAATCTCTGTCAGGCAGGTATTTTTGAAAATAAACAAGCCGTGGTGTCTGTGCTTGTTTCCGAAGAAGATTATTTGGCAAGAGAAAGCGAACAGATTGTAAATGAGCGTTTCGGCGGCTCTATTTCACATTTTGTCACTGCTTTTGCCACAAAAACAAAATTAGATAAAGAACAGATTCAGGCGTTACAGGATTTTATTGACCACTGTGAAGAATAAGATGGGAGGAGTTTTATGGATTTGTCATCATTTTTAACCTTTCTTGGTGAGCGCACTTTTTTTGTCAGTATCACAATTTTAGTGTTACTTGCCATCCGGCCTCTGGCAAAAAAACTGCCCAGAAACGGCATGTATTTTCTGTGGATCATTTTGGTACTCCGCATATTGTGTCCGGTAAACTTTACCGGCATTTACCACCTGCTGCCTGCTGCCAATGCCACGAACGCCCAAATAAAACAGGAACTTTCCTTTGGCGGTGCCATGAACCAATACCGCCTAAGTCCGGTGCAGCAAAAACGGTTTCAAAACAAGCAGCAGACGAAACCGTCCGTTCTGACACATTCGCTCCCTGAAAAACAACCAGAAGAAATCCGCGACTTTTCTCTTTCGGATAAACTTCCCGTTTTTCTATTTATTTTGTGGCTTAGCGGAGTTTTCGTCTGTGTCTTTCATCTTTTTTATTCTTATTATAAGGATAAAAAAATGCTGAAAACGGCGGTAAAAACAAACAACTGCTGTTATATTCATCCGGGGCTTGATACGCCATTTGTCTTTGGCTTTTTCAAACCACGCATTTATATACCGGAAAACACAGAAAACAACGCTTATAAATTTTTGCTTGCTCACGAAAAATATCATATCCGCCGTCAGGATTTCCGCATAAAACCAATTGCTTTCTTTGCTTTTTCGCTGCTGTGGTTTAATCCTCTTGGCTGGATTGCCTGGCATCTGATGCAGAAGGATATGGAAATTTCGTGCGATGAAGCAGTCATTAAACAGATGCCTTTTGAAGAACGAAAAGCTTATTCACATTTACTGTTGCAAATGGCAGCCGCCAAAAGCCGCCCTCTTTGCACCAATGCAGCGTTTGGCGCTGACATTATTGAAGAAAGGATTTTGCATATTATGAAATTCAAAAAACCAACAAAACTTATCGCATGCTTTACCGTAATCGCAGTTTTTCTGTGCGCCTGCGGTGTCGGCTCAACGCCGGTCACAAAGGAAGAGAGTTCTACCAATGCTCCTTCTCACAAATCTTCCGATGTATTTGTAGAGAATGCCATCAACTGCCCACAGATGGATGACAGCAATTACGTTTATTATTACAGCAGACTTATGTTGAATCCAAAGAAAAATCTCGTGTGGCTTGGCTCCAAATACAACAAAAACTCTTATGAATTTGTCTCTTATATGATGTTTGAGAAAAAAGAAAATTCATTTGAAGAGGTCGAAACAAATTGGAGTGACACATTAAACAAAACAATGAAAAACAGAAGCGGTTACATATATGATTCCTGGTACGCCTCCGACGAATCCCTTTATGTCGTAATCATGGAAACAAGCATGAACCCTCTTATTTATAATGCGAATCAGGAAAAATATAAAAAGCAGTATGAAGAGCTGAATCCACTGTTATTCCACATTTCAAAAGATGGAAAAACAGCAAAAGAAATTGATTTATCTGCTCTCGCCTCACCAAACGGAGAAAAAAATAAAGACCTCGCAGTAGCCTTTATTCCTCTTTCGGACGGCCGCTATTTAGTAAATTCATTGTCCGACGACACTCCGGAAAAGGGATTGGTATTTGCAGAATCTACGGATACCGTTGTTGAGAAAATGACAAGCCGTATCCGAGGCAATACAATTTCTTCAATCCAGACCGGAAATGATTTTCTCTGTTATGTTGCCTATCAGGGAAATGAAGACCTTGTCACTGTAGAAGTGCAGGATTACAACGGAAAGAATAAATACTCTCTCGATTGTTCGGCAGCCTGCGATAATGGCACTGCATCCTATGCCAATTACCATTTTGCGCTTGGTGTATGGGAAGACGAAATTCTTCTTGTTTCCAAAAATGGATTATTTCGTGCCGAATATGGTGACAAATCCTTTACAAAAGTTACTGACTTTAAAACAGATAACATCTACTACTTAAGCTTGGACCGTTATCAGATTGCCAAACAATGGACCTCCATGTGGGTCACAGGAGAAAATTCCTTTTATGTCCTGCTCAGTCCGACTGAGGAAGGAAAAACAACCGATTACAAAATTGGATATTACACAAAAGGAAAATAGACACGACAAAGGGAGCAGAAAATCTGCTCCCTTTATCTTTATACATTATTATATAGGAAAATCAAAAAGTAATTATTATCTCTGTACACGACCGGAACCATCGCCACCAGCCAATTTCAAAACTTCATCCATAGAAACCATGTTGTAGTCCCCTTCGATGGAGTGTTTCAAACAAGAAGCAGCTACAGCAAACTCGATTGTTTCCTGTGGACCATACTCATTCAGGCAGGCACAAATCAAACCGCCGCCAAAGCTGTCGCCACCGCCTACACGGTCTACAATATGCATTTTATATTTCTTGCTGAAGTAATAATCTTTTCCATCATACAACATAGCGGACCAGTTATTATCATTTGCAGAAATGGACTCACGGAGAGTAATTGCTACCTTCTCAAATCCAAAACGGTCTGCCAACTGTTTGGCAACATCTTTGTAACCCTCACGGTTTACTGTACCGGTTGTAACGTCTGTACCTTTGGAAGTAATACCAAATACATCTGCGGCATCCTCTTCATTGGCGATACATACATCAACATACTGGCAAAGTTCAGCCATCACCTTGCCTGCTTTTTCTTTACTCCACAATTTATTGCGGTAGTTCAAATCACAGGAAATCGTAACACCCGCTTCTTTTGCAGCTTTACAAGCCTCTAAACAAATCTCAGCAACTTCATCATTCAGTGCCGGAGTAATTCCGGTAAAATGGAACCACGAAACACCTTCAAAAATCTTCTTCCAGTCAAAATCTGATTTGGAAGCTGTTGCAATCGAAGAGCCGGCACGGTCATAAATAACCTTGGATGGTCTCTGGGAAGCACCTTTTTCCAAATAGTAAATACCGACACGGTCACCACCGCGCACAATATCTGTTGTGTCGACACCATATTTTCTCAAAGAATTTACAGCAGCCTGACCAATCTCATGTGTAGGAAGTTTTGAAACAAACTTTGCATCCAAACCATAATTTGCAAGGGAAACTGCAACGTTTGCCTCACCGCCGCCAAAAGTTGCACCAAGTGTATCTGCCTGTACAAAACGATAATATCCTTCAGGTGCCAGTCTCAACATCAATTCACCAAATGTAACTACTTTCTTTGCCATTTTCATTCATCCTCCAAAATTCTTTTTAATAATTAACCGCGGATTTTCTTTACCAATGCGGCTGCATCAGCGGTCATTTTCTGAATCTCATCAAATTTACCGGCTTTTACCAAGTCACCTTTTACCATCCAGCTTCCGCCGCATGCTAAAATACGGTCATACTCAAGGTACTCTTCTACATTATTCAAATTAATACCACCGGTCGGCATAAACTGAAGCATTGTATAAGGAGCTGCAACTGCCTTAATCATCTTCAAACCGCCTGCTGGCTCAGCAGGGAAGAATTTTACAACGTCAAGTCCCATCTCAATCGCCTGCTCCATCTCACTTGGTGTCTGTGTACCAGGTGTAACCGGAATGTCACGGTCGATACAATATTTTACAACTTTCGGATTAAATCCGGGACTTACAATAAATTTAGCACCGGCAGCAACCGCACGGTCTACCTGCTCAGTCGTCAAAACTGTTCCTGCACCAACAAGCATTTCCGGATATTTTTCAGAAATGATGCGAATGGATTCTTCTGCTGCTTCGGTACGGAATGTAACCTCTGCACAAGGAAGACCGCCCTCGCACAATGCTTTTGCCAATGGCTCTGCATCCTTTGCGTCGTCAAGTACAACAACAGGAACAATACCAATTTTTTTGATTTCTTCTAAAACCTTGTTCATAATAGCCTCCATTTTTATCTTTACTTTTTTTGTATCATATGATATTCTACTATTGTTCCACATCGTGAAACGCCATTTCACATTGTGAACCATAGTTTTATTATACTGCATTTCTTCTTATTGTCAACAAAAAAGCAATAAAATATAAAGAAACAAAGGGAGAATTTTTATGGAATCCAAAAATCCAATTCAGGTTGCTGATAAATTATTTCTTGTTCTGGAAACACTTGCAAAGACCGGTCCGATTGGACTGTCGGATTTATGCCGGGAAGTTTCTTTGAACAAAACAACCGTGCACCGCTTGTTAAATTCATTTCTTTACATGGGATATGTGCGGCAGGACACACAAACCTCCCGCTACAGTTTAAGTTTTAAAATATGGGATATTGCAAACCAATTTGTCTCAAAAATTGATATTGTGGAAGAGGCTCGCCCAAGCCTTCGTGAACTCGCAGCAAAAACCGGTGAAACCGTCCATCTCGTGCAGATTGATGGGATTCATGCAATTTATATTGCCAAGGAAGAATCCGAAAATTCCGTGCGATTAGTCTCCATGGTCGGCAAACGAATTCCACTCTACTGCTCCGGTGTCGGAAAAGCCTTGCTTGCCGATATGTCGGATGACGAAATCAAAAGTATCTGGGACAAGAGCGACAAAACGCCTCTGACGGAGCATACCATCACGGATTTTTCAAAATTTATGGAAGAAATTGAAGAAACCAGAAAACGCGGCTATGCTATGGATAATGAAGAAAATGAATTGGGCGTTCGCTGCATCGCCGCCAGCATAAAACACGGTGAACAGAAGCCGCAATACGCATTTAGTATTTCAGCTCCCATTCACCGCATGGACGAAAAACGTATGAAAGAAATCAATCTTTAACGCGAACCGATGGGTTCAATGCAAAAACAAACAGAAGTGCCTGAACTGCTAACAGCGTGTTCAGCACTTTTTTCATTAGATTATAAAAAGTATCTAATGTAAGTGTAATATCTGCTGCGCACAAAAGTCTTATGGCCTCAACCATTTCAAAACCAAAACTAAGCACTAAGAGAACACCGGCACAAAATGTCAGCGCCTTATTTCCCCAGTTCTGATAATACAGGAAAAAGATAATCAGGCAGATTAACTCAATCGCACCTAATATCATAAAACTCAACGGGTCACCATTGTCTCCGCGGTAATGAATCGGTATGTAAATTAAATTATCCACTGCTAACAAAAGCATCATCGCAAATCCAAGGATAATATTTTTATCTGCTCCATTTCCCTGTGCAATTTTGTGTACGCCAAACGCAAAAAACAATGCCGCCACAAAGGCAAATGGCGTTATCAGCAAAAACAAAATAACAACCGGCATCGACACATCATAATTGCTGTAGTATTCACTTAACAAAAGAATTGCCTGCACCAATGTAAACGCTCCCAGAAAAAAAGTAATCAGCGTCAATACGCGCACCGGCATTCCCCATTTTTTATCCTGCAATGTAATTGTGTGGTTTTCGTTCATCTAAATCCCTCCTGCATAAATATATTTTTAATTTTATAACCAGTTTTTCTGTATCTCTTTAACTAGTTCTGCAAACATATCGTAGTATTTTGTTTTAGCCTGACGTATAATATCCAATGCAATTGCCTGATTATATGCATGTGCAACATTATTTCTTGATGTAAGTGCACTTAACCATAATTCTTCGTCCGCTATCATTCCCGCTTTATATGCCGTTTTCAATACTGTACGAGGAGAACCTGTGGCTCCCTCTGCATAACCGTGATATGTTAAAATCTCTTTCATTGCTTTCCATGCTTGTTCAAAACATATCTCATACAAGCCAACCATCCCTGTCATTTCCACATTTCCATATGGTTCCTGATAAGAATAAATGTCTTTTAAATTATGAATGGCAGCCTGCAAATTATCAAACTTTTTCATATATCACCATTCCCTCCCGTTTTATGGAGTCCAGCAATTCTGCCTGAATCGGTTTATCCAAATCCAGCACGTCAAACTGTAACAAAGTTGGAGTTTCTTCGTCCACCGCTAAAATAAACCGACTGCTATTGCCTCCATAAAACGCCAAATCTATATCACTTCGTTCTTTATAATCTCCCCTGGCACGCGAACCAAAAAGAATTAACTTTTTTACATCATTGTCCTTTGCCAGCTTAATTATTTCCTGTAAAACGTTTTGTTTGATACCTGTCTTCTCAGATAACTGCATCATTTTAACAATCTCCTATGCGTAATATTCTTTCGAAAACACCTTACCAATTATTATACACCAATTTACATTATAAAAAAACAATTAATTTTACCTACGAGTATAATAAGCAACCAAAACACCTTTTTTTACGGGAGTTTGACAGTTGAATAAAAAGAAAAGTACTCGCAGGCCGCATAAAACCTG
>CALELW010000137.1 GCA_937902905.1 uncultured Clostridium sp. | reverse complement strand
AATTAAAAAAGAAGAATAATTAGTAAGAGTTTCTGTTGATAACTTTTCGGTGGAATTTTACCACCGAAAAGTTATTACCACTAAAGGAAAGGAAATTGTTATGGAAAAGAGAAGAGAAAAAATGAGTTTATTACGAGATGAAACAGGAGCGGTTGCCATTGTGGAAGCGACCTTTGTATTTCCAATCATGTTTTTTGTCCTGTTTTTCATAATGATGATGGGAAATATTTATTATCAACAGGCACGAATTGATGATATTGTAAGTCGATATGCAATTATAGGTGCAGAAAAGGTGATAAATCCTTTGAGGGATAATTTAGAGGAAGGAAAAACCATGATTACAGATTCTGAGCAGGTGGACGCAGAACCATATCGATATTTGTTCGGGTCTATGAAAACGATTGAAGATGAAATTCAGAACGAAGTTTATAAAGAAATTATCAGCAAAGGTTTTACTTTCATGGGAAATGCTCCGGAGGTAAAAAGAAGTCAGGTAAAGTCAGATTATAAAAATCATGTACTTTATGGAGATTTTGTTGTGGAAGCATCTTATCAGATTAAATTTCCGATTAAGTTTATTGGATCAGATAATTTAATGATATTTAAGGCGTCTTCCTGTTCACAGGCTTCGGTAACAGATGTACCGGAATTTGTCCGTAATGTTGATTTTGCTTGCGATATTTTGGATGGAACATCATTTGCGGCGAAGGTTAAAGATATATTTCAAAAGGTAAATGACCTAATTAACAAGTTTAAATAGATGAGGAGAGAGGATTATGTTTCGGTTTGTTTTGAAAAGAAGAGGTGCAATTTCAGTATTTTTGGTGGTAGTGCTTGTTCCTATGCTTGTAATGTCGGCAACAATGGTTGATGTGTCGCGTGTTAATTTAGGAAATGCTATGGCTGTATCGGCGGGGGATTTGACAGCAAATACCGTATTGACAAATTATGATTATCAATTGAAAAAAATGTATGGATGACTTGCTTCATCCAATAATACAAAAGATTTTTTGGATAAAATGGAAGGCTTTTATTGTGATACGATTATGGCAAGTGGGATTGATAAAGATACAGCAGCAACATGGGCAAAACAGCTTAGAGGAAGTGTCAGCAGTACAGATTTACAAAATATTGCGGTGGAGGAAAATTCTTTTAAGTTAAATGTTTTGCAAGGAAAGAATGGTAGTCTTATGAATCCGGCGATTACAAAGACGCAAATTGTAAATTTTATGAAATACCGTGGTCCTGTAAATATGGGAACCAGTATTTTTGATGCCGTTAGTTTGTTTAAAAGCATGGGTAAAAAAACAGATATGGTGGAAAAGAAAAATGAATATTACGAAGAACATGCAAAGATAATCGAGGAATGTCAAAAAGCTAGAGATTGTATTGGCAATTATGAAAAAGCTGCAGGAATTTCACAGCCAGAGGATTTTCCGAATGAGGCAGCATTTGGGACAATGAATTCAAATCTTTTAATTAGTAAAACTTCAATTGAAACAATGATGGGGGATTATGTAAGATATATTTATTCCTATGGATATTTCAAAAATGCAAAAGAAATTGATTTGAGCTATGAAAAAGCATCTAATAAATGGGAATGGACAACTTGTATGGATGAGTCTATTACAACGAATAAGAAAGCTACCGTGCGTGGAACGCAAAAAATTATTGATGATTTGGATAAATATATGCAAAATTCAAGTCAGTATAATAAATATTTAACAACAGGTGTTGACAATAAAATTAATGTTAACTATTTGGAGCAATTTTTCAGAGAGTACAGTGAAAATAAGGGGTTGTTGCATTTGTGTATACGTCTTATGCAATGTTTAAAAGGATTAGATGAAGATAAAAAGCTGAAAATCGATGGAAAGGAAGTGTCGGTAAAAGATTTTTTAGAAGACAAGAATAATAAGTATTTTAATCAATTAAATAGTATTCTTGAAAAGTATGACAGTGTTTATCAAAAGTACCATGATTCCATTCAGGGAAAAAAGAAAAATTTAGATGATGCAATTGCTAAGGCAAAAAAACAAGGTGAAGATTATTATGAACTTTTGTCTGATAGAATTGGCTGGCTTGATGGTAATGAAAGCGATAAAGGTCTAATAAAACATCTTGAGAATATTGAGAACCTAATTGATTCTCTTAGCGATAAACTTCAGCAATGGGAAAAAACTGCAAGTGTTAGTGAATTAAAAAAAGATACACAGGCACAAAGCGATAAAAAAGAAATTGAACGTATTCGAAATACTTTTGACAAAAGCCAAATTACGGAATTGAAAAAAAAAGTAAAACGTTCTTCTGAAACATTGAAAAAAATCAGAGATTGTGTGCAGAAGTATAAAGTTGGAGAATGGGCGTTTTCCGAAATGGGTTCAAATTGCGGAACACTTGAAAATGTATGTAATAAGAAATTTGAAAATAAGCTTCAATATCCAACACAAAGTGAGTTGGATTCAGCAGTGGTAGAATCAAAGAAGTTAATTCAACAGCCGGCACTCGGTGAATTTCCTACCAATTGGAATGATGAGGCACATCCGGATTTAAAAAAGCCACAGGAGAAAGCATTTTATACGTATTTGGTTGAAAATTACAAACAAAACGAAACAGAGAATAATACGAAAAAAAGCAAGAAGAAGGTAGACGAAAAAAAAGAAGACTATAAGAAAGAAGCAGAAAAAGAAAAGCAAAAAGAAGGGGTAGCGAATTCTAATTCCGTTGCTAGTATGGCAAATCGTCCGAGTCAAGTATGGAAATCACATGGGGGGGACAGCCAGCAGCTAGGGGATGGAACTGAAAAGTCCACCAACCAAAAGAAAGCATTAAGCAATTCTACCAGCATAATGAATAAGATGTTTAAGGGCATTTCAACAAAATTAAAGGGTGCAAGAGATAATTTCTATATTAGCGATTATATGCTTGAGATGTTTTCTTATAGTACGATTGAAAAAGAAAAAGGAGAGAATCCAGAAACGTTAACGCGGATGGATATGAATACGAATTATTTGTATGGAAAAGAAGTTGAGTATATTATCTATGGCGGTGACCGTGGTGTAGAAAAAGCATATGCTAGTATTTATGGTATTCGTTTTGCATCGAATTTGGTGTATGCATTTACAGATAAGGAAATTACAGGAACGGCAACGGCGATTGCAACATCTGTTTTTGGGGCACCACCATTAACGGCATTAGTTCCTATGGCTAAAATTGCGATTATTGTTGGTTTGGCTCTTGTGGAGAGTGCGATTGATATTGCGGATTTGTCTGATGGTAAAGCGGTTCCATTATATAAATCAAGTTCTACATGGGTGGCAAAACCAAGCTCTATGGCTGGAGAGTTAATTAATAGAACGGCAACCATTGTTACAGAAGGAGGTGCGGAGGCGATTGATAAAGGAACAGGATTATTAAATGAATGGCTGTCAAAAACATCAGATAATTTGACAAAGGATATTGAAAAAAACGGTGATAAATTTAGTGCTGCCGTGGGGAAGATTGTGGAGGATAATGTAGAAAATTATGTTGGACAAGTGGTTGATCAGCTTGTTTCTATATGCACAAATGCTGTGAGTCAGACAAATAGTGTGGAATATGTGAAAGAAAAGTTGAAACAATGGTCAGATGCCACGGACTTTGGCTCTGAAGCTACAAATAAAATTAAGGAACAAGCGGTTCAATATATTATTACGCAGGGTGATAGCAAAATTGATGGATTGATACAAAATATGAAAGTTGGCGGTGATGCAGCAAAGAAAGAAGTATCGAAGTTAATGAAACAATTAAATAATGGTATCAAAGGGGTTGTATCATCGGCGACGGGGGCAGTTACTAATTTAACCAATGAATTAACTGAAAAATTGAAGCAATCTGCTTCTAAAGGCGCTGAGAAGATGAAGGAAACGCTCAAAAAAGAAATTGAGAGTAAATTCGGTAGTTCTGTTAGTGGAGAGACTTCAGCATCCGATGGTGTAACAGGCTCTCTGCTTTCGTGGAAATACAGTGACTATTTGAGAATGTTTACCGTGATTGGACTGATAACAAATGAAGAAACAATGCTTCTCAGAATGGAAGATTTGATTCAAAAAAATATGGAATTAAAAAAAGGTACATTTAGTTTAGCATCCTCTTATGTATATTATGAGATGCAGGCAAGGATTTTAGTAAAACCGTTATTGACGACGGTGCCATTTATAAATGATTATACTAAAGATAAAATAACAGGGACAAATTGGTATACGATTGATTATAAAACCAGATTTGGATATTAGTTAAGAGAGAGGTGGTTTTGTGAGAAAAATAAGAGAACAAAAAGGCTATATAACGATAGAAGCAACTATTGTTTTATCAGTATACATATTTGCTTTTATGATGATTTTCAGCTTGATTCATATTTGTCGTGCACAAATGAAAATTTCAGTTGCAATAAATAATGCAGCAAAAGAAATATCGGAATATTCATATTTATACGGAGTGTCCGGATTGAGTGACAGTATGTACAATGCAGGACAATCGGCTGCTCAGACGCAGCAGGATTATTCGGAACTTGCAGAAGATGTAGGAACTTTGTACTCGGAAATATCTTCATTGGGAGATAAACAGGGAAATATGGCTGGAGCACAGGGAATTAGTCCGGATAACATAAAAAATATTTATGGGAAACTGGATAGCATAAAACAACAGGGAAGCGGAGTGGCATCAGCTATTAGTGACATGGCATCCAATCCCAAAGAGTTAATGATGGGTGTAACCAAGGTGTTGGCATATAATGCCTCGGAAGAATTAAAATCCGCAATTGCATCCGCCTTGACAAAAGCATTAGTGAAACAAAATTTAAAGTCTTCTCTCTCGGATGGAGATAAAGAAATTAATAGTTATTTGCATAACCTGGGGGTAAAAAAGACTCAGGGAACATATTTGGAGTCAATTGATTTTAGTCATTCGGAATTGTTCCCGGCTGGCAATAATGAAATTAAAATTATAGCAGTGTATGAAGTTGAGGCGCTTCCGCTTTTAAATATTGATGCTTCTTTTCGTATTGTACAGACGGCAAGAACAAGAGGCTGGTTGAAAGGCGATGAAGATCCACAAATAACAAAGAAGGATACGGAAGATGATGTGAAGGCAGAAGGACAGGAGGAGGAAAATTGATAGCAAAAGTTATTGTTTTTATGGCAATTACCATATTGCTCGCTTTGGGTGAGTATTTGTATTTATATAAGCAGTACTCACAAAAGAAGATTTTGTTATTTTGCATTTTGTCCGGTGCGATAGGATTTGTTTCAACACAAATTCTTCTTTGGCATTATCAAATTCATTTTATGGAAATTTTAAAGAGGTGTATTCTGCTTATGCTTCTTTTCCCAATTGCATTGTGTGATTGGAAGAAAATGATTATTCCAAATAAGATGCTTCTTTTTGGATTGATTATCAGAATTTTTCTTTATCCGTTTGAATTTTTCTTTCGGACAGAACAATTTTTGGTCATAATAAAATCTGACTTTATTGCACTTGGAATTATGCTGTTGTTTTTACTGGTTGCATATTTTTTGGTGAAAAATGGTGTTGGAATGGGAGATATAAAACTGATTTTATTAATGAGTTTATATCTTGGAATTCAAGGAATTTTTGGAGTCCTTTTTATGTCCTTGATTGTCATCTTTTTTGTGGGTTTGTATCTTATGATTATTAAGAAAAGAGGCAAACGTGAGGCAATTCCATTTGCACCGGCTATTTTAGCAGGAACTGTAATATCAATTTTAGTTAATGGTATATAAAGGAGAAATTTGCTATGAGAAAAAGTAATCGATGGGTTATTGCGTTAGGCATTTTGGTCATGGTTGGTGTGGCATGGTATATGCTTATTACTACAGTAAGAGACACATCAAAAAGTTATCAAACGGCGCTAAATTCAGCAAGAAAATTTGCTAAATTAAAAATCAATAAAGATGCAGAGGAGAAATATTTTGAGGCTTATAATATTTCTCCATCCTACGAATTGAGTGTAGAAATAGCGAAGTTTTATAAAAACACAGGTGAAGACCAGGATTTTCTTCGCTATACAGAATCGAAACTTGAAGAATATCCAGACAGTTCAGAATTATATGATGTTCTGGTTGATTACTATTATTCACAGCAAATGTTTGAGAATTGTGTGGATTCTTTTGAACAGATAGATAAAAGGGGAATTTCCTCTAAAACAATTGAGAAAGTACGTGGTAAACTGGAAAAAGAATATGAAATGGGATTTGTTTCCTATCAGGATGTAAAGAAATATCGAAATGGATTCTGTGCGGTGATGGGAGACTCTGGAAAATGGAGTTATGTAACAGAAAAAGGAAATAATGTGATTGATAGCCGTTATTTGGAGGCAACAGGCTTTTCAGGGGATGGCACAGCGGTCGTTCGGGATGACGAGGATTGCTATATTATAGATGATGAAGGAAATCGAAAATTTGTAAACACGAAAAAACAGACCGTTGAGGAGTGCCGTGCTCTGTCGGAAGGACTTATGGCAATCAAAGTAAATGGGAAATTTATTTTTGTGAAAGATGATTTTTCAGAGGCTTTTAAAGGAAATTATGAGGACGCAAGTGTATTCTTTAATGGTGTTACATTTGTAAAAAATAATGGGAAATGGTTTTTGATTAATGAGAAGGGAAATCGAGTAGGAGAAAGTGAGTATGATGATGTAATCTTAGATGAGATAGGATTTTCTGTCCGGCAAAAGAGGGCATTTGTCAAACAAAATGGAATGGTTATTATGATTGATACGAATGGAAAGAAGATTGGACAGGATTCTTATGAAGATGCGAAACCATTTAACGCAGAAGGATATGCTGCCATTAGGAAAAATGGTAAATGGGGATTTGTCGATATAAACGGAAAAGTTGTTATTGAACCGAAGTATGAAAATGCACGCTCATTTTCAAATGGTAATGCCGCTATTATGGAAAACGGTAAGTGGGGTTTTATTAATAAAAACCAGAACAAAATAGTTGAATGCCGTTTTGATGATGCGAAAGATTTTTCTCAGAAAAAGAGTTGTTTTGTAAAAGAAAACGAACAATGGAATTTGATTGTCTTTTATATGTAAAAAGGGGTGAATTTATGCTTACATACGCTGTGTTTAGTGATAAGGGTGACCGACCATATAATGAGGACAGTATGTGTGTTACTGCCACCGATAAGAAAGGCTGTTTTGTACTTGCAGATGGTTTGGGTGGACAAGGGAAAGGCGATGTGGCGTCTAAGTTTGTGGTGGATAAGATTCAGAAATCATACAAAAAGAAGAGAAAGCACTGTCATGAGAAATTCATTACAGAAATGGTAAGTGAGTGCCAAAGAGACATCATGAAGATAAAAGAAAACGAAGACGTTACAGAAGACATGATGACAACCTTGGTGCTGCTGCTTATTGAGGATGAAAAAATCAGTTGGGGACATGTTGGAGATTCCCGGTTATACCATTTTGTGGATGGGAAAATAGTGGAACGGACGGCAGACCACAGTGTATGTCAGGTTCTTGCAAATACTGGAGAAATTGATGAATCAGAGATTCGTCATCATCCAGATAGAAACCGCCTGCTAAGGGCAATTGGAATGCATGACCAGACAGAAACATTAAATTCAATAAAAATAATTGAAAACGAAGGAAAGAATCATGTGTTTTTGCTCTGCTCAGATGGATTCTGGGAATACATTGATGAAAAGCATATGGAAAAAACTCTGAAACGAGCGAAAACACCGGAAATATGGCTTGCTAAAATGCAAAAGATAGTACAAAAAAACGGCAAAAACAATAACATGGATAATTATACGGCAATTGCCGTTTTCTTAGATTTACAGGAGGCAGAAAAATGAGTGAGATGGAAAAGAAAATATGTCTGGGCTGTATGCAGGAAATTAACGCAGATGATGTAGTGTGTCCTCATTGTGGATTTGACCCGAATAATTACCGGGTGAATCCGAGATGCCTGCGTCTTGGAACAAAGCTTGCAGGGAAATATATTATTGGAAAAGTAATTGGTGAAGGTGGGTTTGGTATCACATATATTGGATGGGATGAAAAACTGGAATTGCCGATTGCAATTAAAGAATTTTTTCCACCCAAAATAGCAAGCCGAGATACAACAACAGGAAATAA
>CALELW010000136.1 GCA_937902905.1 uncultured Clostridium sp. | reverse complement strand
AAAGAATTGATACAAGCATATTTTGATGCGGTCAATGGTCACACGGAAATTACGGCGAGTGGTTCCGGTGTGGCTATTTTTTATTCAAACAGTTTTGATGTTCCGACAGGTGATGCTGCGTTGAAGAAGATACAAATTAATTTAACAATTAAAGAATGGAAGGTGAAGTAATTATGTCAAAAGCAGGAAAAACAGGTGTAACAACCGGAACTCCGAAAAACATTCTTTTTGGTGCCGGTACGATTCACAAAAATTTAGAGTATAAAGCGGAAAGCGGATGGAACTTTGAAGAGTCAATCATCGGAGCAACGAGCGGTGGCTCTAAAGTGTCCATTACGCCGGAGTTTTATGATGTTGAAGTGGACGGTGTGCTTGTACCAACGAAAGGATTGAAACAGAAAATTGGTGAAACTGCAGAAATGGAAATTAACTTTGTTGAGTTGACAGAGGAAATTATTAAATCCTCCACTATCGGCAAGAATGGAAGCTCAGAAGACAGTTCGTATACACTCATTGAATCCAAAAGTTCGCTTTCAGATGGTGATTATTACGATAATATTGCATTTGTTGGTCAGATGCTGGATGGCAGAAACATTATTGTGATTTTTGAGAACACATTGTGTACCTCCGGAATGGAGCAGGAAGGGAAATCAAAAGAGGGCGCTGTTGGAGCTTATACGTTTGCTTGTCACGCAGATATTGAAGATGATACAGACCTCGATACGCTGCCTTGGAAGATTTACTATCCAAAAGTGGCATAGTTGATAACTGAAAAAGATAATTAGCAGAAAGGATGTTTGAAAAATGGCAGAAACAACTTACGAATTAAGGAAATTATGCAGCAAAGATATGTTCCCTATGTTTAACATTATCCGTAAAATTGGTGTTAAGGAATTTAAAGCCTGCTTTGAATCAGAGGAAGTAAAAAAGATGATTCAGAGTGATGGTAAAAAGAATTTGAATTCCATTGGCATAGCAATTATTACGGATGTCGTTGGGATTATATTAGATCACGTATCGGATTGTGAAAAAGATATTTACAAATTTTTGTCTGGTATATCTGGATTAAAAGAGACGGATGTTGCAGAACTTCCGTTAGATGAATTTGCAAGAATGGTTGTGGCTGTAGTAAAAAAGGATGAATTCAAGGATTTTATTCGGGTTGTTTCAGAATTGTTCAAATAGGTGACATAAAGTTTATGGACTTGCTATTTAGCAGATATGCAAGTCCATTTTTGTTACTTGATTCTATGCTTGAATGCGGAAGGTTTTTAGAGGTTGTTAGTGAAATCTATGATATGAATAACGAACGGGTGATAAATGATACCCTGTTTGATACATGGCTTCATAAAGATTTCGAAAACGACTATTCTGAGTTTAGAAGATTGGTGAAGCAGCCTATGGAAACACCGTCACAAGATATTGATTTTGAAACAACAATAAATGATTCGAGGAATATTTTGAAAAATTTTAATCCAAATGACAGATAGAGAAATAAAGAGGAAAGGAGGAGATACGAAATGGAACTTTTTAAGCTTGTAGGCTCAATTGCTGTTGATACGGCAAATGCGAACAAAGCTATTGATGAAACCACAAAGAAAGCGGATGATTCCGGTGGAAAGATGTCAAAAGTATTGAAAGGAATTGGAAATGCAGGGAAAAAAGTTGGAAGTATGGTTGCCGGTACTGTTAAGGTGGCAGGCGGTGCTGCGATTGCTGTAGGTGGTGCGGCGGTGGCAGCAGCCAACAGTACACGAGAGTACAGAGTTGAAATGGGTAAATTAACAACAGCGTTTCAAACGTCTGGACACTCAGCAGATTCTGCAAAGAAAACATATTCTGACCTTGAATCAATTCTTGGAGATTCTGGACAGGCAGTTGAAGCGGCAAATCATCTTGCGGTACTCACAAATAATCAAAAAGATTTAGATACATGGACGAATATTTGCACAGGTGTATTTGCAACATTTGGAGATTCGTTACCAATTGAGGGGCTTACAGAAGCGGCGAATGAGACGGCAAAAGTCGGTCAGGTTACAGGACCTCTTGCAGATGCGCTGAATTGGGCAGGTGTTTCTGAAGATGAATTTAACAAGAAACTTGCGACGTGTTCAACGGAGCAGGAAAGACAAAAACTTATTATGGATACTTTGAACAAGACATATAAGGATGCTTCCAACACCTACAAGGAAACAAATAAAGATGTTATTGAATCGGAAAAAGCAAACCAACGATTTACAGATGTAATGGCAGATGTAGGGGCAATGGTAGAACCTGTTTTGAATAAATTAAAGAATTCATTTGCGAATGTAGTGGAAGGAATAATGCCTATGGTTGAACAGGCAATACCAATGATTGTGGCAGGGCTGGAACAGTTAATACCATTTGTGTCTCAATTTGCAGAAACGATAATACCGGTCGTGATGAATACAGTAAATCAGCTTCTGCCTGTATTTATAAATTTAGCAACTTCTGTTCTTCCGCTGATTGCGCAGGCAATCATGGCCATAATGCCAACGATTCAACAGTTGATTCCGGTTATTACACAACTGCTGACATCCATACTGCCGGTTGTAACTCAGATACTGCAGCAGTTATTGCCACCACTTATGCAGATTGTACAGATGGTGTTGCCAGTTATTGTTCAGTTAATTCAGGCGTTACTTCCGGTACTGACACCATTGTTTGACGTGTTGCAACCTGTCATGACCTGCATAATGACAATACTTCAGCCACTAATTCAGTTGGTTACGGCAATATTGCCACCAATTATTACATTTATACAAACAGTTGCTACGGTTTTATCTACTATTTTAGTACCGGTGATAAACGTGGTTTCCAATATTCTTGGTGTAATATTACCGCCAATTATATCGGCGCTTGGAACGGTTATCAACGCAGTTGTAACGGTATTTACGGCTGCATTTAATGCGATTAAGACAGTATGGGAAGCGTTAGCACCAGTGTTTAGTGCAATATGGAACAAAATTAAGGTTGTGTTTGGACCGGTGGCTGCCTTTTTCAAAAAATGTTTTGGTGCCGCATTTACTGTTATCAAAACAGTGTTTAGCGTGCTTGTTTCCGTGTTTCGTGGAATATGGAATGGAATCAAAGCAGTCTTTAGTCCGGTTGTATCGTTCTTTGGAAAGATATTTAAAGGTGCATGGAATGGAATTAAGTCTGCATTTAGTGCGACTGTAGGATTCTTCAAAACCTTGTGGAGTTCAATTAAATCGGTTTTCAGTGGCGTAGGCAGTTTCTTTACCAGCGTGTTTGGAGTGATTGGTGATATTTTGAAGGCTCCGATTAACCTGATTATCAAAGGTTTAAACTTTTTAATTAATGGTATTAACAAAATTTCATTTGATGTTCCGGATTGGGTACCGGTTATCGGAGGTGGAAAGTTTGGCTTTGACATTCCAACGATACCACAGTTAGAGGAAGGCGGTGTTTTGGAAAGAGGTCAGGTCGGATTGCTGGAAGGTAATGGCTCTGAAGCGGTTGTCCCACTTGAAAAAAATACCGGGTGGTTGGACCAGATTGCGTTAAGATTGGCAAAACTGAATCCGGGCAGTTCGGATGGGGAGTCTGTCCAGAAGTTGGATGCTATTATTACTCTGCTTCAAGAAATGGCAGGAACGGATCGAATTGAAGAGATTCAGAAAGCACTTGCCGGGACTGATATTTCGTGGAATAAAAGAGAGATTGGAAGGCTGGTGAAATCATTTGCTTGATTGTATTAAATATGTCAACTCATTTGGCGACACAATTGAATTTAATAAACTGCCATATATGCTCCAATCAGCTGATTTGAAGGACTACAAATGGTCGTATAGTACAAAGAACGAATACAATCCAAAGATATATTCGTTCAGTCGAAATATGGTTGAAAAGAAAGTGCAGATTGCGGTGATTGCTTCTACGAAGAAAAAGTATGATGAATACTGCAATAGACTTTTGGAAGTTTTTGAAAAAGATATTTATGCTGTAAAGAAGGGCAAGTTGATAGTCAATGATGATTACTACATGGAAGGTTATTTTGTCCAGAAGCAAATTAAAGATTGGTATGCATCCAAAGTGATAATGAACGAATTCGTATTTGTCAGTGAGACCGGGAAATGGATGAAAGATGTGTATAAGGTGTTTGGTTCATCATATACACCAATACTTTCAGAAGATAATCCGGATGCCGGTTTTTGCCCGAATGATTTCCCTTTTGATTTTGCACCGGCATCCGATGCAAACAAACTGGTGAGTGACAGTTTCGTTCCATTTGATTTTGAAATCGTATTTCATGGAGCATGCGAGGATCCTACATTGATTGCAGGCGGTAAGGTTTATCGTGTATATACTGCGTTGGAAGAGGGCGAATATTTGACCATTAACAGCATAGAAAAAACGATTATAAAAACGAAGGCAAATGGTGAAAAGGTAAACGAATTTTCAAAACGTGACAGAGAAAATTATATCTTTGAAAAAATGCCGGCGTCGGATGGAAGGACACTGATGCAGTGGCAGGAAGGTTGTATTGTCTCTGTTCGTTCTTTCACGGAAAGGAGCGAACCAAAATGGATTTGATATATGCGGACGAGAATCGGATTGACCTTGGAGTGCTGCAGGATTATAAGTTTGACCTTGCGTATGGTGAAAGTGAAAATGACTTTGAGTGCACGGTTTTACTTGATAACAATCCATGTCAGCAGGATTATATTCTCTATATTGAAGGTACGGAATACGGAGGAATTATTGATAGTATAGCGCCGGACCCGGATAATAATAAGCTGGCTTATAAGGGAAGAACATGGCACGGAGTGCTAAACAGTAAAGTATTAGAGCCGGATGTCGGGTATGATTATTTGACGGTATATGGCGATGCAAATGAGGTTGTTCTGGAACTTATCGAGAGAATGAATCTTACAGATACATTTTTTGTTAGTGGTGATTTGTCTGGCATTGAAGTTAGAAATTATCAATTTCGTTATGAAAATGGATATGATGGAATACGCAAAATGCTCCAATCGTATCATGCAAAACTGTGTATGAAATGGCAGGGTAATAAAGTATTGCTTTGGTGTGAATTGCTTTGCGATTATTCGATTGATGAAGAATTTGATACATCGCAGGTTTCTTTTTCTATGCAGAAAAACTTTAATTTATGCAACCATATAATCTGTCTTGGCCAGGGCGATTTGAAAGATAGGCATGTGATACATATTTTTTCGAATGAAAACGGTGGGATTTTACCATATGCTTTGACTGATAATCCAATGCAAGATAGTGATTACATCCTTGATAAGAGAAATCAATCGTTGTTTGGCAGTGCAGAGATTGCGGAAACGTATGACTTTAGTTCAGCGGAAACGATTGAAAATTACCTGCCACTGCCGAATGAGCCTCCGGACTGGAAACAAGATTATACGAAGTATTTTCAAATTTCAGATGGAAGTTATAAGGAGATTGAGAGGAATCTTCAGGATGTGTATGTGTTGCAGACGGTGCAGCCGTGGAACTGGAACTCAAATTACAAAGACTACTTTTATTTATCAAATGGTGAATACAATAACGTGGAAAGTGAGTCGAAAACGACCTATGTACTGTTGACAAAACAACCATCTGACTGGGCGGCTAATTACAAGGACTATTTTGAAGTCAAGGAAAATGAGTATACTGCCGTTGACAGTGTGACTGTTGAAACATATAAGAAACAGACAAAACAGCCAAATGACTGGAATAAAAATTATGGTAATTATTATGTTACAGATGGTATTGATTACAGTCAATGTTCTGCAGATTCAAAGGAAGTTTATAATTTGCAGGTGCGTCAGCCATCCGATTGGAAACATACATATAAAGACACTTATTGTATTTATTTTAATGGTAAATATGTAAAATGTGGAGATTTAGCCATTTATAAGAAGAAAGCACCTAAGTGGCGGAAAAATACATTTTATAACAAAGGAAGCAAGGAAGTAACACCCAAATGGAGCGCTCAGGACAGGTACACCAAAGAAACCAAGGTTGTGGCGCCGAACTGGAAAGCAAATAAATATTATATGAAGGTAGTTACCGATTTTCCAACGTGGACGCAAAACAAATATTATACGTGCCAAAAGGATGTTGATGTTGGTGTTGAATTTGCACCGAATGCTTATTACGAAAAGGTACTTGACCATTATAAAACAATGGTTGACGGTGCGATTGAACGGTTTGCAGAGTATTATGCTTCGGACGAATTGGAAATCTCACTGGATACGGAAAAAATGTATGATATAGGTGATATTGTCGGAGCGTTTGAAAACAACACAGGAATATTTGTTGCGCAGCCAATCACAAAAAAGATTGTAACCATTGAAAAAGATAAAGAATCAATAAGATATGAGGTGAAGAAAAATGGCAGTTAATATTGTAACAGGGCGGACCGGTACAGAACACATCACGTCGGATGATTTCCGGGCAATGAATGCTTCTGTTTTTGGAACGGGGAAATATGTTTTTGATTATGGTCAAAAATTTGCTGCAACGATTGTTACAAATAATCAAATCAGAATCCGGGACGGAATGTGCATGAACCAGGGAACGCAGATGGGAGTCGAGCTAACGGATTATGTGGATGTGGCAATTGAAAATGGCATTAGTGGTTTAAATAGGAATGACCTGATTGTTATGCGATATGAAAGAAATGCAGACACATCGATCGAAAAGGCATCCTTAGTAGCTATCAAAGGTACATCCGGAAGTGTTGGGGAAGACCCTGAATATAACACCGGCAATATTTTAGATGGTGGCGATTTGATAGATGATATGCCGCTGTTCAGGGTGAAAATTGAATCATTAACCATTACGGCAGTAGAACCGTTGTTTACTGTTTTTGATTCTGACATTAGAAAAAAATTAGCAGAATTATCAAATGTCGACAATACAGCTGACGCAAATAAAACGGTAAATATTGCAAAGAAACTTTCTAATGAAAAAGCAATTGGAAGTGCTAAAAGACCGGTATATTTCAACGAAAATGGTGTTCCGGTAGCGGGAACCTATACATTAGGGGATGCTTGTCAGAAGTCATTGGGAGAAGTTAATACCGGAGATACCGGTTTAGTGACTGGTGGTCAGGTGGCCGCATCAATTGGTGTTAAGGGAAACTATGAAGAAAAAACATGGACACCTTCAATCTCTCATTACTATGGTGATGAGAAATATGCAAATGTTTTCAGCTATGGTGAATATAAAAAGGTTGGCAATATAGTTCATATTAAAGGCATGCTTGAATTGCAGAGTGCAACACCTAGTATTAGTGAGTTTTGCCTGAAAGATTTGCCATACAACCCAATAGGATATATCAGCAAGGAAATAGGTGAAATATATGCCGGACATGTCATGATTGGCAGTACTTCGGCAACGAAGGTTACAAGTGGTACAGGCTATCTTAATGTGTTATTACCGAAAGCCCAGCAGTTTTCGATGGTTTACATAGATTTGATATATTGGATTTAATTGATGGAAAGGAATGGTGAGATGATGGAAATTAAGGAAGAAAAGACGGTTGATATGCTTACGAACCAATCAGTTAGCATTTTAACTCAAAAGTTTATTGAAATTAATGGAGTAAAATCACAGATTGGCGATGGACATAGATGTGCCTATGTTAATTCTGAAACTGGAAGAAGTGATTTGCAGGGGACGGAACCGGAAGAAGTTGTTAATGCGGTGTTTGCAATCTGGGGAGAATCTCCAACGGTTGCGGATGAATTGGAAGAATAAGAAAGGGGGACTAAAGAATGAAACAGATGATTTGTACGATTTGCGGGTTGATTGGAAGTAGTGTGGCAGCATTTTTTGGAGGATGGACTTCCGGAATGACAACGCTTCTTATTTTTATGACAGTGGATTATGTGTCAGGATTGCTTGTAGCGGGTGTGTTTAAGAAGAGCAATAAGACATCAACGGGAAAACTGGAATCCCGCGCCGGGTGGAAGGGGTTATGCCGGAAAGGGATGTCGTTTGTATTTGTTCTTGTAGCATATCGAGTTGATTTGGCAATTGGTACGGATTATTTTCGAGATGCTGTAGTTATAGCATTTATAACAAATGAGTTGATTTCCATTGTAGAAAATGCAGGCTTGATGGGAATTAAACTTCCGTCGGTGATTATAAAGTCCATTGATGTATTGCAGCAGAAAGCAGATAAGGAAGGTGAAAAAATTTAAAATGCAAATTGTTGTCATTTCCGTTGACATTTCCTAATTATCATGTAAAATATGATGAATAGACATACAAAAAGGGGGCAGACGATTATGGCAACAAAGAGTATGTTAAAAACTGTCACCATAAAGACAAAAACTACGGGTGTATCTCTAGCTGATGCTCTTGAAAAGTCGATTCAACAAAAGGAACATAGCGTTGAATACAAAACAAGATGTAAAGAAGTAAAAAAGGAGAGCGTCAAGAATTTTTTTAATAATTATTGATATGCCAGATGCTAAGATATCTTCATTCGTAAGATTCAATAGAAGAATGCATATTATAAACCGAAAAAGGTGGCTTTTTGCCATCTTTTCGTGCTTTATAAGAGTTTATAACTCTCAGCACTACGGTCCACCCAGCTGACTGATTATTACTTTTGCTAATTTCGCATTTGGCGTTTTGATATTGACCGGGTATTCCAGTCGTCGTTCATACGTCCACATCAGCTGCACCCCCCTTCCCATGGCCATGGTTCATCGGTCCAGGTCCAGCCATCATTTGTATCAATACCGGTTAAAAATAACGGTCCGCAGTGTTTCTCATAATCGCAGACGGCTTCCTTGTACATCTGCTGATAACGGTTGAAATAATCCATTGCCTTGCCATCGCAAGGATGAGTATCCAGATACATACCGGCATCAATCATGCAGAATCCGGCCTCACGCACAGCGGTCATTTTCTGATGTTTTGAATGTCTGTTTTGATTCATCAATAAACACCTCGCCTTCCACAGGAGTTGTTTTGCATATAAGGCTGGCGGTTATGGCAGCCACAAGAACCGGAATGGTTGTGGTTTTGACTGCGGTCTGCCTGGCAGGCAGCCTGTGCACCAACAAATGGAAAAACTAAATCTTCGAAAATGGTGCCGTGTCTTAAGGCACATTCGCCCTCCATGACATTTTCAAAAATCTGCCATGGGACATATGCCATTGCTAATGGTTTCTTTGAAAGATTCATAGAAACTCCTTTTTTGTTTTTTACTATATATTATGTAGAAAAATGTCGAATGTGAAAAAAAATAAAATTTATTGAGAAAAAGTATTGACAAGCAAAGGTAAATGATATATAGTAATAAAAGTAACAGTTACTATTATTAAAAAGGAGCGTGAGATATGGCTGGACTCAAGTATAGCAGGCAGCGGGAAGCTGTGTTAGTCTATCTGCGTTCAACAAAGTCTCATCCGACTGCGGAGCAGGTATATCAGAAAATTAGAGAAGAGTTTCCTAAGATTAGCTTGGGAACGGTATACCGGAATTTAAACTTATTAGCAGACTGTGGCGAGATTTTGCGATTGAACTGTGGTGACGGGGTAGAGCATTTTGATGCGACGACCACCCCACACAATCACTTTATTTGTCGTCGTTGCGGACAGGTAATCGATTTGGAAGCCAAGTGGGATTTTGAATTGGATACCAAGATGGATGACGAGTTTCCCGGAAAAATAGAAGGACATGAAATCTATTTTTACGGCACCTGTAAAAAATGTTTATAAATCACAAAAGTGGTTAAAATAATTTATCAAAAGGAGAGTGTATTAGTATGAAGAAATTTGTATGTAGCGTATGTGGATATGTTCACGAAGGAGACAGCGCACCGGATCAGTGCCCGGTTTGTAAGGCACCGGCAGAAAAATTCAAAGAGCAGACAGGCGAAAGAGAATGGGCAGCAGAACATGTAGTAGGAGTTGCTAAAGGTGTCAGCGAAGACATTGTAGCTGACCTTCGTGCAAACTTCGAAGGAGAATGCTCAGAAGTAGGAATGTATCTTGCCATGGCAAGAGTAGCTCATCGTGAAGGCTATCCGGAAGTAGGCCTTTACTATGAAAAAGCAGCTTGGGAAGAAGCAGAGCATGCGGCAAAATTTGCAGAACTTCTTGGTGAAGTAGTAACCGACTCCACAAAGAAAAACCTGCAGATGCGTGTTGACGCTGAAAATGGTGCAACAGCAGGTAAATTTGACCTTGCAAAACGTGCCAAAGCAGCAGACTTAGACGCTATCCATGACACCGTTCATGAAATGGCAAAAGACGAAGCAAGACATGGCAAAGCCTTCGAGGGTCTTTTAAAGAGATACTTTGGTTAAGCTCCAAGCCATGCATAAAAACAAAAGCAGCCATTCATTGTGAGTTCACTCACAAATGAATGGCTGCTTTTGTTTTTATATACGGCGCGAGCCGTCCATGAGCCCGCAAGGGCGAATGGGGCAAGGCTTGGAGCAAAGAGGAGAGGGCGCGAATAGAGCAGAAAATATCCTCTTCGAAATGCAATTATAAAATAAAGAAAACTGAGTTTGATATGATGCGTTTGTGACAAATGTTCACTGCCGGTTTCTTTGGATTCCAGTAATTCCGTAGAAAAACTTTGTGACTCGTGGGTTTGAGTACGTCGGTATGTGGCACTGGTAGTTTCAGTGCCCATACCGCTACGTACTCAACGAGCGAGAGCGCCCACGAGACGCAAAGCTTTTCTACGGAATAACGGAAAACAAAAAAATAAAAGCGCCAACGAACACTTGTCACAAACTGGGATAAGACTCAGTTTGCGTCATCCCCCATAATATAGTAAAATAATCACATAACAAAACCTTAAAGGGATAAAAGGAGGAAATATAATGGAAAAACAAAATTGGACTGCATTAAAAACAGTCCGTCACTATGCACTTTATCTGGGAATATGTGCAGCTTTTCTGCTATCCTTTTGTGCAAGTTTCAAGGCGCACGCAGATACCACAGGTGAAGAAAATGTAACCGGCATAATTTGGATTGATTACACGTATTCTTACAAGGATGAGTATAACAATCTAATTGAAGGGGCTGTTCCGGCAGATGAAAGACCGGCGTCTGTGGAACTTACATTGGTTAAGACAGTAAATAATGAGAGTACAGAACTTCTTACCAAAGAATTTCGGGTCACGGATTCCGGAGACAGCGGCACAGCTTCCTATGATTTCGGAACCCTGCCACAGTATGAAAATGGGGAAAAAATCACGTATTCCTTTCGCAGAGTATATTCCGGTGTCCCGGTGGATTATCAGATGACCGAGGAAGAAGATGGACTTCATTTTACCTTTAATCCTTCTGTATTCAAGGTGAAATGGAATATATCAACAAAATTTGAAAATAAAACAAGAATTGTAGATGCTGTCCGATTTCGGTTGACTTATAAAAACAGCAAAGATGACACATTCCGGACGATTCCACAGCATACCAATGCTTATTTGCAAAGTTTTCGTCAGGCAGATGGTTACTATACGGGCGAGTATTCTGTCTGGCAGTATAACCAGTTCACGAAAAATCCGTATATGTATTCTCTTGACATCATTGCTTACAAAGCGGATGGTGAGTGGCATGAGACATCGGATTTACTTTGTGTGACAAATGATGCGGATGCGAATCCGGTCTATTATAATGGCATTGGGGCAAACAGGGAAATGCATGTGATTCTTACGGAAAAGAAATGCAGGATTGTTTATAATGAAAATTATGGAGAAAATCCGAAGACGACAGAAGAAAGTAAAATTATTGATGTAGAATATTATTTATCAAAAGATGTACCGGAGAATGAAGACCACAGTTTTGAATGCTGGAATACGGAGCCGGACGGAAGCGGAACCGATTATGCACCGGGCAGCATTTACCGGGGAACGGAAGATGTTACATTTTATGCAAAATGGAAGCATAAGGAATATGTGGTTCAATTGCCGGAGGATTCGGGAATTGAAGTGAAAGGTGCTGCGTCTGTAAAAAAAGGCGAAAACTATACTTTTACAATAAGGGGAAAAACCGGATATTCTGTTGAAAATATTGTGATAAAGGACAATGGAATAGTAATTTCTTCTAATTATATACAGTATGACAAAGGTACAAATACATGGACTGTTACGATTCCATCTGTTTCAAAGACACCCAAAATTGAGGTGCTTGGTGTGAAAGACTTACAGCCGGACATTCAAAAGGCGATGACGTCTGTTCGGAATACGGCAGAAAAGGCAAAGCCGAAAAACGGTATTCTTTTTAGTG
Organism: uncultured Clostridium sp.; assembly: GCA_937902905.1. Classification (GTDB taxonomy): domain Bacteria; phylum Bacillota; class Clostridia; order Lachnospirales; family Lachnospiraceae; genus Eubacterium_F. The sequence goes on along the minus strand of CALELW010000136.1, from coordinate 9,480 downwards.
ATTTGAAAAACCTTACGGATGAGCAGAGAACAAGTTATCAAGAACGAGTGGATCGTATGATAAAGCAGACGGAGAACCAGTTACAATATACTACTTCGGTGCAAAAGGTAGAAGCCATTCGCAATTCGGCGATAAGCCAGATAAATGCCATTATCGAGCAAGCCAAAATGGCAGATGCAAGAGAGGGCGGGACGACAGGCACAAGCACCACAACGACCGGAACAGGAAATAATAATTCGTCACACAAAGAGGAAAAATTAGATGGACAAACTTCCGTGAAAGACGAATCCAAGGTGTCCGCAGACAGCCTTTCAGCACGAGAGGATTTACCTCTTCTTTTAGCAAAAGGAGTTGGCGGCAGTAAAAAGATTCATTTGTCGTGGCTGAAAGTAAACAATGTATCAGGATATGAAATTTACTGGTCATATTGTAACGGAAAGAGTAAGTATCACTTGTTAAAACGCTCTAGCCGGACAAAACAGACGCATAAAAAATTAAGCAATAAAAAGAAATACAAATATTTTGTTATTGCTTATCGCATGGTTGACGGTAAGAAAATTTATGTGGCAAAGTCTAATGAACTTCATGTTTCAATGTCTGCCAATAAAACGACAAATGCGAAAGCGGTTAAAGTGAAAAAAACGAAAATCACTTTGAAAAAAGGAAAGAAATTCACTATTAAAGCAAAACTTGTCAGAGAAGATAAGAAGAAAAAACTTTTGAAACATGCGGCAGCATACCGTTACTATTCGTCAAATAAAAAGATTGCAGCGGTAAGTAAAAAAGGTGTCGTCAAGGCAAAGAAAAAGGGGACTTGCATCCTTTATGTGCTGGCAAATAACGGTGCCTATAAAAAGATAACGGTTACCGTTAAATAAATCAGAAGTTTAGGCGTAAGACGCTTTCGTTTTATACTTGAAGAACCAATTGTTTTGTGGTATACTTTAAACTCGAGCAGTGCTCGATAGGGGGATTTTTACAATAAGAGACCCTGGCAAGGATTTATAGTAAAGGAGATAAGTAACATGAACAGTAAAGTAAAGGGCGTTTTACAGGTCTTACTGGTTCTTGTGCTGATTGCAGCGTTTGCGTTTGTAGCAGCAAGGGGAATTGGTAGCGCACACAGAGGAAGCGCAAAAAACATTCGTCTTGGATTGGATTTGGAAGGTGGCGTGAGTGTCACATACCAGGCTTACAAGACGGATAGTACCGGTAAGAGAACCGGTGAACAGCCGACAGACAAAGACATGGCAGACACGATTTATAAGATGCAGAAACGTGTGGAGACATTAGAGAGCACGGAAGCTGCTGTATATCAGGAAGGTAGTGACCGTGTCACAATTGATATTCCGGGTGCCAGTGATTCAGAAGAGGTTCTGAAGGAACTTGGTAAGGCTGGAGCACTTTATTTCATTTTATATTCAGATTTGAAGACTGAAAAAGGAGGCACACCAAACGAAGGTGATAAAGTCGTTTACGACAAATCGAAAGTTCTTTTGACCGGTGATATGATTGGTGAGGCAACTTCCGGCAGCAGACAGCAGGAAGGTACCGGAAAAACTGAATATGGTGTTTCCATTAAGTTCGCAGGTAAAGGAATTAAGAAATTTGCTAAGATTACCGGAGAGCATGTTGGTGAGCAGCTTGCTATCGTATATGATGAGAAGTTAGTTTCTGCACCAAACCTGAAAGAAGAGATTTCCGGCGGTGAGTGCTGGATTTCGGGAAGGTTTACTTCTGAGTCCGCAGAGCAGCTTGCTTCTACTGTACGTATCGGTGCTCTTCCATTGGAACTTGAGAATATTCATGGTAACGTAGTAGGGGCAACACTGGGAAGTCAGGCATTGAAATCCAGTTTGTTTGCCGGCGTTGTTGGTTTGATTCTCGTAATCATTTTCATGATTGTTATGTACCGCATTTCCGGTGTGGCAGCCAGCATTGCATTGATTTTCTATGTAGGAGCTATGTTGCTTGCACTGAATGGTTTGAATGTAACATTGACCTTGCCTGGTATTGCGGGTATTATCCTGAGTATTGGTATGGCGGTGGATGCAAACTGTATTATCTTTACACGTATCCGCGAGGAGTTGGCAACCGGTAAGACGGTAGCATCCGCTATTGATAACGGATTCTCAAAAGCGATGTCCGCCATTATTGATGGTAACGTAACAACCTTGATTGCCGCTTTGGTATTGTACCTTAAAGGTTCCGGTACGGTAAAAGGATTTGCGATGACACTTGGTATTGGTATTGTGTTATCCATGTTTACCGCTTTGTTTATTACAAAACTTTTGATGAAAGCATTCTGCGCACTGGGTATGACAAATACTTCACTGTATGGTATTCAGAAAGAACGTAAGACAATTAACTTTATTGGTAACTGGAAGAAATATGTTGTTATTTCCGGAGCTGTTGTTGTAATCTGTGTGGCAGGACTTGTTGTCCGTGCTGCTTCCGGTGGTCCGTTGTTTAACTATAGCTTAGATTTTGCCGGCGGTAACTCGACATCTGTTGACTTGTCTAAGACTGTAACAGATGATGATAAACAGAAAGCAGAAGATACTGCAAAATCCGTAATTGGAAGCGGTAAGAGTGTTGAGATTTCGGTTGCGGATAATACAAAGATTGTTGTTCGTACTGAGGAACTCAGTGAGCAGAAGTCGGAAGAATTGAAAGCAACGATGGCGAAAACGTTTGGCGTGGATGAATCTACAAAAATTGAGTCCGAGTTCATCAGTGGTTCTGTCAGTGATGAAATGAAAGTAGATGCAGCTGTAGCAACTCTGATTGCGACACTATGTATGCTGCTTTATATTTGGATTCGTTTCCGTAAACTTTCAACCGGTATCAGTGCTGTTTTGGCACTTGTTCATGATGTAATTGCCGTGCTGACCGTTTATGTAGTGGCAAGTGCATTTATTCCGGTCGGAAGTACCTTTATCGCATGTATGCTTACGATTGTCGGATATTCCATCAACGATACCATCGTAGTATTTGACCGTATTCGCGAGAATAAAGCTAAGGCTACATCAAGAACAAGCCTTGCAGAAATTATTAACAAGAGTATTACAGAGACATTGTCTCGTTCCATTAATACTTCGGTAACTACCTTTATTATGGTATTTGTATTGGCAGTATTCGGTGTGGATTCGGTACGTCAGTTTGCAATTCCGTTGATTGTAGGTATTATTTCCGGATGTTATTCATCAGTATGTGTAGCATCACCATTGTGGTATGTTCTTTCCGGAAAAGGAGAAAAAGAGCAGAAAGCAGTCACTTATTCGAAGAAAAAATAATTCTTTGTGAATAAATATTGGAACAAGAAAAGAAGAAACTACAAATCGGGAAACAGTAATGTTCATGCGAATGATAGTTTCTTCTTTTTCGTATGACAAACAAAAGATGTCAAAAAGTTGATAATTAGGCACAATCTATGTTATACTACCAATACAGTCCGCATAAGAGACAAAGGAGGATTCCAGTGCATGGCAAAGGGAGATAAGAAGAAAAAGAAAAAAGAGGTCATTGAATTGACGCCGGCGGAACGGTTTGTCCAGTTAAAGACGTTAAAGAGAGCGACAAGATGCCTTTTAGTAGATGAAGATGTTTATCGCATCTATGTGCGCCTTACAAAAGATTTCGCACAGATGGATGCTTTAGGTAAAGAGACTCCGTTTGAGGGATGTGAAGAGTGTGCTGCGTTAAGTGAAGAATGTGCAGCGCTTGCAAAAGAATGGGAAAAGAAACTGCCTGCAGAAAAAGAAGAAATTTCACGAACTGTTACAACAACAGTGAAGAAGCAGGAAGAAGATGACAATAAGAAAAAAGGAATTGCAAAATGGATTGTACTTGCGATTATTGTTGCAATGATTGTCTGCTATAATGTTCCGGCAACTCGTTATCAGTTAGCCGGACTTTCAGCGAAAGTTGGTTTTGATAAATGGGCATCGTCCACATACGAAAAACTGGGCGATTACAAAGATTGTAAAAACCAGATTATTTCACTTGAGAAAAAAGCCATTGAAAAAGTCAAAATTGGTGGTGTTGTGAAGTTTGGAACCTGTGACTGGATGGTTTTGGAGCGTACCGATGGTAAAGCTCTGCTTACAAAATATATGGCAGATAATAAACATCCTTACCATGACAAAACAGAAAAAGTTACATGGGAGAATTGTACGCTGCGAAAATATCTGAATGGTGAATTCCTTGAGGACGGTAAATTTACACCGGAGGAATTGGCGATGATTTTGACTACAGATGTTGAAAATATTGCGAACGAAGAGTTTGGAACGGACGGCGGCAAGAATACGCAAGATAAAGTATTTTTGATGAATGAGCCGGAGTTTACCAAATATAAGAAGAAACTGAAAGCAAAGGCAAAGACAATGCGGCTGCGTACACCGGGCAAAGATGCCACGGCAACTACGTATGTTTCGGCATTGGGGGACATTATTACCTATGGATTCCCGGTGGACGAAAATGGTGCCTGCATACGTCCGACGATGTGGGTAAATTTGAAGTAAGGATGCCTATGTTTTGCCACGATTGCATGGTTAAATGTAACTGTTCGGTAAAGGGACAGTTACATTTTTTTGGGAAGGAAGCGTAAAATATGAAGTGTAAAAAAAGAATACTATTGTTAGCACTGTTACTTTTTTCCACTGTATTAATTGGTGGGATGAATGTTCAGGCAAAGAAAAAGGCAAAGCCAAAGTCATTGACAAAAGCAAAGATTACTTTGGCAAAGAGCAGCTATACATATAATGGAAAAGCAAGAAAACCAGCTGTTACCGTAAAACTTGGTAAGAAAAAACTGAAAAAAAACAAGGATTATACGGTCAAGTATACAAAAAATAAAAATGCCGGAACGGCAAAAGTTACAATTAAAGCCAAGAAGGCTAAAAAAGGGAAAAAAGCAAAATATAAGGGTAGTAAAAGTAAAACTTTTAAGATAAAAAAAGCAAGTCGTCTGTTAGTGCCGGACAAAACAGCATACTCGGCGGTAGAGGGCGACGGAGTATTTTCAATTGTGGCTAAGCCGTCAAAGGGCGGAGGAACGGTAACGTATGCCTGCGCAACGACAAATGTAATTAAGGTCACAAAGGCTGGTAAGGTTACGATTGTTAAAACCTTTGATAAGACATGTAAAACATTGTCTAAACAGACAAAAGACACGATTAAGAAAGTGTCGGCGAAGGTAACCATGAGTGTGCCTGCAACAGCAAATTATAAGGCGGCTTCGGCTTCTGTTATCGTTACGATTAACAAAAAGCCGGTACGTGTTTTCAGTACCTATGACAGTATTAATAAATACAGTTATCCATCAAAGAGTCCACTGTCTCCGGGGTTTGCCAATTACAAAAAACTGACAGATTTAAAATGGACGATTGTGGATAAGTATCAGATGCCGGGGCTTGCACCAACAGCAGATGAGGACTGGACAAAAAATTATATTCAGTGTAACAATCTCTGTCCGCAGGGTGTCTGCATGGCAGGGAATTATATGCTTACGACGGCATACTGTATGGATGATTTGCACAATAGCTGCATTTTCGTTTATAACAACAAGACGGGCGAATTTTTAAAGACGTTAGTTTTAAAAGACCAGAAGAGTCATGTAGGTGGAATTACTTATGATGAGAAAAATAAAAACATCTGGGTCTGCCACTCGAACAAAGACAAAACAACAGGAATGTATTCACTTGAGCGCATTACGCTGACAGATTTGGTGAAATATGCGACAGGTAAGAAAGAATATACATCATCCAGCAAAGTGGAACTGCATCAGATTCCAACGAAACCATCGACGATTTCGTACAATAAAAAGGATGGTTATCTATGGGTGGCACAGTTTAGTGTGGCACCAGTTGCCGGTGACTCTTCGGAGGATGAAGATTCGGACGAAGAAGTAGAGGAAAATGATACCGGTGCGCCACGTATGTATGCATATGAGTACGATGCAAAGACCAACGAATTAAATCAGGTTCGTATTGTTACGAATCCTGCCGAAGAGGATTATTTGGGAATCCAGACAAAAGAAGTGCAGACAGAAGCAACTGAAGAAAATGAGGCAAAGACAAGTGTTCAGGTTGCAAGAGTGTACTCTTCTTCCTCTGTTTTGCTTGCAGAAAAAGGAAGCTCTGTGACAGCAAAAGAAAAGCTGAAAAAAGGCGATGTTATTTACTCGGTTAATAACGAGCTGATTACAAGTGCAAAACAGCTGTCTGAATTACTGGAAAAGTGTACAAAAGGAACTACAATAACGCTGGAAATTCACCGTACAATTCCGGCAGAAACCGAAGGTGCGGATCCGACAGAGAAGATTTTGACAGGTAAAATTATTTTGGATGTCCGTGGCAACGTGTTGTACCGCAGCACACCGAACTATGTGCAGGGAATTACATTCTCCGGAGACCGTACAATCTTTAGCTGTTCCTATGGAAGAAACAGTACGAAGAAGAGATTTTTATCGGAATTACAGGTGTATAACCGTGCGGATGCAACCGACGATACGATGCTTGGTGAGTTAGAACTTGCCGTGGCTCTGCCGCCAATGGTAGAGGAAGTAGAAGTTGTCGGGGATGAAGTGTATATGATATTTGAATCCGCTGCCACCACGTATCTGGAAGGAACGGATGGCAAGGGCCAGAGTACCTGTCCGATTGACAAGATGATTGCCGTAAAACTCGGACTTGATTCAATAAAATAGAAATGTAAATAGAAAATTTAAGGGCGATTCCACAAAACAGCTAATGTGCCATTTGACACGCTGATACTTCCCTTTTTGCCGGTAAACTCATTGCTGACACCAAGAGGAAATGAATTTGTGAGGGTCGCCCCTTCTACTTCATAATGAAATCCCTGAATGGTGACATTTGTGCTCTCATCGCTTAAAGAAAAGACAGAACATGTGTTGCCGGCGGTATTTTCCGGTAAATCTTTTCCGAATGTAATGACGCCGTTTGTGACAACTTTTAGTGCATAGCCGTCTCCGATTAAGGTGCCAACGGCATCATGCCGGTTTAAAAATGTAAGCGTCTGAATATTAGCCAATGTGTGGTCTAAGCGGCCGCCTAAACCGCCATAAATTTCAAAATTTGTGTATCCTTTTTCCAAACCAAGACGTGCGGCGAGCATCATGTCCGTATCGTCTTTTTCTTTTGGGTGGCGGATGCAGTCGGATGGCAGATGGCTGGATGCCGAAACGGAATCAAAGTCACCGAGTACATAGTCGGCACGCAGACCAATTTTTTCTAAATAGTCAAAGCCGCCATCAACAGCGATGACCAAATCATCTTTTCCTAATTCAATATGGCAGGGGGATTGTTCCCCTGCCCCAAATAAATAACAGACTTTTGTATCCACTATTTCTGACCTCTTTCAATAACAAGTGCAGCATCTTCCAGATAGGAACAATCCAAATCCTCTACCGTGCCGTTATCGCAGGCAGAGGCAAGTGCCGGATTAATTGGCATCTGGGCGAGTACCGGTACATGGTATTCCTCAGCAATTTCACTGATGTGGCTCTCACCAAATACATGAATTTTCTTTCCACAGTCAGGGCAGAGCGCATAGCTCATATTTTCTACAAGACCAAGAACCGGAATATTCATAAGAGAAGCCATTTTCATTGCTTTACCGACAATCATGGAAACCAAATCCTGCGGACTTGTAACAACGACAATACCATCAATTGGAATGTTTTGGAATACGGTAAGTGCAACATCACCGGTCCCCGGCGGCATATCGACAAACAGATAATCGACATTATCCCAAAGGGTGTCAGACCAGAACTGGCGAACCGTTCCACCAATTACCGGACCACGCCATACAACCGGGTCGCTTTCATTTTCCAAAAGGACGTTAATGGACATAATATCCACGCCGTATTTTTTTGATTTTACAGGGAAAATCGTTGTTTCATTTCCCTGGGCTTTTTCGGTAATACCAAATGCCTTCGGAATCGAAGGACCGGTAATATCGGCGTCCAAGATACCGCAGTGGTATCCACGGCGCGCAAATTCAACCGCAAGCAAATCGGTAACCATTGATTTTCCTACGCCGCCTTTTCCACTGACAACGCCGATAACTTTGCCGATTTTGCTGTTTGGGTGTGGTGCTACTAAGAGACTTTTTGGGGCTTTCGAACCGCAATTGCTGCTACAGGTAGAGCAGTCATGCGTACATTGTTCACTCATTTTAATTTCTCCTTAAAAAAAAATATTTCTATGCTTACTCTAGTACGAAAGGGGCGGATTTGTCAAGTTGTAATATTATGAGGGAAAACTGCCGATAATATACTTACAGATACGTTGTAAATGGATTTACAAAAAGAACACAAGGAGGTGTTTGCATGACGACGTTGGGAGAACTGCGGAATAAATTCAGCGCAGTACATAAGCAGTACAATTCGACAGCATTCGAATTATCGAAAAAGCTCAATGAGACAAAGGAGTTAATAAAGCGTGTTCCTGAAGGAGACAAATTGTTTGGAGAACAGGCGGCGGTTTTGGAACTCCAGTACAATGCAGTGAAAGACCAGCAGAAGATTTATGATGATTTCATTCACCAGTTTATGGACAAATGGGATGCCGAGCGAGAGATGGTAAGCGCAAAACAAAATGCCGAAGCAGAAGGGGATTATTATAAGGAAATGGGTAAAATTCTCGCAGTGGCAATGCGCATGTTCCACGGGGATATCGTTCCCGGTTCGGATGAGAAAAAACTCATGGAATTCGACAGTGATTTGTATCAGATGGCGAAAAATGCACAGATGATGGCAAAGCTTAAGGAGCGTAAAAAATACGATTCGCTGTGGGATGATGAGGAGAAAAAAGAATTGGAAGACCCGGTTGAAGCCGCGGATGCAAAAGAAACATCACTTGAAGCACCGGAGGTTGTAAGTGTGGATGAGGTAATCGCAAAAAGTACCGAAGGATGAGCGCTCTCGCTTAATCCATGCGCAGAGGTATCGATAGGCAAAATACGCCTATCTGATACCTGCGTATGGATACTCATCCTTCGGTATTTTTTGCGATTATTAGAAAGGCGGTGGGCGGATTTTGGTGAAAGGGCAGCACCCTATGCAACTTTAACCTTTATAAAAAGCGAAAAGAGTTGCATGAATTTTGAAAAGATGCATCTGCAAGCAACCTAAAAGCAGGAAATGAGAAGAAAGGGTTGTGTTTTTCACGCGATTTGTCCGAATAAAGTCAGATAATCAGGTGAAAATGCAACCATTTAGGTAAAATTAGGTGAAAAGAGTTGTCTAGAAAGTATGTACCTCTTCACATCCCCCCCCAAAAAAAAAGAGAAAAATTCCACCACAGAAATCAGTGAAGTGTTCGTTACTAGTCTTTTTAGTATTCCAGTAATTTATCAAGAAAAGATTTGTGGAGAGGGGGTACAAACACGTGGGTATCTGGCATGCGTAGTTGGCATGCCGATACCCTTACGCGTTTGTTTAGCGCAAGCGCCTAC
>CALELW010000135.1 GCA_937902905.1 uncultured Clostridium sp. | reverse complement strand
CTTGCACCTTTGTTATCGTAGTAGTAAATGTTGGTGGCATCTGATTTATCGTGTCCAAACATGGCATAGAAGCCAAGCGAAACGGCACTTTTACTTTTTCCGTTTTTTACTTTTTTAATTTTCGGAATCGCTTTTTCCTTTTTTGGTGTCGTTGAAAAACGAACAGTCTTTTTCCATTCATTTGCTGCATTGTAGAAATTAATTTCTACTGTATTTTTTCTGCCGGCGGCGAGTCCCGGAATCAGATATTCGTGGGTTAGGCGCACATTTGTTTCCGAGCCGCCTGCTAAAGTGCCGGAAATTGTTTCCGCACCTTTGGCTGTAATGGTGTATTTGGCATAAAGTGGTTCTGTAGAAACCGCATAAAAGTAAATGGAGGTACTCAGTGTGCCGTATGGATTTTTTACTAACAGAGGGGCATCCAAAGTTCTGTTCTCCTTTTTCCATTTGGTCAGATAAGAAGTTGATTCCCTCTGATATTTGGTCGTATAGACTTTTTTCGTGCTGTGTTTGATAGTAAGTATTTTTGCCTGAGATTTTGTGGCGCAAGCGAAGGTGCCGCAAAATAGAAGGAAAAACAAACTTACCAGTAGTTTCTTTTGTTTCATCAGGTTGCCTCCTTTTCATAGTATACATCAGTAAAATCATACTTTATTACGCGGTAAGCGTATCGCTTTGCGGCATAAGTATAAGTACAAATCATGTTTCCTTGTTTATCGTATTCGCCGTAAGTGTGGTCCATGCCGCTGCTGAATGTGATGTTATTTCCAATATAATTTACTCCGCTGACAACACTGGAATACGGAACGGAGAACTGCTGAACCAATTCGTATGTTTTTTTGTTTTCATCGACTAAATATTTGCAAAAATAGGAGGCAGTTCCTTCGCGGTAAGTGCCCACGCCCGGATAGAGGCTCCAGTCAAACTGAGGAAGCGTTTTGGCACTGCCAAAGTTGTTATTGTACATAAATAAATAATATTGTCCGTTTGACAGTGAAGCATCGTGTTCTACCGTAATCGTGTGCTGACCGGCATGTCCGACGAAGTTTCCTTTTTGTTTTAATAGCAGTTTTTCATATTTGGTTCCTTTATAAAGAGAGCCACTGTGGATTAAGTAGTCGATGGAAGGATTCTCATAAATATTATTGATTTTAATAATTACGCTTTCTTCCCGGCTGCTGAATACGGCATCTTTATCATTAATCATATCCAGAGAATTCAAATGGAGCCAGTCAAGCTCAGTTCCGCCATATGTATTTTTTCCACCTTTACGCTGTACGGAGCGCTTTCTCATGGACTTCATTATTTTCTCAAAATCGACCAGTTTTTTTACTTTTCCGGTTTCAATATTGACGGAAATCAGAACATCTTCAATCGTATCTTTGTCAGTGTCATTGACAAGACATAAAAGTTCATTTCGTTTTTCATCGTACATAAAGTCATGATGAAGTTCATATTTGCCAAGAGAAAGTGTCTTTTCGACTTTTCCCAGACGATTCACAAATGCAATGTCTGTGAGGTTGTAGGAGTAGACAAGTTTTCCATCAATCGTTAAAATACGGTCGGTGCGGTAGTTGTTCAATGGTGTTTTTCCCCGGCAGATACCGTTATTGTCATAATAATAAATATTTTTCGCCTTGGATTTATCATGTCCCAAAACAGCGAAAAGTCCATCGGTCAAAGAAGATTTGCTATTCCCTTTTTCCACTTTGGTAATGGCAGGAATCTGTTTATCTTTTTTTAGTGTTACAGTATATTGATAGGTATGAATCAAATTGTTTTCTGCGTCATAAAAAGCAAGGGAAAAACGATTTTTAAGCCCCGGTGCCAATCCTGTAATTAAGTATTCATGTGTTTTTGTCACGCCGGAATCGGAATCATTTTTCAAGCGGTGTTTGATGACACTTCCTTTATTGCAGGTAACTTCACAGACGGCATAACTATCTTGTTCGGATTTACCATAATAATAGAAGGAACCGGTATTTGTGCCATAAGGATTCCAGACAAGAAGTGGCTCTTCGATTGTGTAGGAATTATTGTTTTTCATATTTTGAAGCTGGTTGTCTGCTTCTGTCTGGTAAGCATTCTCATAAATATTTTTGCTTTGGTGTTTGATATCCTGAACCGGAAAATCTTCACTGACTAAACCGGTATGCTTTTTTTGCTCGATTTGTTTCTGCCTGTTAAAATAGCGGTAGCAAAACAAACAGGAAAAACCAATTAAAAGAATACCAATGATACTTATCCAAAGTGCTTTTCTTTTCATGCGTGTACTCCTTTTCATGTAATGATGGATTTAGTGTAAGAAATAAATATGTCAAAACAATTTCAGGTAGGTGTTTGGTGGGACTTTATTAGTTTCCGTAATTTGGCAGAATCTCTTTATGCCTTGTGGGCGTTCTCACTCGTTGAGTACGTAGCGGTATGGGCACTGAAACTACCAGAGGTCTCCGCTCCGCTTCGGTCGTTGCATAACAGAAGTCCACCGGACTTCTTGCAACTCATACCGACGTACTCAAAACCCACAAGACCTAAAGATATTCTGCCGAATTACTGGAATCAAAATAGAGTACCAGCGAACACTTGACACAAATCAATTGCGTCATATTGTATAAAACAACGGAGAACAACATTAAGGAGTAAAAATTTTGTATTGAATGTTTACTGTTATTTATTAGGATTCCAGTAATTTAAGTAGAAAAGCTTTGTGACTCGTGGGTTTTGAGTACGTCGGTATGGAGCACTGGTAGTTTCAGTGCCCATACCGCTACGCACTCAACGAGCGGGAGCACCCGCGAGACGCAAAGCTTTTCTACTTAAATTACGGAAACTAAAAATACCAGCAACCACTTGATACAAATTTTTTTATTAAATATCTTGCATGCCACCCGTTTTTCGTCTACAATTAGTTCTATTGCAAAAAGATAGAAAGAAGGAAACATAATAATATGAAACAGGACAAAACTTTTCTTGGAACGGAGCCGGTGGGAAAACTGCTTTTTAAACTGGCAGTGCCAACGGTTATTGCACAGCTTGTGAATATGCTCTATAACATTGTTGACCGCATTTATATTGGACATATGCCGGGAGACGGAAGTCTTGCACTGACCGGGGTTGGAGTGTGCATGCCATTGATTATGATTGTGTCAGCGTTTGCAGCGTTAATCAGTTCCGGTGGTGCACCGCGTGCTTCGATTGCAATGGGAAAGGGAGAGCATGAGTCGGCAGAGAAGATTCTTGGTGGCTGCGTTACGGTGCAGGTAGTGATTTCTCTTATTTTGACGGTAGTTATTCTGGTTTGGAATAAAGATTTGCTTCTTGCTTTTGGAGCAAGTGAAAATACAATTTCGTATGCAAATTCGTATATGAGTTTGTATGCATTTGGCACACTTTTTGTACAGCTGACCTTGGGAATGAATGCATTTATTACGGCACAGGGATTTGCAAAGACCGGTATGTTTACGGTAATGATAGGTGCAGTGACTAATATTGTATTGGATCCTGTTTTTATTTATGGGTTTCATATGGGAGTAAGAGGAGCTGCACTTGCTACTATTTTATCGCAGGGAATTTCCTGTGTGTGGGTAATTCATTTTCTATGTGGTGAGAAAACGATTCTCCGCCTCAAAAGAAAAAATCTTCGAGTGGATTTTGGTTTGGTGCTTCCGTGCCTTGCATTGGGACTTTCTGCATTTATCATGCAGGCAAGTGAGAGTGTCATTTCGGTCTGTTTTAATTCGTCGTTACTTGCTTACGGAGGAGATTTGGCGGTCGGTGCGATGACAATTTTAACAAGTGTGATGCAGTTTGCGATGCTTCCGCTGCAAGGGCTTGGCCAAGGGGCACAGCCGATTACCAGTTATAATTATGGAGCAAAAAATCGTGAGCGTGTGAAAAAAAGTTTTCGTTTGCTGCTAATAATTAGTTTAGTATACTCTGTTGTTTTGTGGGCATTTATTTTAATCATCCCGCGTCTTTTTGTGGGCATGTTTACAAGCGATGCCACTTTGCTTGATTTTACTTCCCAGGCATTACGTGTATATTGTGGGGCATTGTTTATTTTCGGTATTCAGATTGCCTGCCAGATGACGTTTGTCTCAATTGGAAGTGCTGTTTGTTCAATTATTGTAGCGGTGTTGAGAAAATTTGTTTTGTTAATTCCGCTTATTTATATTCTGCCGCAGCTTTTTGTGGACCAGACCTTTGCGGTGTATCTGGCAGAACCGGTTGCAGACGTGTTTGCCGTTACCTTTACTGCTGTTTTGTTTACGATTCAATTTAAGAAAATACTTGCAAAGTTAAATTAGAGAATTTTACAAAAGGAAAGCCTCGGATTGCCTTGAAATCGATTTTTTGGGCAGTTTAGGGGCTTTTTTTGATGCCTTCTTTTTTGAAAACATTTTTCATATTTTTTACTTTTCTTAGGTAGTGGATTTTACAATGAAATTTTAAGATGAGATTGTAACAAAGGAAATGCAGAATAAGAATGTGCCACATCCGTGGCAGGAAAAAATGGAGGTAAAAATGAAAAGAATGAACAGAGTAATTGCTTTTTCTGCGTTGGCAGTATTGAGTCTGACCTTAAATCCCATTCAGGCAGGAGCCTATGGAGAGACAACAGAAAAAAGCACGTTGACAGCAGACACAAAAGCAGTCAGTGAGTACCAGACATGGAAAGACAGCACTTGGACAGGAAAAGAGTCCATTGATTCCGGTAAAATTGTATTGACACCGGGCGCAACTGAGAAAGATTTGAATTTTTGCTGGTATTCCAAAACAAAAGGATTAGCAAAAGTAAAATTAGGAAAGAAAGAAGATTTATCCGACGCCAAAGTATATGACGGCACAGTTACCGATATCAACCGTTCCAATAGTGTGGAGACTTACAAAGCTTCCAACAAAGTATCCATAAAAGGCGCATTGGAGAAAAATACTACCTATTACTATAGCTATTCCAATGACGGAACGACATGGAGTAAGGCAGAAAAATATCAGACAAAAGATTTTTCTTCTTACAAAATCTGGCTGGTAGGTGACCCGCAGGTTGGTGCATCCGGTTCCGAAGGACAGGGAACAATTGATGATGTAAATATCGCGGTTGATACTTACAACTGGAACAAAACATTGGAGACGGCAAAGAAAAAAGATGGAGATGCCAGTTTTGTACTGTCAGTAGGTGACCAGATTGATTATGCTGCAGCAGATGAAGCAGATACAAAGAATGTAAGAGAGAGCGAGTACGCCGGTTTCTTATATCCATCGGTACTTCGTAATCTGCCGCTTGCTTCTTCCATCGGAAACCATGAGAGCAAAGGAACGGATTACAAGTATCATTACAACAACCCAAATATAGAGGATAATTTGGGAGCAACGAACTCCGGAAGTGATTACTACTTCAGCTATGGCGATGTACTATACATTGTTTTGAATAGTAATAACCGTAATGCGGCAGAGCACAGCAAACTGATGGAAAAGGCAATTAAAAGCGCACCAAATGCGAAATGGAAAGTGGTATCCTTCCACCATGATATTTATGGTTCCGGACAGCCGCACTCCGACTTTGATGGAGCAAATCTTCGTACAATTTTTGCGCCACTTATGGATAAGTATGACATTGATGTCTGCTTAACCGGTCATGACCACAGTTATGCAAGAACCTATCAGATTATTGATGGTACTGCAATTGAATACGGACAGGATTCGGCAACAAATCCGGAAGGAACACTGTATATTGCGGCAGGTTCTGCCAGTGGTTCTAAGTTCTATAACTTAGCTACGCAGAAACAGTATTACATCGCAGAGCGTTCCAACAATCAGCTTCCGACCTATTCGACCATTGATTTTTCGGATCAGGCATTTACAATCAAGACTTTTGATTATACAGGTGCTGAATATGCAAAACCATTTACCATTAAAAAAGAAAGCAAAAAAGATTCGGCACAGCAGTTGATCAAAAAAGCAGAAGGATTAAGCAGTTCCGTATACAGCGAAGATTCTTTGAAAAAAGTAGATGATGCAGTGAAAGTTTTGAAAGAGATTGTTGCATCCACATCAAAGGATAAGGGAGCTGAAAAATTGTCTGCACTTTATGACAAGACAAACAATGCGGACAATGCCAAAGACCCATTGAACTACTATGGATATGCACAGGGTGAATTCGCTTCTAAACTTGGTGATACGACAACGACGACACTTCGTGCAGGATTCTCAAGTTTGTTAGACAAGACACTGCTTCCGGATTTGACAACAAAGATTCCGGCAGCTACCTATGACACAGCATATGCAAACTTGAAAAAAGCAATTGACAATGTGGAATACAAAGTAGTGAGTTCCTACGGTGATGATGATTTGGATTTGGATGATGGTGAGCCGGCTGCTAAGACCACAGTGAAAAAGGCAGCACTTACGATTAAAAAAGGTAAAAAATCCATTGCCGGTAAAACGGTGAAACTGAAAAAAGGCAAATCCTTTAAAATCACAACTAAGAGAACCAACACAAAGAAAAAAGTTACTTACAAATCTTCCAACAAAAAGTATGTGAAGGTAAGTGCAGCCGGTAAAGTAACGGCGAAGAAGTATACAAAGAAAACCGTAACAATCACAGTAAAAGCAGGTACATTAAAGAAAACCTTTAAAGTGAAAGTTACAAGATAGGATGATTGAATTATATGGAGCGGATAACGAAGAAGAAAGCAATTGAAATCATTGGCACGGCTGCAGCACTTTTGGTATTGTTTGGTATCATCTGGTACGTAAGCAGTTCGGTGAAAAAGACACCACTGATTAGCGAAGATGGTTTAGAGTATGCCAAAGCCACTGTGGTGGAAATTGTAAAAGGAAACAGCGGTGGAAATAATACCGGTGAAGGAGAGATGGCGGGAAGCCAGGATGTGAAAGTAAAAATCACATCCGGCTCCCACAAGGGAAAAACCGTAGAAGCAAATAATCTAAATGGTTATTTGTACGGGGCAAATTGTCAGGTTGGAACAAAAGTAATTGTACAGGTTAGTGCATATGGTGATGTAATCAATGCCAATGTGTATAACTACGACAGAGAGTATGTCATGTATGCTTTAATCGGATTATTTTTACTGATACTTTGTCTCATCGGTGGAAAACGAGGAATTTACTCCGCTATCGCTCTGGTATTTACCTTTATATGTATCATCGGTTTATACCTTCCCCTGCTTTATGAGGGAGCGAGCCCATTTCCTTTAACGATTGCAGTCGTTTGTCTGATTACCATTGTATCACTTCTGTTAATCGGCGGATTTACAAAGAAAACCGTATGTGCCACGGTAGGAACAATTATGGGAGTCGCGGTATCCGGAATTATCGCCATGCTATTTGGAAAATTGTCACACATATCCGGATACAACACCGAAGAAATTGAAAATCTGATTTATGTGGCTCAGAATTGTAAATTACAGGTAGGAGACCTGTTATACTCCGGTATTTTGATTGCTTCTTTAGGAGCTGTTATGGATGTGGCAATGTCCATTTCCAGTACGATACAGGAAATTCATGACAGGAATCCTGAGATTAGCAAAAAGGAATTATTCAAATCCGGAATTCATGTCGGAAAAGATATGATGGGAACGATGTCAAATACATTAATCCTTGCTTTTACCGGAAGTTCCTTGAATACGATGATTATGATTTATGCGTATTCGTATCCGTACAACCAAATGATAAATATGTATTCAATCGGAATTGAACTATTAAGAGGAATATCGGGAACCATCGGAATCATTTTGGCGGTGCCGTTTGTATCACTGATTGGTTCCCTGTATCTAAAACCAAATAAATGAAAAAAGAGAGGTAATGAATTATGAAACTGAAAAAATTAATTGCAACATCACTTACTATGGCAATGGCATTTACGCTTGCACCAATTGCAGTACCAAACCAGTCGAAAGCAGCAACCGCAACAATTACATTGTCCGGTTCAACATCAATTTCTCCACTGGCTCAGCAGCTGGCAAAACAGTATGCAAAAGAAAATAAAGGAATCAAAATTAACTTTACCAATATTACCGGTTCCGGCTCGGGAATTTCGGATGCAATGAACGGAAAGGTAGACATCGGAATGTCTTCCCGTGCTTTGAAAGCAGATGAAGCAGCGGTCTTAAAGGCAAATGTAATCTGTAACGATGGAATTGCAATTGTTGTAAATAAAAGCAATCCGGTCGGAAATATTACACCGGAACAGCTCTATGACTTGTATGCAAAGAAGACAACAAACTGGAAGAGCATTGTTTCTTCTTACAGCAAGGCAGCAGCCGTATACGGACGTGAATCCGGTTCCGGTACAAGAAGTTGTTTTGAAGATGTTTTGAAGAATGATTTCAAAAAAGACATTGCAAAAAATTATGGCAAACTGGATGCTGAAATTTCAACAACCGGTGCGATGCAGACATCAGTAAAAACAAATCCTGGTGCAATCGGTTATATGTCACTTGGTGATTTGGATGAGAAACAGGTAAAAGCTGTAAAATTTAATGGTGTATCTCCAACAACAGCAAATGTGGCAAATGGTACATATAAGATGAGTCGTCCATTCGTACTTGCAACAAAAGGGGAAGCGACCGGAGCAACCGGAAACTTCATTAAGTGGATTAAGACCAGCAGCAATGCAAAGAAAATCATTACAAAAATGGGATTTGTAAATCTGTCTCAGGTAAAAATTGCCCCGCGTAAGATTAAGTTGAATGTGAAGAAAAAAATCACTTTGAAAAAAGGCAAGAAAAAAGCAATTAAATACACAGTTTATCCTGCTAATGCCGTAAACAAAGCTGTGAAGTTTAAATCTTCTAACAAAAAGGTAGCAACTGTAAGTAAAAAAGGTGTTATCAAGGCAAAGAAAAAAGGTAAAGCAACGATTACCATTACAACCGTAGAGGGTAATGTAAAAGCAAAAATCAAAGTAACAGTTAAGAAAAAATAATAGGAAAAAGTCATCCAAAGGATGACCGATGGGGCGCAGGTTTTGACGAGTCCTTAGCGGATATCGGAGAAAACTGTGTCCCTTTCCTTATATGAAGGAGACACGTAAAAATATGAAAGTACATAAAAAATTATCGGATCTTTTGTTTCGATATCTTTTATTCCTTTTTACCATTGTAACGGTAATCGCTGTTATTATGATTGGTGTTTATATGTTTCAGTCAGGTGCACCGAGCATTGCGAAAGTAGGAATTAAAAACTTTTTGTTTGGAAAAACATGGGATACTTCCGTGGAACCGGCAAAGTATGGAATTTTACCATTTTTGTTATCATCCGTATTTTCTATGATTGGAACCGTTGTAATTACAGTTCCGGTTTCCATTCTGGTAGCGGTAGGGATGAGTCATTTTATTCCGAGGCCGGTTGCCTCTGTACTTCGGACGGTAATTAGTATGCTGGCCGGTATTCCATCCGTTATTTACGGATTTTTGGGAATGATTCTTTTAGTTCCTTTTGTGCAGAATATGTTCTCACTTCCGGCCGGATTGACACTTCTTTCAGCGATTGTTGTATTGATTGTAATGACACTGCCAACCATTATTTCGGTCAGTGAATCAAGTATTACAGCGGTGCCGGAAGAATATATGGAAGCTTCATTAGCGCTTGGCGTCAACCGTGAGTATACGATTTTACATATTATTGTGCCGGCGGCAAAATCCGGTATTTTATCGGCGGTTTTATTAGGACTTGGACGTGCGGTTGGAGAGACGATGGCGGTAATCATGGTAGCCGGAAATGTGGCACAGATGCCAAAACTGTTGGAACCGGTTCGGTTTTTGACAACGGCGATTGTGACAGAGATGGCTTACGCAAGTGAGGAGACCTCCGGTGTTTTGATGGGAATCGGACTGGTATTATTTGTATTTATCGTTGTGATTAACGGTCTGTTCTATGCACTAATCAAACGAACGGCAGCCGGAAAACGATAGAGGAAAGGAGACAGCAGTATGGTATTAAAAGTGAAGTGCGGATTTCCTCAATTTTGTTTCGGTTTGTGGTAATACTGCTCACGGTGGCGGTTGCCTTTTTGGCAATTGGATTGATTGGTTATCTCTTGAAAAAGGGACTTCCCTATGTCAACCGGGCATTTTTATTTACGGAGCCGGACATTTTGATGGATTCTTATGGAATTAAACCGATGATTATCAATACGATTTATACGGTGGTACTGACACTGATTTTTTGTATCCCGTTAGGAATCGGTTCAGCAATCTATTTGGCGGAATATGCCAAACAGGGAAAAATTGTTTCGGGAATACGATTTGCAATTGAAATTCTTGCCGGTATTCCTTCGATTGTTTATGGTTTGTTTGGACTTAATTTTTTCGTTCGTAAAATGGCAATTGGAGATTATGCGGGTTCAATGTTAGCAGCATCTTTAACACTTACGTTAATTGTCCTGCCGACGATGATTCGAACGACAGAAGAGTCTTTATTGGCGGTCAGTCAAACGTACCGTGAGGCGGCGATTGCAACCGGTATGTCAAAATTTTATATGATTCGCAAGATTATTCTTCCATGTGCGATATCGGGAATTGTCGTCGCAATTATATTGAGCATTGGACGTATGGTAAGTGAATCGGCGGCTCTTTTATACACGGCAGGAATTGCACAGGATTTACCGTCATCTGTGATGTCGCATGTGACGGAGCCGGGAGCAACGATGACGGTTCAGCTTTATTTATATGCAACCGAAGGCGGTGCGCCGGAATGGGTGCCGTATGCGATGGCAGCAGTACTTATGGTGTTTGTTTTGTTTATTGAAATTTTGACCCATGTGATTGCGGCGGTATTCAAAAAGAGAAGGAAAGGATAAGAGAGTATGAGTATTGTATCAACAATTGATTTAAATTTAAGTTATGGAAAACACCATGTATTACATGATGTGACAATGGATATTGAAAAAAATGAAATTACGGCACTGATTGGACCGTCCGGTTGTGGAAAGTCTACTTTTTTGAAGACATTAAACAGGATGAACGATTTGGTTCCGGGTTGTAAAATAAGCGGTGAGGTACTGTTTGACGGAACGGATATTTACAGTCGTAAAGTAGATGCTGCCGCACTGCGAAAAAAAATTGGTATGGTGTTTCAAAAAGCGAACCCGTTTCCGGCAAGCATTTATGATAATATTGCTTATGCGCCAAAATACCACGGAGTACACGGACGCAAAAAATTGGACGAAATTGTAGAGACCAGTTTGAGAAAAGCTGCTCTCTGGGATGAGGTAAAAGACCGCTTGAAAAAGAGTGCCTTAGGATTATCCGGCGGACAGCAGCAGAGACTTTGTATTGCACGTGCGATTGCACTGGAGCCGGAGATTATTTTGATGGATGAGGCAACCAGTGCACTTGATCCGATTTCAACGCAGAAGACAGAAGAACTTATGGTAGAACTGAAAAAGAATTATACGGTAATTATTGTGACACATAATATGCAGCAGGCTGCGCGTGTGGCAGATAAAACAGCATTCTTTTTCATGGGCGATTTGATTGAGTATGGTAAGACAGAGCAGATTTTTGAAAATCCTCAGAGAGAGAAAACAAAAGCATATGTCAGCGGGCAGTTTGGTTGATATTTTTTTATGAAATAACATGTGTAAAAAAAATAAAATGGCTGTTGCGCATAATAGGGATAATATGGTAAAATAAAATTACTAAAATTTTTATGGGAGGTAAATATTATGATGAAGATGAAAAAAAGGGTAGCTGTTGTTTTATTATTTGCGTTATGTCTGGCGCAGATTCCTGTTGCTCCGAAAGCAAAAACGAAAAAAGTCAAGTTGAATCTAACAAAGGTTTCTCTTTTACAGGGGGCAACTGTACAGCTTAAGCTGTTAAACAAGAAGGCAGGGGCTGTAAAGTGGTATTCAAAAAATAAGAAGAAAGCAACGGTTACCAAAAAGGGAAAAGTGACCGCAAAGAAAACAGGCAGTGTAGTTGTTTATGCAAAATATAAGAAAAAACAATACAAATGTAAGGTGACAGTGAAAGCACCGGTGAAGGCAGCTAATCTGAAAGAAAACAATGTGGTATTTACGAAGACTGTCTATCAAAAAATAAGTAAAATTCAAAGACTTGTGGTGAATCAAGAGGTCATTTCGCCAAAGGGAATTTATGAAATTTATCAGTTGTTAGCGGCAATGGATATTCAGGAAATAACAAATAGCAGTGAGATGTTTGCCGGTGGAATTTCACTTGTGCTGTATTTAAATGACGGAACAAAATCAGGGTTTACCATTGGAAAAAATCTTGTGATTGATGGAAAACAATATAAGATTTCGGAAGATGTTTCGGAAAAAGTTGGGCAGTTGCTGAAGCAGTATAAGTTGTAGAGGGAAAAATTAGAATTTACAAATTAAGGCGGTATATTTGCGTGATGAATATACCGTCTTATTTATTTGATGTAATACGCATATTGTGGTCGTAAAACGCTCGACATTTGCAAGAAAATATATTGACATTTAAGGAGCAGTGTGCTAGTATTTGGTAAAAGAATCGATTCTTTCCTAAATAAAAAAGGGGAGAGGATATTATGGGCAAAGCAGATTTGGCAGAAAAAAATCTTCTTCGTTATAAGGATGTCTTTTCAGATGTGGCAAATGTTAATTTGTTTCACGGTGAAAAAGTGCTTGCAGAAGAAGATATTGTCGAGGAACAGACAGAACTTATTTTTAAATTACCAGCAGATGCTTCTTTTAGACAACTTTTTTTTGATGTGCCTATGAAGTGCAAAAAAGCAGGTACTGATTTTGTATTTATATGTATGGAAAATCAAAGTGATATTTGTAATATTATGCCTGTTAGAGATATGGGATATCAGTATGCCAAATATATGGAGCAGATAAAGGAATGGCAGAGAAAAAATAGAATAGAAAAGAATTATCCAAATCCAATTACAAAGGTGATTCAGGATGATCAAAAATTAAAACCTGTGATTACACTTGTTTTAAATTATGGAAGTAAAGCTTGGAATGAGCCAATTTGTATGTCTGATTTGTTGGATATACCTAAAGAATATAAAAAGTTTTTGGAACCATGGATAATCAATCATCAAATTCATGTTATCAATTTGGCTGGACAGAGTGAAGACGAATGCAGTAAATACTGTTCGGATTTTAAATATATTGTACGATATTTAAAATATCAAAATGATAGAGATAAATTGGATCAGTATTTTCATGAAACAGAATTTAAGTTAAAACATCCGGATGCTTTTTTAGATTTGATGTCAGCAATGACACATGATTTAGGATACAAAAAGGCAAAAAAACTTATAAAATGGAATAAAGGAGAAAAAGGAGGTACAATTTCTATGTGTGTATTATTAGATATGTACGAAGAACGTGGCGTAAAAAAGGGTGTAGAAAAGGGATTGGATGTAGCGATTAATATTTTGCAACTGTCGGCAAATGGCATGACGGAACATGAAATTGCGAAAGAACTTTGTGTTTCTGAAGATGTTGTGCATAAATTTTTTATATTAAATAATTAAATGAACTGGAGGATTTTATTATGGTAAAACACATTATTTTATGGACCTTGAAGGAAGAACTTTCAGGAGAGGAAAAGGAGACAATTAAGCAGGGAATTAAGGAAGGCTTAGAGGGACTTTCAGGACAGATACCGGGTCTTTTGGAGATTTCTGTTCGTACGGAATGTCTGTCAAGCTCTACGGTAGATGTTATGCTGGATTCAACTTTTGAAAGTGCCGAAGCGTTGAAAAATTACAGCACACACCCAAAACATGTAGCAGTAGCGGATGGTAAGGTAAGACCATATACGGCGAACAGAGCGTGCATCGATTTTGAAGTGTAGAAGATTTTATGTAAAATAAAAAACAAGGATTGACACCGTGTCAGTTTTGATTTATAGTAATCATTGTGACACGGTGTCAGTTTATTTGTCATGAAATTAAGAGAGGAATTTAATTATGCCGGCATGCTCGGAAGAAAGAACCAATGCGCGTAAAGAAGAAATTATAAACGCATGTGAAACATTGTACCAGACGATGAGTTTTAAAGAAATTACAATCAAACAGATTGGTGAGGTTACGTCATTTTCAAGGACATCCATTTATAATTATTTTGAAACAAAAGAGGAGATTTTTTTATCCCTTTTGACGAGAGAATATAAATTATGGGTGGAACAATTACAAAAAATTTTGGAAAATGAATCGATGACGGTACCGGAACTTGCAAAAGCCATTGCAAAATCTCTGGAAGACCGGTGGCAGCTTTTGAAGATTTTATCCATGAATCATTATGATTTGGAAGAAAACAGCCGTACGGAGATGTTAGTTGAGTTTAAACTCGCGTATGGAAAAGCATTGGATGTGACGGAACAATTGTTAGAAAAATTCCGTCCGGAATGGGATGCGGAAAAAAGACAAGAATATATTTATGCATTTTTTCCATTCATGTTTGGGATTTATCCGTATTCTGTTGTTACAGATAAGCAGAAAAAAGCGATGGAAACGGCAAAGGTAAATTGTCTGACACATACCGTCTATGAATTGACGTATGCGATGGCAAAAAGATTGTTACAATAGTATAAAAATGGAAGGAGAATTACGATGTATTTAGAAAAAATTCAAGGACCTGATGATGTAAAGAAATTATCAATGGAACAATTAAATGTGCTTGCAGGTGAGATGAGAGAAGCACTTTTTAACCGTTTGACAAAGACCGGCGGACACTTTGGACCGAACTTTGGTGTGGTGGAAATGACAATTGCGATGCATTATGTATTTGATTCACCAAAGGATAAATTTGTTTTTGATGTGTCGCACCAGACCTATCCGCATAAGATGCTTACCGGCAGAGCATATGGTTATTTGGATGAAAATCGTTTTCATGAAATTTCCGGGTATTCGGAACCATCGGAGAGTGAACATGACATTTTTACCATTGGACACACTTCAACGTCTGTCAGCCTTGCGACCGGACTTGCGAAAGGAAGAGATGCCGTTGGCGGCAAAGAAAATATTATTGCTGTAATTGGTGATGGTTCTTTGAGTGGCGGAGAGGCTTTGGAAGGATTGGATTTTGCCGGTGAAATGACCTCGAATTTGATTGTAGTTGTCAACGATAACGAGCAGTCGATTGCAGAAATTCACGGCGGTCTTTATAAAAATCTTACAGAACTTAGAGAGTCAAACGGCGAGGCTCCAAATAATTTATTCCGTGCAATGGGACTTGACTATATTTACGAAGAAGAGGGAAATAATATCGAGAAATTGATTGCGCTCTTTCAGAAAGTAAAAGACATTGACCATCCAATTGCTGTGCATATTCATACGCAGAAAGGAAAGGGGTATGAGCCGGCAGAGGAGAATCGGGAAGCTTGGCACTGGTGCATGCCGTTTGACCGCACGACCGGAAAGCCGCTTATGACTTTTGAAGGTGAGGATTACAGTACCTTGACAGGAGACCTTCTTTTAGAGAAAATGAAGAAGGATAAATCGGTTGTATTTGTGACGGCAGCAGTTCCAAGTAATGTTGGTTTTCCAAAAGCAAATCGCGAGAAAGCGGGAAGCCAGTATATTGATGTAGGAATTGCAGAAGAACAGGCAGTAGCAATGTGTTCCGGAATCGCAAAAAATGGCGGAAAACCAATTTTTGGTACCAACGCAACCTTTATCCAGAGAACGTATGACCAGTTTTCACAGGATGTATGTATCAATCAAAGTCCGGTCACGACGATTTTGAATTATTCGTCAATTCTTGGTTTAAACGATGTGACACACCTTGGTTTTTATACGATTTCGATGCTGAGTAATATTCCAAATCTTGTGTATCTGGCACCGACGTGCAAGGAGGAATATTTGGCTATGCTTGACTGGAGTGTGGACCAGGACAAGTATCCGGTTGTTATCAGTATGCCGGGCAATGGTGTTCATCCGGCTAAATATCCGGTGGCTTCATCCTATGATTCATTGAATGAGTATCAGGTATGTGAAAAAGGAGAAGAAGTTGCGATTCTTGCTTTGGGCGATTTCTTCCAGCTGGGTGAAGAGGCTGCACGAAGTATTGAAAAAGAAACCGGCAAAAAAGTCACATTGATTAATCCACGTTTTGCATCTGGTCTGGATGAAAAACTGCTCTCGGATTTGAAAGAAAATCATCGTGTGGTTGTGACATTGGAAGATGGTATTTTGGAGGGCGGCTTTGGACATAAAGTTGCCGGCTATTACAGCACTTCCGATATGAAAGTATTGAATTTTGGCTTGAAAAAAGAGTTCTACGACCGTTACGATGCAGAACAACTTTTGGAAGAAAATCATCTGACAAAAGACTGGATTGCAAAGGATGTAAAAGAGGTTTTAGCGTGAAAGAAAAAAGAATTCGCTTAATTGCATTTGACATGGATGGAACTGTCTTAAATGATGAAAAAAAGATTTTAGAAGAAACAAAAGAAGCTCTTGAACAGGCGGCCCGCGTCGGTATTGAAATTGTGCCGGCGACCGGGCGACCATTTTGTGGTATTTCGGATGAAATTTATCGACTGGACGGAGTTCGTTATGTGCTTACGACAAATGGTGCCGGTATTTATGAAAGGGATTCAAAAACTTGTCTTTATGAGGATGCGATTCCACTTTCTGCCTATTTGCCAATGCTTGAGGAAGTGGAGACATATGATGTGATGGCAGATACCTTTTTAAAGGGCGGTGCACTTATGACAAAGAGAAAACGTGACCTTTTGCCAAGAATGCGTTTGACGAAAGAAATCCGTGATTATATTTTGGCGTCACGGCAGGTGGTAGAAAGCCAGGTGGATTACTTGCGTGAGCGAGGCGAAGATGTTGAGAAACTGACAATTAACTTTGCTTATGATGAGGACGGTCACCGTGTTGATTACGATGCGGTCTGGGAGGTTCTTAAAAAATATCCGGATGTGAATGCTGTTTCCGGTGGTATGAAAAATATTGAGGTTACCAAAAAAGGCGCTTCGAAAGCAAGTGGTCTTTTGTATCTTGGGAAAAAACTTGGAATTGCACCAGAAGAAATGATGGTGTTTGGTGACAGCGGCAATGATTTGGACATGATAAAAATGGCAGGAATCGGTGTCGCTATGGCAAATGCAGAGCCGGAGGTTTTGGCAGCCGCAGATTTTGTCACAAAGAGTAATAATGAAAATGGGGTAGGGGGATTTTTAGTTTCCGTAATTCAGTAAAAAACTTTGCGTCTCGTGGGCGCTCTCGCTCGTTGAGTACGTAACGGTATGGGCACTGAAACTACCAGTGCCACAAACCGACGCACTCAAAACCCACTCGTCACAAAGTTTTTTTACTGAATTACTGGAATCTAATAAAATTAGAAAAGAATATTTATTTGTGGTATATAAATCATTCAAACCTAAGTTTTTTAGTAACTAACACCTCATGGTGTGTAGGCGAGGTTTTTCAGGATTCCCAAAACTGTACCGTAATTATCATGCGGATGAAGTGCCGCAAAAACATCGAAAAAAGATGGGAAAGGAAATCGATATCTAGAATTAATGAGAGGACATGTGCCGTTAATAGATGCAGCAGCAACCGCATCCAGAAAGGCATTTCGGAATGCGTTTATAAGATAAAGAAAAACTGAGTTTGGAATGATGGGTTTGTGACAAATGTTCGCTGCCAGTTCCTTTGGATTCCAGTGATTTCTACGGAATTACGGAAAACAAAAAAAAGTGCCAGCGAACACTTGACACAAACACTAAAAATCCACCCCTTGATTTCCCCGCACTTTTGATGTATCATATAGAACTATAAGGGAATGAAGTTCTCCCATGGGAAACCAAAACTGCTTAACGAGCTGATGACTTCTACTTTGTTGTAGAGGTTATTGGCTTTTTTTATTGCAGCTGATACCAGAGAACAAACCTAATCAAGGAGGAAAAGAATATGTTGACATCATTAGCACTGATTTTTTTAGTAGGACTTTGTATGGCGGCGATATGCCAGAAATTAAAACTTCCGCGCATTATTGGAATGCTTGTGACCGGAATGGTGCTTGGACCCTATGTGCTGGATTTTCTGGATTCATCTATTTTGTCAATTTCTGCAGAACTCCGCAAGATGGCATTGATTATCATTTTGCTTAAGGCAGGCTTATCGTTAAAGTTAAATGACTTAAAAAAGGTGGGAAGACCGGCGATTTTACTGGCTTTTGTGCCGGCATCATTTGAGATTATTGGATATGTGCTGTTTGCACCTATCTTTTTGGAAATTTCACGGATTGATGCTGCGGTGATGGGGGCAGTGCTTGCTGCGGTTTCACCGGCGGTTGTTGTGCCCCGCATGGTGCAGCTTATGGAAGAAAAGTATGGAACAAAACAGTCCATTCCGCAGATGATTATGGCGGGGGCTTCGTGCGATGATATCTTTGTTATTGTTTTGTTTACGACCTTTTTGGGAATGGCGCAGGGGGCAAAAGTAAGCTTGTTAAGGTTTGTAAATGTGCCGGTTTCGATTCTTCTTGGAATCCTTTTGGGAGCGGTAATTGGCTATGTTTTGTATCGTTTTTTTGAAACGGCATATAAACATCAAAATTATGTGAGAAATAGTACAAAAGTTATTCTCGTACTTGGTGTATCATTTCTTTTGACGGCGGTGGAAGGATGGCTTGACGGAAAAGTTGCCGTGTCGGGACTTTTAGCAGTTGTGAGTATGGCGTGTGTGCTTAAGGCGAAATGTATTCCGGCAGTATCTAGGCGGTTGTCAGAGAAATTTGGGAAACTGTGGATTGCGGCAGAAGTTATTTTATTTGTGTTAGTCGGAGCAGCAGTCGATTTACGCTACACGGCGGCCGCCGGCGGATTTGCTGTGCTGGTAATTTTTCTTTCACTGATATTTCGTATGGCAGGTGTGTTTGTTTGCGTTTTGGGTACCAAGTTGTCATGGAAAGAAAGACTGTTTTGTGCCATTTCGTATTTGCCAAAAGCGACGGTTCAGGCGGCAATTGGTTCGGTGCCGCTTGCCGCAGGACTAGGCTGTGGAAAGATGATTTTATCGGTGGCGGTTTTGGCAATTTTAATAACTGCACCGCTTGGCGCACTGGGGATGGATTTGACATACAAAAAATTGTTAGTACGGGAGGAAAAATGACTGAAAACGTCTTGAAAATGTCAAAATTGTGTGCTTAAATGAATAAGAGAATATGAGAAAAGAAGGGAATAACATGCAGAGTGTTTATTTTGTGCGCCATGGACAGACCGTGTGGAATGTGGAAAATAAAATTTGCGGCGCAACAGATATAGAACTTACTGCTCTTGGACATGAGCAGGCAATTGAGACAGGAAAGAAGATTTTAGAAAAAAAGATAGAGGCGGATGTGATTTTATATTCTCCGCTGATGCGGGCGAAAGATACTGCATTACATATTTCAGAAATAACCGGGATTCCGGCAAAAGAGGAAATGCGCTTAAAGGAGCAGAATTTTGGAAAGTATGAATCGACAGCAAGAGATGGTGCCAAGTTTCGTGAGGCAAAAAAGCAGTTTGTCGAAAGATATGAAGGCGGTGAGTCGATGCTTCAGTTGGCGCAGCGTGTGTACAACCTGTTAGATGAGGTGAAAGCGTCCGGCAAAACCTGTATTTTAGTGGCGCACAACGGAATTGCGAGAGTGGTGCAGTCTTATTTCTATGAAATGACAAATGAAGAATATGCGGCGTTTGGTGTGGATAACTGTGCGATTTTGCAGTACGAATTTTCAGGTAAGGGAAATGGGGGCGCTAAGGCATGAGTGCAGGAAAAAAAGCCGGCATGGATATGACGCAGGGGACTATCTGGAATAAAATTTTATTGTTTGCACTTCCGTTAGCAGCAAGCAGTATGTTACAGCAGTTATTTAACTCGGTGGATACAGCTGTTGTCGGTCGGTTTGCAAGCAGTGAGGCGCTGGCGGCAGTGGGAAGCAATGGCTCATTGATTTCTTTGATGATAAATTTATTTATTGGAATTTCTTTGGGAGCCAATGTTGTCATTGCAAAATATATCGGTCAGAAGTCGGAGGAAAATGTGCAGGCTGCTGTTCATACAGCGATTGTTGTGGCACTTATCAGCGGCGTTTTTGTTATGATATTCGGACAATTAATTGCAAAGCCCGTACTTACGCTGATGGGAACACCGGACGATGTGATTGATTTGGCGGTACAGTATTTGCGGATTTATTTACTGGGAATGCCATTTATCATGCTTTACGATTTTGGTTCATCGATTCTGCGAAGTATTGGTGACAGTAAGAGACCGCTGTACAGTTTGATTGCGGCAGGAATTATTAATACCGGATTGAATCTGCTGCTTGTGATTGTATTTCAGATGAGTGTTGCCGGGGTTGCGATTGCAACCGTGATATCCAATCTGACGAGTGCCGGTATTGTAATGTATATTTTGATGCATGAAACATCGGTTATCCGCATTGATAGAAAACAGTTAAAAATTGTACCAAAAGAATTGAAAAAAATACTAGTTATCGGGATTCCGGCAGGGCTTCAGGGAATGATGTTTTCCATTGCCAATGTGTGTATCCAGAGCGCAATTAACAGTTTTGGGTCGGATGCCATTGCAGGTTCTGCGGCGGCATTGAATTACGAGTTTTTTGCCTATTTTGTTGTTAATGCATTTGCACAGGCAACCGTAACTTTTACAAGCCAGAACTTTGGTGCCGGTGAGCCGAAACGGTGCCGGAAAATTTTCCATACGGCGATGGCATTATCCCTTGTGTGTTGTGGTCTGCTGTCACTGGTGTTTGTCGTGTGGCGAAACTTTTTCCTGCAGATTTATACAACAGATCCGGCAGTTCTTTTGTATGCCAAACAGCGAATTGTCATTGCGACAACGTTAGAGTGCTTAACATCCGTGTATGAAATCAGTGCGGGAGCAATGAGAGGGCTTGGACGTTCTTTGACGCCTGCGTTAATTACATTTTTAGGTTCCTGCGTGCTGCGGCTGATTTGGATTGCGACAGCGTGTAAGATGGTTCATGAATTTTGGGTTCTTCTTATTATTTACCCGATTTCGTGGGTTGTTACAGGTTTGATTATGATGATTGCATACGAAATTGTAAAAAAACGCGTGCTTGGAAGGAGACTGGCGTAAAAAAATGTGGCTATTATTTGCCGATTGATAAATTAAGTATTCTGGTTACGATTTTTTTCTCATATTTTGTGTTTGGCGAGAAACTTACCAAAAAATCAGGAGTGGGGCTGGTGCTTTTGGTGGCAGGAACGTTATTGCTTTTGAAGAAGTAGGTTGAATGTGTCAAAAATTAATTTATTTAAAAATAAAATAATTGACAATTTTATAATAAAAAGGTAAAATGAATTTAATATTTGGCGAAGCATAAAAGGAGGAGAAAGCGATTAAGGTTTGGAGAGATTCAAAGGACAGGAAAACCGCATTGATGGATGATTCCATGCAGCGGGTTACTTATGGGGAACTAAAGCAAAAAATAATCGACGTGGGAAGACATTTAAGCGTTAAACAACTGGTCGTGATAGAGATGGGAAATAACATGGATTCTGTTATCTTTTATCTTGGATGTTTGTTTCGAGGAACTGTAGCTATTCTTGTACATGAGAATCTTTCAGAGTTTGAATTATCCGAGTATATTGAAAAATTTGAGCCGGAGTATTTGTTTTTGTCAAAGGGAACAAATGAATTGATTTTGGAGAGGACAGGCTATCAAGTAGTAGACATTGGCAGCAAACGTGTTCTGTTTGAAAAAAGAGTGAT
>CALELW010000134.1 GCA_937902905.1 uncultured Clostridium sp. | reverse complement strand
TAACCTTACTTTCTCAGCCGCCGAAAAAGACAAGTGAAGAGGAAACAGAAGAATCCGAGAACGATACCGAAGAAACCGCAACGGCAGAAACAAAAGAAGGAACGGCAGTTAAATAATCAGCTGTGCCGTTCCTTTTTTCGTGGTTTTGTAACAATTTCAGAAATTTTCTACATATATTTCTTCAAATGTTTTTTCTTAATCTTTGAGATGTTGCAGGCAAATATAATCGCAATAACTTTTTTCTTGCTATTTAAGTAAAAACGGATGCGATACTTGCCATAAACAGCATCACCATAAGTTTTTACTTTGTTTTTCTTAAGACCTTTCATTTTACTAAATGGGTCTTTCGATGTACATTTTTTCCAAGTCAATTCACCATAGGCTTTTTGAACCTTTGTCTTGGATGCACCAATTTTAATGCCGCGGGCTGTTGCCTTTTTCTTGCTTCCGCCCTTCCACTGTCCATTCCATGCATAACCATGGTTGTAGCCATAACGCTGACAGAAATTCACAAAGTTTTCTGAATTAAATTTACTGAAATCTTTCTTTGCCATTTTAGCAACAACTGTAATTTCGCAGGTTTTTGTGATGCCATCAACTGCTGCCGTAATTACCGTCTTACCTTTTTTCAGCGCTTTAATTTTTCCGGTTTCATCTACTTTTGCAATTTTTTCGTTGGCACTTGTCCAGGTAACTGTTGAAGTTGTTCCCGTTATCGCAGGCTTTAATGTTTTTCCTACCATCAAAACCGCTGATTTTCTGCTTATCGCAATTTTGGTCACATCTACCGGCTCCGGCGTAACCGTTGGCTCCGCACTTGGCTCTGTACTTGGTTCAACACTTGGAGATGCGGATGGTGTCACCGTAGGTGTCGGTGTTGGCTCGCCAATTTCAGTCGGCGGAGTTTGTCCACTTCCGTTTTCCTCCGCACGGGCAGGAATGGCATATCCCGTCCACAATCCAAGCACTAAAGATGCGCTTACAATTGCGCTTACAATCCTTTTTCTACTCTTTTGCATTGTCTTTTGCCCCTTTCCAATTCTACGATTTTTATTTTATCCTTATTATTGTATCATAATTGAAAACTGTGTCAAATGTATTCCAACACAAAATTTAATTCCGCAATATTTAGTCTAACTCAACAGCACCGGTATAGAGCTGATAATATCTTCCTTTTTTCGCCAGCAGTTCTTCGTGGGTTCCACGCTCAATAATCTCGCCCTGCTCCAGTACCATAATGCAGTCAGCATTACGAACCGTAGACAGACGGTGGGCAATTACGAATGTTGTACGATTTTTCATCAAGCGCTCCATTCCGTGGTCAATATGCATTTCGGTACGAGTATCGACAGAACTTGTTGCCTCATCCAGCACAAGAATCGGTGCCAGTGATAAAGCCGCACGGGCAATGTTCAAAAGCTGGCGCTGTCCCTGGCTTAAGTTGGTTCCATCTCCCTCAAGGACGGTATCGTAACCATCCTCAAGACGCATGATAAACGAATGGGCACTTGCTGTTTTCGCAGCCTGTTCCACTTCCTCATCCGTTGCATCCGGTCTTCCGTAGCGAATATTTTCACGCACGGTTCCACTGAACAAATGCGTATCCTGTAAAACCATAGCAATATTTTCCCGAAGCGAACGGCGTTTATATTTTTTCAAATCAATGCCGTCAATTGTAATTGTTCCTTCCTGAATATCATAAAAACGATTCAGTAAGTTTGTAATTGTCGTCTTTCCGGCACCGGTAGAACCAACAAATGCCACCTTTTGTCCGGCATGAGCATACAGGTTGATATCTTTTAAGATAATCTTATTTTCATCATAGCCAAAGTTTACGTGTTCCATAATCACTTCGCCCTTGACATCTTTCATTTCAACGGCATCATCCGCATCGGCTTCTTCCACATCCGCATCCATTACCGTAAATACACGCTCTGCACCGGCAAGTGCCGAGAAAATCGTATTTACCTGCATGGAAATTTCATTAATCGGACGGCTGAACTGTCTGGAATAATTGACAAATACCGTCAGACCGCCGATGGAAAGTCTTCCGAAATAACAAAGCAGACCGCCAATTGCTGCCGTCAGACCATAGCAGACCTGACCGATATTTCCCATAACCGGTCCCATAATACCACCAAAGAACTGTGCTTTAATCTGTTTTTCACGAAGGTCATTGTTCAAATCCACAAATTCTTCAACTGCCTTTTCTTCGTGGCAGAAAACTTTTACAACCTTCTGTCCGGTAACGGTCTCTTCAATATAACCATTCAAATCACCAAGTGCACTCTGCTGTTCACGGTAATAACGGGAACTTCTTTTCGCAATACTTCCACCTGCCTTCACCATCACAGGAACCATAACTATGGTAAGAAGGGCAAGCCAGATATTTAAGCAAATCATAATGATAGTTGTTCCGATAATACTGATTGCACCGGAAATCAACTGGATAACCGTATTATTTAACAGCTCACCAATCATATCAATATCATTGGTAAATCGGCTCATAATATCTCCGGTCGCATTCGTGTCAAAATAGCGAACTGGCATATCCTGCAAATGGTCGAACAAATCTTTACGGATACGAATCAGCGCACGCTGGGAAACACCAATCATAATGCGCTGCTGCAAATAGTTTGCAAGCACTCCGACGCCGTAAATAACTAACATGGTAAGTACACCTTTCAAAAGTGTCCATGTACCATCTGCCAGCACTGTGCTAAAATCTAAATTTTTATTTTTCAAAGAAGCAACCTGTAACGCCGTTTTGCCAAGTTGATCGACAATCGGCTTTAACATATAAGAACCGGCTAATGTTGCCCCACTGAACACAAGTACAAAGACAAGTGCCAGTACGACAAGCATCTTATCTTTTCCCATATATTCAAGAAGTCTTTTAATGGTAGCACGCGATTCTTTTGGCTTGCCACCCATCATATGTCTCGGGCCGCCCGGTCCATGTTTTGGTCCCGGTCCCATGCCGCCATGCGGCTGATTTTTTGCCTGACTCATCCTGCCACCTCCTCTTTGCTTCTCTGTGAATAATAAATTTCCTGATATGTTTCACAGGATTCTAATAATTCTTTGTGCGTTCCCTGTCCAACAATCTGTCCTTCATCCATAACAAGAATCCGGTCAGCATCCTCAACAGAAGAAATACGCTGCGCAATAATCAATTTTGTTGTATCCTTCAAAGTCGTTGAAAAACTCTTTCGAATCTGCGCCTCAGTCGCTGTATCTACCGCACTGGTACTGTCATCCAAAATAAGAATTTTCGGTTTCTTAAGCAGTGCTCTCGCAATACAAAGACGCTGTTTTTGTCCACCGGAAACATTGACACCACCCTGTCCAAGTTCACGGTCATAGCCGTCTGCAAACTCACTGACAAAGCCATCTGCCTGTGCTGCCTTTGCAGCCTCCTTCACCTGCTCATCCGTTGCCTCTTCATCACCCCAGCGGAGATTCTCCATAATACTGCCGGAAAACAGCGTGTTTTTCTGAAGCACCATCGCAACGCCGTCACGCAGATGATTCAGCGAATACTCTTTTACATTCACGCCATCTACTAACACTTCCCCTTCATCGCAGTCATACAGACGTGGAATCAACTGCACAAGGGAACTTTTTCCGGAACCGGTCGAGCCGATAATGCCAACCACTTCGCCCGGTTTAGCTGTAAAATTAATATTCTGCAAAACATTTTTCTTATGTTTTTTATAATAACGGAAGCAGACATTTTTAAATTCGATTTCACCCGATGTCACCAAACGGTCTTTCTCGGATGCATTGTCATCATTTAAGTCAATGTCCGTATCTAACACTTCCAAAATACGATGGGAAGATGCCATCGCACGGGAACCCTGAATCATAATCATGGAAACCATCATAAGCGACATCAGAATCTGCGTTACATAAGTAGTAAATGCTGTAAGGTTTCCAACCGGCATGTCGCCAATCAAAATCTGCTGCCCGCCAAACCAGACAACTGCCATAACCGTAAGGTTCATTGCCAGCGTCATAATCGGCATCGTGAGAATAACAACCTTCATCGCACGAAGCGTTTTATCTTTTAATTCATTGTTGGCACGGTCAAAGGTTTCTTTTTCAAAATCATCACGCACAAAAGATTTTACGACGCGCTGGTTTGTGATATTTTCCTGAATTCTTGAATTAAGTCCGTCAATCTTTGTCTGCATCACATCAAACCTTGGAAATGCAGTTTTCATAACAAACGCAAGTGCAATAATCAAAACCGGAATTACAACACAGAAAACCAGTGCCAGTTTCGCATTCATAATAAATGCCATAATCAGACCGCCAATTAACATACCCGGTGCACGCAAAAGCATTCGAAGTCCCATGCTTAAGACGTTCTGAATGTTCGTAATATCATTCGTTAATCGTGTTACTAAAGAACCGGTTGAAAATTTTTCAATATTGGCAAAAGAAAATTTCTGCACTTTTGCGAACACATCTCTTCGCAAATCACCGGCAAAATTTACGGATGCCTTTACTGCAAAATAAGCACCAAGCACGCCACCCATCATCATAAGAAGAGCGGTTCCTATCATAGCTGCTCCTATCCCGATAATGTAAGCAGGTCCTTTTGCTGCTACCGTAACATCCTGCCCACATCCATAATTAATAATCATGGACATTAATTTCGGCAGAATGATTTCGCCAAGCACTTCCACAATCATAAAGATTGGTCCAAGGATAAATGCTGACTTATAAGGAATCACATATTTTTTATACTGTTTCATTTTGTCCCTCCATCGCTGCATTTTTTAATCGTTCCATATTTTCGTAAATACGGTCAAAGTAATCACATAACTGTTCTTTTTCACTTTCCGAGAATCCCACATACATCTGTTCATCTAACATATCAAAAAAGTCACAGCTTTCTTCTACCAGTTTCCGCCCCTTTTCTGTCAATTCCACAAAATTGCGGCGGTTATCTTCTTCTCGCATCTTTTGTGTAATGTATTCGGACTTTTTCAATGCTTTCAGCGCAACGGCAACTGTCGCCGGCGAAATTTCCAAAAATTTAGCAAGTTCTACCTGAGATGCAAAAGAATGTTTCGCAAGCGTCATCAGAAGACGATGCTGTGCTCTGTGAATCCCGGTTCCTTCCAAATTACACTCCAGCATCCTGCGATGCATCTGATTCATCACAATCATGCGGTGCGTAATATCACGGGAACGAATCTTCTTTTTTTTCTGTTCCTGCAAAGCTTTTCACCTCCAAATCATTCTTATATTTAATCGATAGTTATTTAATCATTAGCATATAAACTGTTAGCATCTTAATGTTTATACCAAATTTTTGTGCCAATGTCAATAACAAATGAAACATTTCACATATTGTTCATAAAATATACTAATCTATGTCTAACGAGGATTTTTTATGGATTATGGTAAATTAAATATACGTGTTGTGTCAGATAACTCCGGCTTTCCGATTCCTGATGCCACCGTGCGGATTACCTCGGAAAATGAACCGGAAAACATCATAGAAGAAGCTGTCACCAATAACGAGGGTCAGTTAAATGACATTGAACTTGCCGCACCGCCGGTAGATTACAGCATGAATCCTTCCGCTAACAAACCGTATTCGGAATACACCATCACCATCACCGCTTCCGGTTTTGAATCGGTCGAAATTAATGGAGCAGAAATTTTTTCCGGCGAGACAGCACTCCAAAATGCTTCTCTCCTTCCGCTTGCCACAGGGGAAACCGACAGTGCGGAACTTTTTGTCATTCCCGATCATACGCTGTGGGGTGATTACCCGCCAAAAATACCGGAAAGTGAAATAAAAACGGTAGAAGAAACCGGAGAAATTGTATTAAGCCGTGTTGTCATCCCAGAGTATGTTGTTGTCCATGATGGGCCTCCATCGGACACCCGTGCCAAAGATTATTATGTCCGGTACCGTGACTACATCAAAAATGTTGCAAGCAGTGAAATTTATTCCACCTGGCCGGAAGCAACCATCCGTGCTAATATCCTTGCAATCCAGTCCTTTACCTTAAACCGTGTTTACACCGAATGGTATCGAAATAAGGGAAAAGATTTCACAATTACTTCCTCCACCGCCTACGACCACAAATTTGTTCCGGGGCGCAATGTTTTTGAAAATATATCCGCTATTGTGGATGAAATTTTCAGTGAATATCTTTCAAGACCAAATGTGGAGCAGCCAATTCTGACTCAGTACTGTGATGGAAAAAATGTCAGCTGTCCAAATTGGCTCAGCCAGTGGGGATCCAAGGCTCTTGGCGACCAAGGGTACACGGCCATTGAAATTCTCCGCAACTACTACGGCGATTCCATTTATATTAATTCCACCGATGAAATCTCCGGTATTCCATCCTCTTATCCCGGCTCGCCGCTCCGTGTAGGCGATTCCGGTGAAAAAGTGCGCCAGATGCAGCGTCAGTTAAATGTTATATCGAACGGCTATCCTCTCATTCCAAAAATTGCAGAAGATGGCGTATTTGGTCCAGCTACAGAAGAAGCGGTTAAAACCTTCCAGAGGATTTTTGGTCTCACACAGGATGGCATTGTCGGATTCCGCACATGGTATAAAATTTCTGAAATTTATGTCGGTGTAAGCCGCATTGCCGAATTAGTTTAATACGAAGGTTGCACCCCCTTGTTTCTTTCGCTATAATGTGATTAATGATTGAAACAAGGGGGCTTTTATATGAAGAAGGACGGCTACTATTCATCCGGTGAATTTGCCAAAATGGCAGACGTAACACTGCGGACCATCCGCTATTACGACAGACAGAATCTTTTAAAACCCTCTTATGTAAATGAGCACGGTGCAAGATTTTATACTGACTCGGATTTTGTGAAACTGCAGCAAATTCTTTTGTTTAAATTCCTTGGATTTTCTCTGTCTGAAATCCGTGATATGACATTAAACCATCCGGATCGGCACGTTCTTTTGGACTCTCTCGACATCCAGCTCAAACTGGTAAAAGACCGCAGAGAACAATTACAGTTAATGGAACAGACCATCCAGACAACCGCCGATACCATCCGCCAAAAAAAAGAAGTGGACTGGAAACAGATGATGGATTTGATTCATATGACATCCATGGAAAAAAGTTTAAAAAACCAATATCTGGACGCCTCGAACATTAACGCCAGAATTCATCTGCATGAATTATACAGCACGAATAAAAAGGGCTGGTTTCCCTGGATTTTTGAACAATGCCATTTTAAAAACGATATGAGTATTTTGGAAATTGGCTGTGGCGATGGTACTTTTTGGACAACCAATGAGGATAAACTTCCCAGCCGGCTTTCAGTTACTCTTACCGACATTTCAGAGGGAATGCTCCGCGACGCCAGAAGAAATCTTAAATCATGTTCCGACAGACATTTTACCTATGTTGTGGCAGATGCCGCCCACCTGCCTTTTGCAGACAGCCGGTTTGACCTCGTACTTGCCAACCATGTGTTATTTTATTTCGACAATCCAATGGATGCACTAAAAGAAATTAAACGTGTCTTAAAGCCAAACGGCGTGCTTATTGCCAGCACATACGGTGAACATCATATGGAAGAAGTCACAAGCCTTGCCAGAGGATTTGACGAAAGAATCACTTTGTCTGCGGACAATTTATACCTTCATTTTGGAAAGGAAAATGGTGCTTCGATTCTATCTTCCTGTTTTCAAGATGTAACATGGACTAACTATGAAGATTCTCTGTTTGTCACAGAGGCAGCTCCTTTGATATCCTATATCTTATCCTGCCACGGAAACCAGAACCAGTATTTAGCATCGCGTTACCGTGATTTTGCCTCTTATATTGAAAAACAGGTTGCCGATGGATTTTCAATTACCAAAGATGCCGGTCTGTTTCGTGCCGTAAAAATCGATTCTGACTGCTGATTCATCTATTTTTTTTCATTTTTTCCAAAAAAGTTCTTGCAGGTGACGTTACGTCATGTTATATGATATAGATATCAAATAAAACGGAGGTCACTATGAAAGGGATTATTTTAGCAGGAGGTTCCGGCACTCGCCTCTATCCTCTCACAACTGTAACAAGCAAACAGCTTTTACCAATTTATGATAAACCAATGATTTATTACCCGCTTTCCGTGCTTATGAACGCCGGCATCCGGGATATTCTAATTATTTCCACGCCACAGGATACACCGCGGTTTGAAGAACTATTAAAGGATGGTTCCTCCTTTGGCATCCATTTATCCTATGCCGTACAGCCAAGTCCGGATGGTCTTGCACAGGCTTTTATCATCGGAGCAGATTTCATTGGCGATGACAGCGTAGCCATGGTTCTCGGTGATAATATTTTTGCGGGACATGGTTTGAAAAAGCGGTTAAAGGCAGCCGTAGAAAATGCGGAAAATGGAAAAGGTGCTACGGTATTCGGCTATTATGTAGATGATCCGGAGCGTTTTGGTATCGTAGAATTTGACAAAGACGGAAAAGCCGTTTCGATTGAAGAAAAACCGGAAGTACCTAAAAGCAATTACTGTGTAACCGGACTTTATTTCTACGATAATAAAGTTGTGGAATACGCAAAAGGTCTAACACCAAGCGCCAGAGGCGAACTTGAAATTACGGACTTAAACCGCATTTATCTGGAAAACAATGCTTTAAAAGTGGAATTACTCGGACAGGGTTTTACTTGGCTTGATACCGGAACTCACGAAAGTCTTGTAGATGCAACGAATTTTGTAAAAACCGTAGAAACCCACCAGCACAGAAAAATTGCATGTCTGGAAGAAATTGCATACTTAAACGGCTGGATAAGCAAAGAAGATGTGATGGCGGTCTATGAAGTATTAAAGAAAAATCAATATGGACAGTATTTAAAAGATGTATTAGACGGAAAATATCTTGATGTACTGCGCTAGAGAAAAGGAGGACACTATGACTATTATCGTTACCGGCGGTGCCGGGTTTTTTTGGAGGAATTTTTTTTTTTACACCTCCAAAAAAGAACCCGGTTTCCCCCTCCTCTTTTTTAACTGCTTGACTTATGCGGGAAATCTTTCCACACTCGCACCTGTAATGGATAACAAAAACTTTCGTTTTGTAAAAGAAGACATTACAAACCGCGAGGGTGTTTATCAGTTATTTGAGGAAGAAAAACCAGATATCGTCGTAAACTTTGCGGCAGAAAGCCACGTGGACCGCTCCATTGAAAATCCTGAGGTCTTTTTGGATACCAACATCAAAGGAACCGCCGTTTTAATGGATGCCTGCCGCAAATATGGCATTACCCGATATCATCAGGTTTCCACTGATGAAGTTTACGGTGATCTGCCACTCGACAGACCGGACTTATTTTTCACGGAGGAAACTCCTATTCACACGAGCAGTCCGTACAGTTCCTCGAAAGCAGCCGCTGACCTTTTGGTTTTAGCCTACCACCGCACCTACGATTTGCCGGTTACCATCAGCCGCTGCTCGAACAACTACGGACCTTATCATTTCCCTGAAAAACTGATTCCGCTTATGATTGCCAATGCGCTAAACGACAAACCTCTCCCGGTTTATGGCAAAGGCGAAAATGTCCGCGACTGGCTCTATGTGGAGGACCACTGCAAAGCCATCGATTTGATTATCCACAAAGGAAGAGTTGGTGAGGTTTATAACATTGGCGGTCACAATGAAATGAAAAATATTGACATTGTAAAAATTATATGCAAAGAATTACACAAGCCGAAAAGTCTGATTACCTATGTAACAGACCGTAAGGGACACGACATGCGCTACGCTATCGACCCGACAAAAATACACAATGAGCTTGGCTGGCTTCCGGAAACAAAATTTGCCGATGGAATTAAAAAGACCATTCAGTGGTATCTTGATAACAAAGACTGGTGGGAAGAAATTATTTCCGGCGAATACCAGAATTATTATGAAAAAATGTATGGCAACCGATAGGAGGTTTTTCAATGAAAATTCTTGTCACGGGAGTAAAAGGACAACTTGGCTTTGATGTCGTAAATGAGTTAGAAAAAAGAGGACACACTGCCATCGGCGTTGACATTGAAGAAATGGATATTACCAATAACGAAAGTGTAAATACTGTAATCCATGGTGTAACCCCGGACGGTGTGATTCACTGCGCTGCCTGGACTGCAGTTGATGCTGCCGAAGAGGAAGAAAACAAAGAAAAAGTCCTGGCAGTCAATGCATCCGGCACACGCTATATCGCAGAAGTATGCAAAGATTTAGCCATCCCTATGATGTATATTTCCACCGATTATATCTTTGATGGACAGGGCAAAACACCTTGGACACCGGATCAGCAAAATTACGCACCGCTGAATGTATACGGTGCATCAAAACTTGCCGGTGAACAGGCAGTAAAAGAACTCCTCTCCGATTATTTTATTGTCCGCATTGCATGGGTTTTTGGCACTCATGGAAACAATTTCATCAAAACCATGTTGAATGTCGGCAAAACACATGACACACTAACCGTAGTAGACGACCAGATTGGTACGCCAACTTACACCTTTGACTTAGCAAGACTTCTTGTTGATATGATAGAAACCAAAGAATACGGAATTTATCACGCAACAAATGAGGGCGGCTATATCAGCTGGTATGATTTTGCATGTGAAATCTTTCATCAGGCTTCTGCGCTTGGATATGACTGCTATGATGAAAATCATCTGACTGTAAAACCGGTAACAACCAAAGAATACGGTGTATCGAAAGCAGTCCGTCCGTTCAACAGCAGACTTGACAAGAGCAAACTTACCGCACATGGTTTTGTGCCGCTTCCGGATTGGAAAGATGCACTTAATAGATACTTAAAACAAACAAATATATAGGAGGTCTTCTCATGGGACAGATACAAGTAGAAAAAAATGTAGGTGGAATCGAGGGACTCTGTGTCATCACACCAACTGTACACGGTGATGACCGCGGATATTTCATGGAAACCTATAACTTAAATGATATGAAAGAGGCAGGACTTGATTTGGGCTTTGTTCAGGATAATCAGTCAAGTTCCGGCAAGGGTGTTTTGCGCGGACTACATTATCAGAAAAATTTTCCACAGGGGAAACTCGTCCGTGTTATCCGTGGCTCCGTATTCGATGTTGCTGTCGATTTACGAAAAGGCAGCGAAACCTATGGCAAATGGTATGGACTTGAATTATCAGAGGAAAACAAAAAACAGTTTTATATTCCAAAGGGATTTGCTCATGGTTATCTCGTTCTTAGTGAATGGGCTGAATTTTGTTATAAATGCACCGACTTCTATCATCCGGGGGATGATGGCGGACTTGTTTGGAATGACCCTGCAATCGGTATCACATGGCCGGATGTCACAGGGGAATATCCGGAAAATGGCTCCTCTTCCGGTTACCGCATGAGTGATGGCACACCGTTAAACATCTTAGAACGCGACGAAAACTGGCCAACACTTGCTAACTTATAAGAAAAAAAAGTAGAAATCTTCTCTGACACAAGAAGGTTTCTACTTTTTCTTTATGCAATCGTATTAAAAATCTATACCAATACTTTTGAAAGAAAATCTTTCAGTCTCGGATTTTTCGGATGATTAAAAAATTCCTCCGGCGTAGCTTCCTCTAAAATTTTTCCATCATCAATAAAGATTACCCTGTTTGCCACTTCCTTGGCAAATCCCATCTCATGAGTGACAATCACCATCGTCATTCCTTCATCCGCAAGACTCTTCATCAGATCCAAAACTTCACCAACCATCTCCGGGTCCAATGCACTTGTCGGTTCATCAAACAATATCACATCCGGATTCATTGCCAGTGAACGCACAATCGCCACACGCTGTTTTTGTCCACCGGATAAGGTAGAAGGATACACATCTGCTTTGTCCTGCATATTAATACGGGCAAGAAGTCCCATCGCCTGCTCGCGAATCTTTTTAACCTCTTCTTTGCGCTTTGCACCGTGCAGTCCCTTGCAGCGGACATGAACTGGTGCCAGCATAATATTTTCTAACACCGTTTTATTATTAAACAGATTAAAATGCTGGAAAACCATACCCATATGGCGTCGATGTACATTAATATCTACATGCGGATCTGCAATATCTACATCATTAAAAATAATCTGCCCGCCTGTAGGGTCCTCCATACAGTTTAAGCATCGAAGAAACGTACTTTTTCCTGAACCACTTGGTCCAATGACAACCACGATATCT
>CALELW010000133.1 GCA_937902905.1 uncultured Clostridium sp. | reverse complement strand
CGCTAATTCACTTTGTGACAAACCTAGTATCTCGCGAATTGATTTCAAGTCTTCTGAAAAATTATAATTCATTGTAATCACCACCTAACTTATTTATAACACATTACTTAAACAAGTTCAACACAAAAAAATCCCCGCACCAAAAAACAACCCCGCACTTTCCAAAGTACGAGGTCATTCAAATGATTTTTATTCAATTCTAATCCAGTGCATCATACTGCTCATCCGTCACCGGCTCACACCACTCGTTGCTGCAATTTTCGCCTGTCACTTCGATGGCAATATGTGAAAACCAGCTGTCTTTTTTAGCGCCGTGCCA
Organism: uncultured Clostridium sp.; assembly: GCA_937902905.1. GTDB lineage: Bacteria > Bacillota > Clostridia > Lachnospirales > Lachnospiraceae > Eubacterium_F. The sequence goes on along the minus strand of CALELW010000133.1, from coordinate 6,262 downwards.
ATGTTTGACTTCCGGAGGAATTACCTGAACGGTTCCCGGTGTCAGACTAACCGGCTCTTTGCCTTCTTCCTGATACCATCCCTCACCGGCTGTGCAGACTAAAATCTGTCCGCCGCCTTTTGTCGCATGGTGAATGTGCCAGTTGTTGCGGCAGCCCGGCTCAAAAGTTACGTTTGCCAAAAATAGATTGTCTTCCGGCTTGGTAAGCGGATTCAAAAAGGATTCTCCTTTAAAATACTGTGCAAATCCGGTGTTTGGTTCGCCCGTTCCAAACATATTCTGCTTTTCAAATTCTGCCTGATTACTTACTTTCATTGATACAATCTCCTTTCTCGCTCATCAAATTCTAAATTTATTGTAGCACTTGGGAGAGTGTTTCGGAATCTCAGAATGGTTCGCAGGCTATCAACCTTTTGTTGATACCATATGCACATCCATCTGTGGAAATGGGATAGAAATGCCGGCTTCGTCAAACGACTTCTTAATCTGCTCGGTCATTGCCCAGCGGGTCGTCCAGTAATCTTCCGGTTTCACCCAGAGCTGAATCAGCAAAATCACGGCACTGTCACCAAGCTCCGAAACGACAACACGAATTGGTTCGTTAGGAAGTCTGTCTTTCTGGCTCTCACCGATTTTCATCAACACTTCTTTTGCCCGGTTAAGCGGCGCGTCATAAGCAATTCCAACCGAAATATCCACGCGGCGGCGGTCTTCTTTTGTCGCATTGACAATGTTAGAATCTGCCAGTTTTCCATTTGGCAAAATGACGGCACGGTTATCAACCGTTGTCAGCGTGGTGTAAACAACATCAATCTTCTGAACAACGCCTTCCACATCACCGACAATGATGTAATCACCGACACAAAACGGCTTCATAATCAAAATCAGGACACCACCTGCGAAATTGGCAAGGCTTCCCTGAAGGGAGAGACCAATTGCAAGACCGGCAGAGCCGACAATTGCAATAATGGAGCTTGCGGCAAATCCGAAAATCTGTGCCACAATGATTACCAAAAATACATACAGCGTGATTTTAGATGCCGAGAGAAAAAAGGAAATAACGCCGGGGTCCATTTCTCTTTTTTCCATCGAACGCCGCACAATTTTCAATAGTTTTTTTATAAGTTTTGAGCCAACAAAAAAGACAATGATTCCAATGGCGAGGGAAAGGATAAAATCCATTCCCCGCGGAACCAGCTGCTCTACATATTGAATGAGCTGCTGCATTATATTTACCATGATTTAACTCTCTTTCTTTTTGCGTCCTGCTTTTGACGGCACTTTTGTGCAGGTAAATACCTGAATGGCAAGTGGCGCAAGACGACACTCAATCGAATTTACTCTGCCATCCCAGTGCTTGCGTTTGGACTGTTTTACGCGCGGATTCACAAAGCCGGTTCCGCCGTATTCAGACGCATCACTGTTAAAGATTTCTTTGTATTTTCCGGCAAACGGCACACCAATACGGAATGCCTCGTAAGAAACCGGAGTAAAATTGCAGACAACCAAAAGTGCTTCGTCTTTGCTTTTTCGTAAAAAGGCAATTACACTGTGGTCTGCATCCAATGTACTAATCCACTCAAAGCCGGCAGGACGTGCATCCAGTTCATACATCGCCGGATGTGCCAGATAGAACGAGTTGAGAACACTGACATACTGGCGCAGTCTCTCGTTATCCGACATTTCTCCATCTACAGCATCCAAAAGATTCCAGTCGAGTTCCCGTTTCTCCGAAAATTCTCTTTCCTGTCCAAATTCCTGACCCATAAAAATCAGTTTTTTGCCCGGATGTGCTGCCATGTAACCATACGTCAGACGGAGTGTAGCAAATTTATCCGAAATACTTCCCGGCATTTTCGTAAACATGGAGCCTTTCATGTGCACAACTTCATCATGGCTCAAGACAAGCATGAAATCTTCCGAATACTGATAAATCATGCTGAAAGTGAGCATGCCATGACGCCCTTTACGAAACAGCGGGTCCGTGCGGATGTACTCCAGATAATCATTCATCCAGCCCATGTTCCATTTCAAATCAAAGTCAAGACCGCCCTCTTTGACAGGACCGGTCACCTGCGGCCACGCCGTAGATTCCTCAGCAATCGAAAAGCTTCCGTCTTTTCTTTCATGAATTTTCTGGTTCAAATTCTGTAAAAATGCAATGGCTTCCAAATTCTCATTTCCGCCATAAACATTGGCAACCCATTCGCCATCTTCCTTGCCGTAATCAAGATACAGCATTGAAGCAACTGCGTCCATCCGAAGTCCGTCAATGTGAAAACGCTCCAGCCAGAACAGCGCATTGGCAGTGAGGAAATTGATTACTTCCGGTCTGCCATAATTGTAAATCAGCGTACCCCAGTGCGGATGTTCGCCCTGACGCTTGTCCAAATGCTCATACAGACAAGTGCCGTCGAAACGGGCAAGTCCATGTTCGTCTTTTGGAAAATGCGCCGGTACCCAGTCTAAAATAACGCCGATTCCATGCTGGTGCAGAAAATCTACCAAATACATAAAATCATCCGGCGTTCCATAACGGGAAGTCGGTGCATAATAACCGGTTACCTGATACCCCCAGGAAGCGTCATACGGATGCTCCATAATCGGCATCAGTTCCACATGCGTGTAACCCATTTCTACACAATAATCACAAATCATCGGTGCAAGCTCACGGTAATTATAAAATTCTTTTTCGGCATCCGCCGGCTTTTTAAATGCGCCAAGCGCCACCTCGTAAACAAGCATCGGTTCCTTTTTCGCATTCCATTTTTTACGCTCGGTAAGCCACTTTTCATCTTTCCAGTGATACTTATTCAAATCCCATACAATACTTGCCGTCGCCGGACGACGCTCTGCATAATTGCCATACGGATCTGCTTTCATCACACGCTTTCCGTCCGCGCCCCAGATTTCATATTTATACAAATCTCCGGCACTTACACCCGGAACAAACAACTCGTAAATTCCTGCTGCCTCCAGATAGCGCATCGGATTTCTCGCTGCCTGCCAGTCGTTAAAATCACCTACAACACTGACCGCCTTTGCTTCCGGTGCCCACACAGCAAAATACGTTCCTTTCACGCCCTCGATTGTCATCGGATGAGCGCCCATTTTTTCATAAACAGTATCGTGAATTCCATTGCTAAACTGCGTCATGTCCACACCGTCAAACAAAGAGTCTACTGCGTAAGCATCTGTTTTTTCTATTTTCTTTTTCCCCTGTTTTAAGACAAAATGATACGAAGGAATCTTTTTTGCCGGAATCAATACCGCAAAATAACCGGTCTCGTCCATTTTTGTCATTTTGTATTCTTTTTTCAAATCCTTAGCGGAAACGACAATCGAATCTGCCTCCGGTTCAAATGCCGTGATAAGCACATGGCTTTTGTCCACCTGCTTTGGTCCGAGAACCGTCTCCGGTCTGCCGCACTCAGCATACATAAGCGCCTCAATTTCCGGCCACTGCATATAGTCTTCTAATTGTTTTGCCATAATTTTCTCCCTTTTCTTTACTCGTTATACCAAGCTACAATTTCTTCCCCATCTTCTGTGTATTTTTTCTCTTCTTTTGGCATATATTTTTTCATGACATGCTCCATTGGGAACGTGTACAAAAGTGACGCGGCACCCGGCGCAAAAATGAAAATGAGCACCACGTTTGTCACCATGCCAAGCCAGATAAGTGCTACCGTTGCCGCCAGAATCACAAGCATCAAAAGTGTATGCAGGAAATGACGGAACGCACAATATAAACTCAAACGCAGAATCTGCGAGAATTTTGTTCCAAATCGTGAAATAATCGGGTAAATATAACAACTGATACACAAAATGATAAACAAAAGGGCGTAATACGCACCAATCAGATACCCGCCTTTTTCACCGCCGGTCTCCGCTACAATATTCATATTCAGCCAGAGAAGTACCACGATAATTGCCGTTACAACCCACGCGATTGTGGACTGCAAAAAATTAGTCTTAAAACTGTGCCAGAACTCACGCCATACATAACTGCGGTTGTGTCGCAGCACTTTGGCACTTACATAATACAGCGATGTCGTTGCGGCTCCCACGGTAACAACCGGAATACAAAATACGAGATAAATAAGCGTCAGCCAGCCAATATCAAAAATTTTGCTGAGCGTGCGCATTACCACATTGTCCGAATTAAAAAACTTATCCATTTAAATTTTCCTCCTTAGATTTCGTGAATAAATAATCCACTGCGTAATTTCGGTTCAAACCACGTCGATTTTGGCGGCATCAAAAGTTTTTGGTCTGCCACGTCAAAAAGTTCCGTAATGGATGTCGGATACATGGAAAATGAAACTTTCATATCGCTATCTGCCCGACGCTCCAATTCTTTGAGTCCGCGGATTCCTCCGATAAAATCAATCCGCGAATCTGTACGCGGGTCGCCTATACCAAGAACCGGTCCCAAAAGATAATCCTGCAGCACCGATACATCCAGTGAACCAACCGCATCTTTTCCTTCAAACAACGCCGGTTTTGCCGTGAGGCGGTACCACTGTTTGTCGAGATACATTCCAACTTCGCCCTTCTTTTGCGGACGTACGGCACAATCTTCTTCTTTTACCTCAAAGCATTCAGCAATTTTTTCCAAAAATGCGTCTTTGCTTAATCCATTTAAATCTTTTACGGTGCGGTTATAATCCATAATCATCAACTGGTCATGCGGAAAAAGCACCGACAGAAAATAATTAAATTCTTCATCCCCGGTATAACCTGGATTTTCTTTTCTGCGTTTCAATCCGACTTTCACCGCCGAAGCTGCACGGTGGTGTCCATCTGCAATGTAAATATTTTCAATATCCGCAAACGCTTTTCCTAATTTTTCTACGTCCTCTGCCTCCGCAATTTTCCAAACGCGGTGTGTAATTCCATCCACCGCCGTAAAATCATAAATCGGCTCTTCTTTCTGTTTTTTCGCCACAATTTCATCAATCACTTTCTCACTGCGGTACGCAAGAAAGATTGGTCCGGTCTGGGCATTACATGTGTCTACATGTGTAATACGGTCAATTTCTTTGTCTTCTCTTGTATTTTCATGTTTTTTGATTACGCCATTTACATAATCATCCACAGATGCGCAGGCAACAATTCCCGTCTGTGAACGTCCATCCATCACGAGTTCATATACATAATACGCCGAATCTGTGTCTTTTATATAAACACCGTCCGCAATATCTTTTTCGAGCAATTCTTTTGCTTTTTGATAAACTTCCGGTGCATAGGTGTCCACCGAATCGTCAAAACTAGTTTCTGCACGGTCAATTTTTAAAAATGACATCGGCTCACGAAGAACTTCTTCTTTTGCCTCCTGTCGATTATATACATCATATGGTAAAGCGGCAACCCTCGCTGCTTTTGATTTCTCAGGTCTTACACATTGAAATGGTCGAATGACTGCCATATCTGTTGTACCTCCTATCTGGATTTTCTGCTTTTTTAACGTATCGTATCTATTATACCGAATTCCATGAGTATTCGCAAGCATTTCGGGGCATACTGCTTCTAGGAGGGATGGTTTTGAATAAGAAATTAAAAAAACAAACAACTGATTTTCTGAAATGTGGTCTCATCGGCTGGGGCATGGAATGTTTATGGACCGGATGCGGCTCTTTGTGCGGAGAAAAAAATAAGAAAATGCCCTGCCAGACGTCCATCTGGATGTTCCCCATTTATGGCATGGCGTCCGTTCTTTCTCCTCTCTGCAAAAAAATGCAGGGCAAGCATGTCCTCGTGCGCGGCTCCGTCTACACCGCCTGTATTTTCCTCACCGAATACAGCACCGGCTCCTTCTTGAAAAAGCGAGGCTGCTGCCCGTGGGATTATAGCAAATCCAAAGCAAATTATAAAGGAATCGTCCGCTTTGACTACGCCCCACTCTGGTTTTTGGTTGGGCTGATGTATGAGAAGGTGCTGATGAAGTAGAAATTGGGCGGGCTTTTTGTTTTCGAGTAGTTTATTAAAAAAATATGTATCAAGTGGGCGCTCCCGCTCGTTGAGTGCGTAGCGGTATGGGCACTGAAAATACCAGTGCTCCATACCGACGTACTCAAACCCACTTGATACATATTTTTTTTAATAAACTACTGATACCCAAAGAAGCCGGCCGCAAATTCTTGATACAGGGCGCCTTTTTTAATGCAAGTAAGTGCCATATGCAACTTTAACCTTTATAAAAAGCGAAAAGAGTTGCATGGATTTTGAAAAGAAGTGTCTGAAAACAACCAAAAGCAGA
>CALELW010000132.1 GCA_937902905.1 uncultured Clostridium sp. | reverse complement strand
TAGTAATTTTTTGTTTCCTTTTTTTTGTAATATCTCCCTCATCAAAAGTAAGTCGATATTTACCGTGCCCCCGAATCGAAAAAACGGAATCACTTGGACATCGATAACTGTTTGATGTCTTCTCCTCACTGTTAATAAATACTCTGCCTTGCGTAATCAGTTCATTTGCCTTCGTGCGCGAAGAACCAATCAAAGCAGCAACTACATTATCTAAACGAACTGAAGCAACCGTTTGTCTGTGTATTTCATACTGCCTTGCCGGAATTTCCTCCAATTCGGAAATTTCACGGCATTCCATCGTGGTATGCTTTACCTGTCGTAAATTTGAGAGTATAAACTCTTTCAATTCCTCAACACAAAAAAGGTACGCAGCCTTTTCACAAATCCGGATATCACCGATCGTGGAATGGGAAATTCCAAGATTCAACACAGCCCCCAGATAATCTCTGTGTGTTAAAGTATCCGCATACTTTTCGTGAACCGGGGAAATACGAATACAGCAAATTGGAAACGCTTGATCATCCGTATCTACAAAATCAGCCGGAAAAAAACCGGCCATTTTGGAATCACAATCTTTATGACCACCCCACATACGAAGTACAACCGATGGAAACATCTTTTTATTCTGCAATAAAGCAGACATCTCACCTGTTGTGAGAAACTCCGTAAAAGAAGGATAATCGCTATAAAGGGTTCGATGGTATAAGTCCTGTACATGCTGCAAAAAGAAGTGTTCCTGCTTTGTTCCCATGACTAAAACTCACGATTTATCGTCGGCATCTTCGCTGAACTGCCATCAAGCCCTAATGGATCCCCACTGATATCTACATTTTCCGGTGTGAAAATGAAAATATATTTTGAAATCTGGTGATACTGTCCCTTGATTGCATAAATACATCCTGATATAAAATCCATAATTCTCTGTGCATCATCCGGGTCAAATCCTTCCAAATTTACAACAACCGGTCGTCCGGAAAGCAACATATTACATATGTTCTGGGAGTCTTCAAAAGTTGTCGGCTTAATGATGCTGACTTCCATCATCGTGCGGTTCATCGGTACAACTTTTGGCTTAGAGCCTAAAAATCCGCTACGCTGCTTCGGCGCCGGCTCCTCATAGTCATTCTCCTGCGAAAAAGGCTGTCTTTGTGTTTTTGCCGGTTTTGCCTTTACTGGCTCCTCCACATACTCCTCTTCATATTCGTCATCAAAATCATCTGGAATCTTAAAGAAATTTAAAATGGAATCTAAACCCATATCTTCTCGTTCCTTTCTATAAGTATTGTCTATTTCCAAAAATGCCGGTTCCCACACGTACATAAGTAGCACCCTCTTCTATCGCTACTTCGTAGTCTCCGGTCATTCCCATGGAAAGCTCGTTCATATTAATATTATCAATGTTTTTGCCATTAATGTCAACTAGTAATTTATGCAAATTGCGAAAATGAACACGATTTTCTTCCGGATTGGAAACGTTTGGTGCAATCGTCATAAGACCATGAATTTTCACATTTGGATAAGTAGAAATTTCACGTATGGCATCTTCTACTTCCTCCGGCATAAATCCGTACTTTGATTCCTCTTTTGCCATATTAACCTCAATTAAAATATCTGAAGTAATATTCTTTTTTTCACTTTCTAACTGTATTTGTTTGGCAAGTCTTATTGAGTCGACAGAATGGATTCGTTTCACTCTTCCAACAACCTGCTTTACTTTATTTCGCTGCAAATGACCAATCATATGCCAGTCTAACGGTTCTGTCAATTCTTTTTGTTTTTCCACAATTTCCTGCACCTTATTTTCACCAAAAGTAACGATACCACACTGCATGGCCTCTCTCATCATTTCGACCGGTTTTGTCTTGCTGACCGCAATCAATGTAACATCTTTTCGGTCCCTGCCGGCACGTGCGCATGCCGATTCAATTCTTTTTTCAACATTTTTCAGATTCTCTGTTACCATATCAATTACCTCTCTTCTCAATCTGTAATCTTTATGAAATTATTCAATAAAGTCATCATCGTTCAAATACGTTGGGTCCACAACAATATGGTCATACGCAGACAAACCATTTACTGTATGGTCTGAAACAATGGAGTATTCTTTGTTTTTATATAAAACTTCAATCGGACGGAACTGGCAGTATCCCTGATTCACATAATATACACCGGATAATTCTCCTGTTTCATGTACCCGGTACTGCTCTGAATCACCAAACTTTGTGATGAGAATATCCCCATCCGATAATATGTTTTTTCCTACATAATAGTTATCACCAACCAACAAAGACGATTTTAATGAGACAAATTCATGTCCTGCCTTATTATTTGGATCGGATGTTTTTCTGGTGACTCCAATCCCGTCGTCTCCGTTTACGGCATATTTTTTCGGAACTAGATAATAATTCTTTTTTAACACAGAACTGTTTGGAATTTTCAATCCGGACGCCGATTTTAAGTTGAATTCAATCTGCAAAAAGCGGTCGTTAATATAGCGTTCCATATAACGGGACGTACTAAGTGCAGCAAAATGTGTGCCATCTTTATCCCATAATTTTACCTGGGCATTAAAAGAAA
>CALELW010000131.1 GCA_937902905.1 uncultured Clostridium sp. | reverse complement strand
CTTTTGTTTACTGCTAAAGAATGCCACTTCACACGGCATCTCTTTCGCACTGTCCCGCAAAACGTCATCTTCATAATTCAGTACACACAAATCTTCTTTTGTCTGATTTTTCGTAATGGATAATTTTACCCGTATGTACTCTTCCATTGTTTTATGTCGGTTTAAGTGATCCGGTGTAATATTTAAAACCGCACTCACAACCGGATGGAACGTATCAATCGTCTCCAGCTGGAAACTGCTGATTTCTGCCACCGTAACCGAATCTGTAGAACTTTTCTCCACTTCTTTCGTATACGGATTTCCAATATTTCCGACAACAAAAACGTTTTCCTTATAAGCTTTCATAATCTCGCCAACAAGCGTCGTTGTCGTTGTTTTACCATTCGTTCCGGTAATTCCTGCCACAACTCCTTTTTCACAGAGAAAAGCAAGTTCAATCTCACCAATGATTGGAATGTTTAACTCACGCAGTTCATTTGCCAAATCAATATCTAACGGAACACCCGGACTAAACACCGCACAGGCAAAACCGGCAAGTTCCTCTTTTGTCATTTCACCAAGAAAAACCGGTGCGTCATACCCAGATACATCCAAATCCTTTTTTCCGTCAAACAAACTGACCTTGGCACCCATATTTTTCAGCAGTTCATAAGCTGCCATACCACTTTTTCCAAGTCCTGCAACTAATACTTTTTGATTCTCTAAATCCATTTTATTCATCCCTTCTCCGGTAAATTACAATGCCATAATACCAACTAGGCATAACAATGCCGTAATAATACTAAATGCTGCTACAACCTGTGTCTCTGAATAACCGCACAACTCAAAATGATGATGAATTGGCGCCATTTTGAAAATTCTCTTTCCGTGAGTCAGTTTAAAATAACCAACCTGCAAAATAACAGAAAGGACTTCCACCAGATAAATCAAGCCAATAATTACAATAAATAACGGCATATGAAGCATCAACGCAATAGACGACACAAAACCGCCAAGGGCTAATGAACCGGTATCACCCATGAAAACTCTCGCAGGATATGTGTTAAACAACAAAAATCCCAAAAGGCTTCCTACCACGGCACCGGTAATCGGTGTCATTGATGGATTCAGACTCAGCGTAGCAATCGTAAAGAATGTTGCCACAATTACGGTTACACCGGATGCCAGACCATCTAGACCATCCGTAAAGTTTACACCATTTACCGTACCAAGTACGACAATAAAAACAAAAATAATAAACAACCATGTTGGCATAACGAATCCATCTCCGCTTACAAACGGGATTTTAATGGACGTATCCAAACCGGCAATTTTGAAATAATAGTAAATAAATACGCCGGTCACAATAAACTGCAATGCCATCTTCTGCAAAGGAGTCAACCCAAGCGATCGTTTTTTTACTACCTTGATGTAGTCATCCAGAAAACCAATCAACCCGAAACCAAGTGTCATAAATAAAACGGGAAGAATCTCCGTATATTTTCCAATATAAATTAAGGAGGTCAGCAAAATACTTGCCAAAATCACAAGACCACCCATTGTCGGTGTTCCATTCTTTTTCAAATGGGACTGCGGTCCCTCTTCACGCTCGGTCTGTCCAAACTTTAATTTCCTCAAAAAAGGAATCAAAATCGGGCAGAATACCACGCTTATTAAAAAAGAAATTATAACCGGCATAAACACACTAAGACTTAGATTATTCATTCATATCCACCTCTTCTTATCTTATTAAGTACGTCAACGCACGTGTCTATTTTATACCATTACGAGCCTTACCGCAAGCACTTATTCAGCAAATCAGTTTTTGCATAAATAAGGGAGAATGTTTTCAAACAGCGTAGCAATTGCCGGTGCTGCCACAGTACCTCCGTAATACAGTCCCTGCGGTTCATCAATCCTCACAAGTGCAATAACTTTTGGATTCTCGACCGGAGCAAAACCAATGGTTGACGCAATATATTTTCCATTACCGCGTGGAAGTTTCTCACTTGTTCCGGTTTTTGCTCCAACACAAAATCCTTTCACAGAAGCCTTATGTCCGGTTCCTTCTGAAACAACCTTGCCAAGTGCCATCCGAATCAAATCCGACGTTTCCTTTGATACAACACGCTCTTTCTTTCCATATGAAAAATGTTTCATAAGACTGCCATCGGCACTAACTGCACTGACACCGAAATGCGGTGTGATGGAATATCCTCCGTTTATCATAGAACCTGCAAGGCTTACAAGTCTTATTGGTGAGAGCTGGAAGGACTGCCCAAAGGACATCGTTGCCAGTTCAACAGCTCCTACATTTTTCTCTTTATGTATAATGGTCGACGCCTCTCCCGGCACATCAATCCCAGTCCGATTCATCAAACCAAAATCTGACATCTTGCGAAAAAAGTCAGATACACCGACTCTTGCACCCACTTCAATAAAAACCGGGTTGCAGGAATTCATAATACCATCTAAAAAGGTCTCACTGCCGTGTCCGCCTTTTTTATGGCAGCGTATCCGCCTGTCTTCCACTACTTTATAACCGGGGCAGTGAAAGCGGTCCGTCATCTTCACAACACCTTTTTCCAGTGCTGCCGCCGTTGTCAAAATTTTAAATGTGGAACCCGGTTCGTAAGTATCCGACACACAAGGATTCCGCCACATGGCATTTCTCTTTTCGCTTTTTTCCTTTGCCGACATTTTATTCAAATCCCCGGAAATCCGGTATGGGTCATTTAGGTTAAATTCCGGTGCCGATGCCATTGCATAAATCTCTCCATTCTGCGGATTCATAACAATAATATCCACACTTTTTGCCTGTTTCTTTTTCAGCAGATAATTGGCTAACTGGTCCGTGTATTCCATCACCGGCAAATCAAGACTGGTATTTAATGTCCAGCCCGCCACCGGCTCAATACGGTCTTCGGCTCCATTTTTAATTTCCGTGCCATAAGCAGTCGTCATTGTCAAAATTGAGCCATCTATCCCTTTTAAATATTTTTCATAAGAAACTTCCAAGCCGATAATCCCCTGATTATCACCGCCGGTAAAGCCAAGCACTTTCGACGCCAGCGAGTCATAGCGGTACTCTCTTTTATAGTCTTCATCGACAGTAACACCTGCCAATTTGTAATTTCGTATCCGGTCCGAAGTTTCCTTATCCACATTCGATTTAATCTTTTCACGTAAAGAAACCTTCTCTACTTTTTTCCGGACCTCTTTCTCATCTAACATTAATTCCTTCGACAAAAGGGTTATCACCCGTTCCGGCTCCTTCATCTGACTGTGGATTACAGAGATGGTCGATACCGACCGGTTTGCCGCTAACACGTTGCCGTGGCAGTCCTTGATTTCTCCTCGTTCTGCCTTAATCTTTCGCTCACGTTCATGAAGTTCTTTTGCCTGTACCCCGTAATAATCCGCTTTTCCTATCATGAGATAAAAAAGTCTGCCAAGCAGGGTTAAAAGTACAAGCACAAAGAGAAAAAATACCAACCCCATTGACTGACGTTGGTATGTTCGATGTCGGTTTTCCATAAACAAGCTCCCGATTTTCTCATTATTACAGTGTATTGTATTGAAAGCTTAGATATGCCCCATCATCGTTCCTAATCTTGTTTCGCATCCTGCTTTGTTTGAGACGAAGAAGCATACTGTCCCAAAAACGGAAGAACACGTTCCATAACTTTCGATGAAAATTCTGTCGCGTAGGTCGAGTGCGCCTGGTCTTTTACATGAGGCTCATCAACAATCACATAATAAGCCACTTCCGGGTCTTCTGCCGGCTCACAGCCAATGAAGGAAACTAAGTATTTCTTTGCCGATACCGGTCGTTTTTCTGCCGTACCGGTCTTTCCGCCAATGGAATATCCTTTTACCTGTGCCGGTGCTGCTGTTCCTGCTTCTACCGTTGATTTTAAGTAACTTCTTAATTTTGAACTGGTATCCTCACTCGTTGTTCGTTTGACGACAACCGGGTCAATTGTTTTTACCACATCACCGTTACTGTTCTGAATCTCTTTTACCAAATGCGGCTGATAATAATTTCCTCCATTAATCAAAGAAGAAAATGCACTGAGCATCTGAACCATCGTAACCGTCTGCGTCTGTCCAAAACTACTTGTCGCTAATTCTACCGGATTCAATTCCTCTTTCGTGTGAATCAATCCGGAGGTCTCGCCCGGCAAATCCACACCGGTACGCTGTCCAAATCCATACAATTTATTATACTTACTAAATTTATTTCGTCCCAATCCAAGTCCGATATCCATAAGGGCTGCATTGCAGGATTCCATCAAGGCATGACGCAAATCGAGCATACCATGTCCACTTCGGTTACTGCAGTGAATCTCTCTGTCAGCCACTTTCTTTACACCGTTACACTGAAATGTGGAGTTTCCGGAAATAATATTCTCATCTAATGCCGCAGCAATTGTAAACGGCTTAAATGTAGAACCAGGCTCATAGGCAGAGCCAACACAGAAATTCGACCACATAGACAAAAGATTTTCGTTTTTCTCTTTGTCTGTCATCGCCGCAATTTTCTGTTCTGAATACATGGACGCCAGATTCTGCGGGTCATTCAAATCGAATGTGGAGTTCGATGCCATAGCAAGGATTTCTCCATTTTTCGGATTCATAACCATCATCGCAATCGTCTTAGCACCGGTTCCATTCTTTTGGAAATCCGCAATTTCATCCTCTATAATTTTCTGCACATTGGCATCAATCGTGAGAACGACCGAATTGCCGTCTTTTGCTTCTTTAATTGTTCGCTGTAAATTCATATTGGAATCAAAATAACCATACTCTCTTCCTGTCGTTCCATTCAACACGGAATTGTACTGTTCTTCCACACCGTAAGTTCCCTGATTATTTGAATTCATAAAACCAATAATACTTGCGCCAACCGTTTTCAGCGGATAATTTCTTTTGTACACTTCCTCAAACCAAACGCCCTCTAATCGGTCTTTTTTTATCTGCTTTTTGAACTTGTCCACCTTTTTTGCAGGCAGTTCCTTTAAACTGTCAATGTGCTCGTACATCGAGTTTGGCTTTTTCTGAATTACTTCTTCCACAACAGACGATGCCACGCCAAATGTTTTTGCAATTGCATCTACCGTTGCCTGTTTTTTCTTTTCATCTTTGCCAAGCGTCCGCGGCTCTAACACCAAATCATATTTGCGTACACTGACTGCCAACGTTGTATTGTTGCGGTCTTTTACATCACCGCGCTGGTAATTCAGCACCGTATTTGTATATGACTGCTGCGAAAGCGCCTCCTTGCGGTAACGGTCTCCATCCTTGCTGTTAATACGGTAAATCTTAAACAACAACAAACCAAAGGTAAATAAACAAACGCAAAAGACGAGAAACACCGTAATACGCATTTTTCTGTTAAAACGTTTCGGCTTTCCTCTTCTTCTGCGTCTTCGATAGGAATATTGTCCTTGATTATACTGTGTAGCCATATCTTACTCTCCATTCCGGTTGTGCTTCTCACAATTATTCTGCCGGAATATCCCCATGAGTGCGAACCTGCGTACTCTTCCGGCTCTCATAAGTATCCATCTGGTTTTCACTTGCTGCCACCATGCCAAGCTGTTTTGTTGCTTTGTTATAAATAGCAGTCAAATCAACCGAGTCGTCTAATTCTTTCTCGGCAGTTGCATTTTTCTTTTCCATTTCAACTACTTCACTTTGCAATTTTACCACACTTTTATTCAAATAGGTAGACTGAAATTGCAAACGCAGATAAAAGATACCGGCAGCCATTACAACAAAAAAAGTAAGTGCTGTCAATAACACGGCAACTTTATCAATTTTTGCCTTCCGTTTTGGTCTTGGTCTGGAGACGGGTCTTGTCTGTCTCCTTCTCTCGTAATTATCCTCCCTGCGCGGCATAACTTCAATATTTGGTGCCGCACTTCCATATACGTATGGCGTTCTCTGTGTTGCCATGTAACTTCCTCCTAACATTCTATTTTTTCAAACACTCTTAATTTCGCACTTTTTGAGCGTGTATTTCGTTCTAATTCCTCTTCTGATGGAAGAATCGGTTTTCTTGTAACAACTTTTCCTTTTGGTTTCTTCCCACAGACACATACCGGGAAATCCGGCGGGCAGTTACATGGATTTTCCTGCTTTTTAAAGCTTGTCTTTACCATGCGGTCTTCCAATGAGTGAAAGGTGATGATGCTAAGTCTTCCTCCATCACAAAGCAAATCAACCATGTCGTCAAGCGCCTGTCTTAACACATCCAATTCGTGATTGCATTCAATCCGAATTGCCTGAAAGGTTCTCTTTGCCGGATGGCTTTTTCCGTTTCTTGCTTTTGCCGGCATAGAACCGCGTATTAAATCAACTAATTCCAAGGTCGTCTCAATCGGTTTTTCTTTTCTTTGTCTGCAAATGTTTCTTGCAATATTTCTTGCAAACCGTTCCTCGCCATATTCTTTGATAATGCGGAAAAGTTCGGATTCCGGGTATTCATTTACAATATCTTTGGCAGTTACACTCTGCTCCCTGTCCATCCGCATATCAAGTGGTGCGTCTTCCCGATAAGAAAATCCCCTCTCGGCATTATCTAATTGATAAGAAGAAACACCCAAGTCTAAAACGATACCGTTTACTTTTGATATCGATAACTCCGAAAGCACTTCTTTCATATGTACATAATTGCTTTTTACAAAAGTTATTTTTTCTTTAAAAGGTGCCAGTCGCATGCGCGCTGCAGCAAGTGCCTCCGCATCCTGGTCAATGCAGATTAATCGTCCTTTATCACCTAATCGTTTTGCAATTTCATACGAATGACCGCCACCACCGGTTGTACCATCTACATAGATTCCATCCGGACAAATATTCAGACTGTCTATGGTTTCCTCTAACAGAACCGACACATGCTTAAATTCCATAACTGCCTCCTTGCCTGCACCGACTAAAAACTAAGGCCAAACTCTGACATATGTTCGGCAATGTCATCGATGTTGTCATAATCGTCATTTTCATCCCAGCGCTCTTTACTCCAAATTTCAATTTTAGAAAGGACGCCGACAAAAACGGTTTCTTTGGCAAGCCCGGCATATTCACGTAATTTTGCCGGTATCAAAGCACGTCCCTGCTTGTCCAGTTCACATGGTGCCGCATTTGCTAAGAAATGTCTCTGAAGCATTCTGGCCTCTTTCGTGCCGGGAAGTTCTTTTAATTTTTCGATGAAGCCCTCCCATTCGTTCATCGGATACGCAAACAGACATCCGTCTAATCCAAGCGTCACAACAAAAGACTCCCCTAAGTCTTCTCTTAAT
>CALELW010000130.1 GCA_937902905.1 uncultured Clostridium sp. | reverse complement strand
CGGCATATATCATTATGGAATATGTAGATGGTGACACGCTAAAAAAATACTTGGAACAAAATGGAAAGATGTCACCGGAAGATGTATTAAAAGTGATGAAGCCAATTATGAAGGCATTGGAGCAGATGCACCGGACCGGATTAATTCATCGAGATGTCAGTCCGGATAACATCATGATTCGTCGGGATGGACAGGTTAAATTAATTGATTTTGGTTCTGCACGTGTGGCACAGGAAGATGATGAGAAGAGTCTTACGATTATGTTGAAACGTGGTTTTTCTCCTGAAGAACAATATCGTTCAAAAGGTCATCAGGGGGCATGGACAGATATTTACGCCTTGTGTGCTACTATGTATTATATGCTGACAGGAAAGATTCCACCGGAGGCAATGGAGCGTCTTGCGAACGATGAATATAAATCGTTAAAAACATATGATGATGTTAAACTTGATAAGAAAATTGCATCTGCAATTGATAAGGGACTTTGTGTTTTTGCAAAAGACCGTTATCAATCGATGAGCGATTTGATTTATGATATTTATGGAGAAGAAGAAAAACGTGTCATTCCTAAAAAAGATAGGGTGTCTACGGGAGATGTAAGTTCTGTAGGTGAAACAGTTTTAGATGAAAACAGTACGGTATTAATGGAAGATAATAATAAAACCGTTTTAATGGATGATGCGGAGAAAATGGGGAAAGCAATCGGGGGGAGAAATACAACTTTAAAGTTTAATAGTAAGAAAAAGGTAATGGCAGTGATTGCGGTTATTTGTGTTTTTGTTCTGAGCGGTATTGGAGTTTTTGCGGCGCGCTCAGGTAATAGAGCGGAGAAATCAACAGATGTTGTCTCACAAGAGAAAGCAATTAAGACACCGACTGCTTCTCCTTCTCCAACGGCTGAGATTACGGCAACACCGGAAATTAAAAAAATTCCTCTGCCAAATTGCGTGAACCAAAAAGTGGATACTGCAACACAGCAATTGTGGAATTTGTCGAAGAATGTAAATATCAAAACATCAGAAGTTTATAGTGATAGTGTTCCGGCTGGAGTTATTGTCAGCCAAGCACCAGAAGCGGGAAGTATGGTAAACACAGATGAATTTATAGAAGTAACATTTGTCGTTAGCAAAGGTCAGCAGTTAATGACTATACCAAATGTGAAAGGAAAAAGTTTATCTGCGGCGAAAGCAAAATTGAAAAAAAGTGGGTTAAAGTATAAGACAAAAACAAAATACAGCAGTTCCTACTCAAGTGGAAAAGTAATTTCGCAGAGTAAAAAGGCAGGAACAAAAGTCAAGAAAAAAACAACCGTTCATCTTGTTGTAAGCCGAGGACCGAAACCGACGCCGAAACCACAGGCAACACCTCGTCCGACGGTGCGACCACAGCGACATACAACAAGTTCGAGCAGCTCTTCTAAAAAGAGTAAGAAATCAAAAAAGAAAAGTGATTTTCAGGTGATCGGAAGCGATGACTATGTAGTATTAGACTAAACAAATTTGGCATTGCCCTAAAGGAGTGAGTGTTATGAAAAAAAAAATGTGTAAAAATATTGATAATGGCACTGGTTTTGCAAAGTATTTATTTGACAGTGAATGTTACAAATGAATCCGCAAAGGCGGCAACATTAAATTTACATAATCCAACGATGATAAATGGTGTGTCGACTTGGGATTGCGTATACTTTGGAACCTATTGGCAAAATGATACGAATGGTGATGGAGTAGCAGACCAAAATGATGCAAAGGAGCCAATTAAGTGGCGTGTGCTGCAAGTTGATGGGGATGATGTTTTTTTGATGTCTGATAAAACATTGGATTGTCAAAAATATCATGCGTCAGAAGTGGAGATTACTTGGGAAAACTGTGATTTGAGAAAATGGCTTTATAGTAGTTTTTATCGGAATGCATTTTCAGAAGAAGAACAAAATGCCATAAAAGTTACTACTGTAGAAAATGATAAGAATGAGGTACATGGGACACCTGGCGGAAATACAACCGAGGATAAAGTTTACATCCCATCGATAAAAGAAATTTCTAATACAAAATATGGCTTTACCAGCAACTATAGTGCCAGAAATAATACAAGGATTGCTAAAAATACGTTATATTCGGCGCAATTAAGCAAACAAAATGATACTTTGATTGAATATGGTGCCTGGTGGCTGCGTACACCAGGGGCATTAAAGCAGCAGGCGACATTAGTTGACGGTGCGGGACTTGCCTATGGAGGAAGTTATTATACAGGCTGGAGTGTGGCAGAAAAGTATTTCACGGTTCGTCCAGTTTTACATCTGTCACTATCTGCTGCTAAGCAGTTAGAATTTGCTGGAACAGTATCTTCAGATGGCGTAGAGACAACACCGGGACCAACGCAGGATACTTCTGTTACAACAACTCCATTTGAAACAAATAAACCTATTTATACGATGACCTTAAACAATCCCAAAAGAGTTAATGGTATATCTACATGGGATTGTGTATATTTTGGAAATTATTGGCAGAATGATACAAATGGAGATGGAGCAGCAAACAAAAACGATGCCAAAGAGCCGATTAAGTGGCGCGTACTTCATGTTGATGACAGTACGGTGTTACTTCTTGCAGATAAGGGATTGGAACAACAAGTATATCATACGACGGAAAGAGATATATCATGGGAAGAGTGTAGTCTTCGTGCATGGTTATATACGGATTTTTATCAGTCTGCTTTTTCTGTACAAGAACAAAATGCAATTGCTGTAACAACCGTTGATAATCATAATAATCCAATCAATGGTATTGAAGGTGGAAATGCTACAGAAGATAAAGTGTTTTTGTTGTCAATCCAGGAAGCAAGTGAGAGTGAGTATGGTTTTGATAGTGAATTTACTACTAAGAGTCAAACAAGAATAGCATATAATACAGAATATGCAAAAGCACGTGGTGCATGGACAGAAATACAGGGGAATGGTCATTGGTGGCTTCGGTCACCGGGAAATAGTAAAAAAAATATTTCTGCTATTGGAATCCATGGAGTTGGTTACAGTGACGGTTTTAGTGCCATCAGTAATGATTATGCAGTTCGTCCGGCAATACGACTAAAAAAAGATTGTTTATCAGAGGCTAAATTTGCTGGAACAGTATCTTCAGATGGTGTGGAGACAACACCGGGACCAACAATCACTCCAACGGAGACACCGGTACCGACAGCATCAGTAATTCCTTCAACGCAAATACCGATTAAGAATATGCAGACGCCAAACAGCACGAATTCCCCTAAATCGAGAATCGAAACTCAAACTGCTCAGGTGAAAAAAACAGAGGATACAATTCGAGCAGGGAAAACATTTGTATATAAGGGGATTAGCTACAGGGTTACAAAGATTTCAGGTAAAAAAGGCAATCTGACGTTAAAGGATATAAAAAATAAAAGGACAAAGAAAGTTGTAATTCCTAAAGAAATAAAAAAATATGGGATAAAATTTGTAGTAACACAGATAGGAAAAAATGTATTTACAAAATGCAAGAAACTAAAAAAGTTGACCATTAAAAGTCGGACAATAACAAAGATGGAAAAAAACAGGTTTGCTAAAAAGTGCAAAATTATTGTACCGCAAGCGATGAAGAAGAAATACATTAAATTGTTGGCAAAGTGCAGGAGAAATTGATATATGGATTTTAAGGAGTGAGTGTTATGAAGAAAATATGTGCAAAAATATTGATAATGGCACTGGTGTTGCAAAGTGTTTATTTGACAGTGAATGATACAAATGAATCTGCAAAAGCGGCAACCTTAAATTTACATAATCCAACGATGATAAATGGTGTGTCGACTTGGGATTGCGTAT
>CALELW010000129.1 GCA_937902905.1 uncultured Clostridium sp. | reverse complement strand
AAGGCATAGGACTTTGACTCCTACATTCGCTGGTTCAAATCCAGCTAGCCCAGTTATTAACAGGACTTGACTTTTAAGTGGAACGCTTGGAAGCAGGTCCTTTTTTGATGTTATATATTCTTTTTCTTTTCAAAATAAGGAGCAACAGGAAGCTCCCGCATGGGCGCTTTCGCTCGTTAAGCGCGTAGCGGTATGGGATTGTCAGAAAAACACCTGACAACCCTCATACCGACGTGCTTAAAACCCATGCGGGAAGCTTCCTGTTGTTCCTTAACTTTATAAGAAAAAGATTAGTAATTATTACGGAGGAGGAAATGCATGTGAGCAGAAAAAACAAGAGAGCAGGGCAGGCATGTGTAAATAGTTGCTACTAATCTTTTAAGAATTTCAGTGATTTGTTTAGAAAAGATTTGTATCACGTGGGTACAAATGCGCAAGTATCTGGCATGCGTAGTTGGCATGCCGATACTTCTGCGTATTTGTCTTAGCGGGAGCGCCCGCGTGATGCAAACTTTTCTTAACAAAACACGAAATCTAAAAAAATAGCAGCAATTAATTAGCCATCTGCCGTCACCGCTTATTGAAAAACCAATCCAATTGTGTTATCCTATATTATGTGGGGTTACAAAGGAAAGGAGAAAGTCTAAATTGTTACTATCAGAATTAGAGCAGGGGGCTAAGGTTTTATTACTGCTTACGATTGATGGCAAGCATTTTGAGTTTGAGACAATCGTGCAGGGAAAGCACAAGCATGATGTTTTGTTTGAGCCGATTCGCAAAGACCAGAAAATTTTGAATGTTCAGAGCGATCAGGTTGATGTAGACATTATGTATATGCGTGAAGATGATAAACCGATTTTGTGGAAAGAGGCGAAGATGGATTGTATCCGCCACAAACACAAGATTTACTATGCATCCGAAGCAGCGAACGAAGGTTGTGAGTACAACCGGCGCAGTGCATACAGATTGTATATCGGAGAAGAAATTCACGCAAGAATTGGGCATAGCGGGCGTGAAAAAATCGTTCATCTCAAAGATTTAAGCAACACCGGATTTGCCTTTATTTACAAAGAAGAATTAAAGGACGCAGACGGTGCATTTGTCTATATGACGTACATGGCACAGTACGAAGAAAAAGTTACGGAAATTGCTTTGTTTGGGAAAATCGTAAGGACGATGCCGCTTGACGACGGCCGTTTTTTGTACGGCTGTGTTCTGATGAAGAAAAATGAAATGATTGGGCATTATATTAATCAAAAGCAAATGGAACAGCTGGCGAAGAAAAATGAGCGTTTTGATAATTCAAAAAAATAAAACAGCGAAAAACTTCCCATCTGTCTAAATAAATGAAAACGGAGGAATTTATTATGTTAGTTTCAGCAGAGGAAATGTTAACCAAAGCAAAAGCAGGAAAATATGCGGTTGGACAGTTTAATATCAACAACCTTGAGTGGACGAAGGCAATCCTTCTTACAGCTCAGGAATTAAATTCACCGGTTATCCTTGGTGTGTCCGAAGGTGCCGGAAAGTATATGTGCGGTTACAAAACCGTTGTTGGTATGGTAAATGGAATGCTTGAGGAATTGAACATCACAGTTCCGGTTGCTCTTCACCTTGACCACGGCAGTTATGAAGGTGCAAAAGCTTGTATTGAAGCAGGATTTTCATCTATCATGTTTGATGGCTCTCATTATCCGATTGAGGAAAATGTTGAGAAAACAAAAGAACTGGTAGCTATCTGCAAAGAAAAAGGATTGTCTATTGAGGCAGAAGTTGGTTCAATCGGCGGCGAGGAAGACGGTGTCATTGGTGCCGGTGAGTGTGCAGATCCGAACGAATGTAAAATGGTAGCTGACCTTGGCGTTACTATGTTAGCAGCAGGAATCGGTAACATTCATGGTAAATATCCGGCAAACTGGGCAGGACTCAGCTTTGAGACATTAGCTGCTGTTCAGGAGAAAACGGGAACGATGCCGCTTGTACTTCATGGTGGTACCGGAATTCCGGAAGATATGATTAAGAAAGCAATTTCTCTTGGTGTATCTAAGATCAATGTAAATACAGAGTGCCAGCTTGCATTCCAGGAAGCAACACGTGCTTATATTGAAGCGGGCAAAGATTTGGAAGGCAAAGGCTTTGATCCACGTAAACTGCTTGCTCCTGGTACAGAAGCAATCAAAGCAACAGTAAAAGAAAAAATGGAATTATTTGGTTCGGTTGGAAAAGCCTGACATTAAGTTCTTGCATAAAAAAACAGTCATGTGACATACTAATTTCGTAACGTATTCACAAGAATGCAGCGAAGGAGGAAACCATGGCTAAGAATTTTTTAGATGAGTATAACGATGCTCAGAATAACAGCAAAAACGATAGCAAGAATACAAGCAGAAATTCCGGCAAAAACGCAAGTAAAAACGCTGGAAAAAATGCAAGTAAGAATGCGAGCAAAAATAGCAGCAAGAACCGTGCAAAAGATTCTTCTGCAAACAATTCCAAAGATTGTTATTAATTTTCCGGAGCCGGTCGATTAAGACCGGCTCTTTGGTCATAATGACGCAGAGGCTGGAATAGATTAAAAAGAAAAGGGTATGATATGAAACCTAATCTGGTGTCTTTTTCAGAAGCGTCAAAATATATTTATCACAGCAAAACACTTCTTGTGGATTTGAGAAGCAGAGAAGCATTTGCCAAGTCGCATATTTCCGGTGCGTGGAATATCCCATATGAGGAACTTTTGCAGTATCAGGAAGAAATGATGGATTACGACAGAATTATTTTTTACTGCGACCATGGAAATCATAGTCTGCAGGCGGCGAGAGAACTGGCGAAAAAGGGGAAATGGGCGTCCAGTATCGCCGGAGGATACGAAGAAATGAAAAAATGAGGTTACTATGAAACAGTATGAATTGATTGCGCCGTGTCATTTTGGAATGGAGGCGGTGCTGAAACGTGAAATACAAAATCTTGGTTATGAAATTTCGCAGGTGGATAATGGCAAAGTGACATTTTTTGGAGATGCGGCGGCAATCGCCCGTGCCAACATTTTTCTGCGTACAACGGAACGAATTTTGCTGAAAATTGACAGTTTCCGTGCGACAAGTTTTGATGACTTATTTGAGGCGGTAAAAGCGATCCCGTGGGCGGATTACATACCGGAAGACGGAAAGTTCTGGGTGACGAAAGCGAATTCTGTGAGCAGTAAATTGTTCAGTCCGTCGGATATTCAGAAAATTGTGAAAAAGGCAATGGTTGAAAAATTGAAACAGACCTACCACACGGATTGGTTTGAAGAGACCGGGGCGTCTTATCCGCTTCGGATTAGTATTGTGAAAGATATTGTGACGATTGGGTTAGATACGACCGGAGAGTCACTTCACAAACGTGGTTACCGCAAATTTACGGCACCGGCACCGGTTACGGAGACATTGGCGGCAGCGATGATTCTGCTTTCGCCGTGGCATGCCGACCGTATGCTGATTGACCCATTCTGCGGAAGTGGAACGATACCGATTGAGGCTGCGATGATTGCTTTGAATATGGCACCGGGGATGAACCGCGAATTTACTGCGGAGAGCTGGAAAAACCTCGTGCCGAAAAAGGCGTGGTACGATGCGATTGATGAAGCGGAAGACGCCATCCGCCATGATGCAGAGATTCATATTCAGGGATATGACATAGACGACGAGGTGCTGAAAATGGCGAGGGCGAATGCAAAACTTGCCGGTGTGGATGAATACATTCACTTCCAGCAGCGCGATGTGGCTGATTTTAATACACCGAAAAAGTATGGTTTTGTAATCAGCAATCCGCCGTATGGTGAGCGTCTCTCGACCAAGGAGGAAATGTTTGACTTATACAAAACGGTTGGACGTGTGATGTCGGAAAATGATACGTGGTCGTTCTTTTTGTTAAGTGGTTATGAAGATGCGCAAAAAGCTGTGGCGGCGGGTGGAAACCGCAAAAAAGCAACGAAAAACCGTAAAATTTACAATGGTATGATGAAAACGTATTTGTATCAGTACATGGGCGTAAAACCGCCGGCGAGAAGAAAGGATAAAAAAGAAAATGAGTAAAAAAAGATTGGTTTTTGCAACCGGAAATCAGGGAAAAGTCAACGAATTCCGCCAGATGTTAGGCGATGACTATGAGATTTTATCCATGAAAGATATTGGTGTGGATATTGATATTGTAGAGGATGGAAAGACATTTGAAGAAAATGCCGTGATTAAGGCGAAAGCAGTCATGGAAGAGACCGGTGAGATGGTTCTTGCTGACGATTCCGGTTTTGAGGTAGATTATCTGAACAAAGAGCCGGGAATTTATTCGGCGAGATATTTGGGTGAAGATACCCCCTATTCAATAAAAAATGCGGAGATTCTCAAACGCTGCGAGGGTGTGCCGGACGAAAAGAGAGACGCTAGGTTTGTCTGTGTGATTGCATGTGCCTACCCGGACGGAACGGTCGATACGGCAACGGGAATTATCGAAGGAAAACTTGCCAAAGAGCCAAAAGGTGAGAATGGATTTGGCTACGACCCGATTTTTTATCTGCCGGAGCGTGGCATGACGACCGGAGAAATGGAACCGGAAGAGAAAAATGCAATCAGCCACCGCGGCATTGCAATCCGTAAAATGGTTGAGATTTTGAAAAAGAGAGGCGAGGCATAATGAAGGCACTGGTTTTTAGTGATTCACATGGAAGAACCGAAAATCTTGTAAAAGCGATGGACAGGCATCCGGATTTTCAGGCGATTTTTCATCTGGGGGATGTAGGAAATGATGAGGCTTATATCCGCTCGTTGACGCCTTATCCGGTTTATATGGTGAGAGGAAACTGCGACTTTTCTTCTTCGCTCAAAGAGAGTATGGTGATTGAATTTGGCGGTAAGCGCATTGCGATGTGTCATGGACACCGCTATCTTTCGTATGGCGGGGCGCCGGACGCTCTGCGTTACTTTGGACTGCAAAATCATGCCGATGTTGTTATGTTTGGACATACACATGTGCCATATTTAGAGAAAACCGATGATTTGATTCTTTTGAATCCGGGAAGCATTTCAAAACCGAGACAGGATAATAAAATTCCCACCTACACGGTGATGGAAATCCGTGAAGATGGGAAAATAGATTTTCGTATGTGTGAAATGCCTTACTAAAAAAGTGCCAAAATTGCATTGAATACGCCGGTGCTGGCGACAGCCATAATAATTCCGGCAAGCAGTACGCCACCCATGCATGCTAAAATCGAGGATTTAAAATCCATATCGAGGAGGCTGGCAGCGAGTGTACCCGTCCATGCACCGGTACCAGGCAGTGGAATACCGACAAAGAGAAGCAGTGCGACGAACAAACCTCGTCCTGCTTTTTCTTTTAATTTCTGACCGCCCTTTTCGCCTTTTTCCAAGCAGAATCGGAAGAACTTGCCAATGCCCTTTTTATCGGAACCCCAAATCAAAATTTTTCTTGCGAAAAGATAGATGAAAGGAACCGGCAGCATATTACCAAGTACACAGATGATGTAAGATGGTATAAGCGGCAGTCCGAAAACAACGGAATAAGGGATGGCACCACGCAGTTCAACGATTGGAACCATGGAAATAAAAAATAAAATCAAATATTTTACAAACATAGTATTTCTCCTAAATAATAAACAATTGTTGGATAAGTCCAATCCATATTGTACATGATACGTGTAGGGAGCGTCAAGAAAAAGTATAATTTTTTTGAAAAAAAGTGTTGACAAAGTGGATGTTTTTGGTATAATAAAGAGGTCGCTGTGAGTGACGCATGGGATCTTAGCTCAGCTGGGAGAGCATCTGCCTTACAAGCAGAGGGTCACAG
>CALELW010000128.1 GCA_937902905.1 uncultured Clostridium sp. | reverse complement strand
CGCCAGTTTGTTAAATCGTGAATTACTTCTTACCCCCCCCCTAGTAATCTGCGGGTTTGCGAGGGCTATGATGCCTACTCCTAGCCCTGTCTGTCCGACTTTCTTTAGAAATTCGCCTCGTTTCATTGTTTGTTTTCCTCTCCTCGTATATTTCAAAACAACATTTTTGGTATATTATACCATTATAATACGTATTTTGAAAGTGATTATTACATAAAAGAAAAAGAAACATCTACAAACGCAGATGTTTCTAATACAAATCTATATTTTATAATTGAAATTACATTATGGTGTATTAATAATTGCACAATGAACTTACGTGACCTAACCAGTAGGTATTTTTGATATTCTATAACAGTCAAGTAGTATGTATACTTTTGATAGCAGACATTTACCATAAATCTTTGAAATCATCATAAGCCCACAATCCTGTTGATGTTTCTTGTGCTTTGATTCTTAAATTTTCGAAAATTTTTGCATATGTATGATTTGGTTCGTATACCTTATCATATGCGTACCCATTTTCGACAAGCAATGCATTAAGCATATAGTTGTCAATGTCGTCTTGGTTTGTAGCGTCTATGTTCCCGGCAAGCCAAACATAGGCTAACGTTCTGCCATATTTATCGGTGGTTTGTTCATCATACTGCAAATATACTGTAGTTGTATCTTGCAATAATTCTTTTGTATATGTGCTTGCTAATTCTCCATACTCGTTATTCTTCGATTGGTCTGGATGGACGCTTTCCGGCGTGTCCATACCAATTAGCCGTACTCTTGTTTCGCTTTCATTGTCTGTAGATACAATTATTGTGTCACCATCTACGACACGTATGAGTTCCACTTCTTGCAAAGATTTATCTGAAACTATTAAAGTTTGAATTTCTTCATTATCAGAATCTTCTTTTACATTGATAATGTTGAAGAAAGTTTCTTTTGTATCATCCCATACTTTTTTGTAAGCCGTAACATCCGAAGTTGAAACAATAATTGCTAATAGAACAATGAATAGTAATCCGCTCAGACGTTTTTTGGCTTTTCTGGAAATATACATGTAAAAATCATCCTTTCTTTTTCTGTTCATGCTCTGTTCCAAGTGCAATTCTTACCTGCTTTAATGTCTGGTGTACGTACTGTCTTGTATATCCATACTGCTGTCCGATTTTTGCATAAGACAGTCCTTCAAGACGCCCTTCAATTAGACACTTTGTTTTTTCTTCTAAATTGAGCCGTTCATATCCTTCGTATTCTTTTCTTACTTCATCCATTTTTGAAGGGTTTCGCATTCTGCCAGAACCCGCTGTCCATACTAAATCCTTTAAATCTTCGGAATTTTCCTTGGAAAACATTACATTTTTATAATGTTTTGGATTTGGAATAAAGGCTGTTGCATAAATAAGATAAATATTAATAAGCACAGGATTTCCGTTGTTATCGTAAGACGGAATCATTCGTTTTGGCTTTGCCCCTCGCTTGTTTGTGTAAAACATGTTTTCGTTTCTTGCGTAACATTTTCCATCCGTATTGATAAAGTATGCATCATCAAAAACGCTTGTATATCCGTTCTTTTCGAGATATTCTTTGTCTTTCCAATTATTGCGGTGATTAAGTGTCTGCAACTCTGACTGTGTGACATAGACAAGATTATCTTTACTAATATGAAGTGAATCTCCGTCTTTGAATATAATTCTTTCGTTTTCCTCATTCAAAGGTGGAAGGAAAGCTTCGGCGTATAATTTGTGGACGTAAAAAATCTTCTGGTTTAAGCACACGGTTCTATATTTTTTGTTTTTGACACGCTGTTCCATGCACTGCACCCACGCATCCCCGATGTTTTCAAAGATTTTCGAATCTTCACATACAAAGATGTTTTTATCTTTGAGCACTTTTCCTCCTTTTTCCTTTAACTGTTCTAGTGTATATTTAGTTCGCTTTTCCTTTCTTGTCGCGATTCCCCTGTTCAATTTAGGCATATACATATCCTCCCGCATTGTATGTTAAAAATCTTCCAAACAGTGATACTCGCTGTAACTGTTGGATGTTGTCAATTGCCTCATCCAAGGCACTTCGGCTCCCGTAAAAATCAACCATTTTCTTGCCTCTTGAAATAGCTACATATGGAATAGCCCTATATTTCATTTTTGTATGATAATTCCAAAGGCATGTAATGACTGCATCTGCCTCTGACCCTTGCGATTTATGCACTGTTGTAGCGTATGCAAGGGTAAGATATTCAAAGTCCGACTTATCATATTCTACAATATCTTTGTTAAACTGTACATAGATTTTTTTATTTCCGTCTACAACGTTGATGTCTTTTACGAAGCCAATGTCTCCATTTGAAGCTTCTTCTGTGTTTCTTTTAATCTGCATTACCATATCGCCAGTTCTGATGGTGTAACCATTTGCAATGGCTTCGGTTGCATAAGCGTCCCGTTTCGGATTCAGACGCTCTTGAATGAGTGTATTCATGCGTTCCACTCCGCACAGTCCTTTTTTATACGGGCATAAACACATCACATTTCCAAGTCCGTATTTTTCAGTCTGTTCGACCACTCTGTTTACCATTTCTCTTTCAGTTTCCTCAGACATTGTTTCCTCGTGAAACTTAAAATCACTTCCATCTTCAATATCGTGGATGCCATTGTTGATATTGTGGGCGTTAATATAGATTTTTGCATCTAAATCCTGTCTGTGGATGTGTTTAAGTTCTGTAACAGGTACTAATTTGCTTTCAATTACATCCTGCAATACCCTTCCCGCCCCAACACTTGGCAACTGGTTAATATCTCCTACAAGAATCAAAATACATCCATTCTGAACAGCTTTTAGCAGATTGTACATCAAATAAATGTCAACCATTGAAAATTCATCAACAACAATGATTGCATTTTCTAATTTTACAATATCGTTCTTATCAATTCTGTTTTCTTGAATGCCAAGTTCCAGTTTGTGATGAACAGTCTCAGCTTCTTCTCCGATAGATTCTGTCATTCTTCTTGATGCACGACCTGTCGGTGCTAAAAATATTCTATCCATTTCTGGATACATCATCTCGGCACATTCGTTTACTTTTTTTATAGTTGTAGTTTTTCCAGTACCCGGCTCTCCAATGATAACTGAAACACTGTACGACAAACCATTGATGACAGCATTCACCTGTGTGCCATCCAGTAAAAGTCCACTTTCATCGTTTGCCTCTGATTTTACCAATACATTTTCAATATTTCCCGCATCTGGTTTGAATTTGCAAAGAGACGTAAAAAGTTCAGCGCATTTTTTCTCCATGTTACACATTACATCGGAAAATACATATTGCTTCACGCCGTTTCCATCTACGTCTAATCTTACTATATGCAATTCTTTATCTTTAATCATCCGAAGCCATTCCTTCTGGCTTTCTTCTGTTGTAACCATTTTTAATAACTGGAATGTACGTCTTTGTAATTCACTGATTTCCATTCCGGTATTACCATCTAATTCTCCGTCAATCAACACGCTTCTTACGCAAGCGTTAAATCTCTCCGCACTATCTTTTGGTTTGTTCATTTTCATTGCAACATTGTCTGCTAATTCAAATGTGATTCCACTGACTTCAAACAGTACATACGGATTTTTCTTAATTGTGTCAATAGCAGAAACACCATATTTAGCATTGACCTTTTTGGCATATCTTGGTGAAATATTGTATTCAATCAAAAACTTTGAAAGTTCTGTGAGAGTTTTCATATCTGCATATGCTTTCTTGATGCTTTCAGCTTTTTTCGGTGAAATACCACTCACTTCTACAAGTCTGCTAATGTCTTCATCTAAAATTCTATACGTATCCTTTCCAAAAGTTTTCCAGATACGTTCTGCTAATACTTTTCCAACACCATTAAGCAGGCATAGAAACTCCATGACACCTGCTTTGTTTGATTTTCGTTCAATTTCATATGAATTAACTTCAAAGTTTAATCCATATTTCGGATGTCTTTTGAAATTGCCGTGCATAACACATGTCGAATTCTTCTCTTTTGGAAGATTGTAACCAATACATGTAATGCGTCCAGATTCAGATGTTTTATATACGAAAATACAATATCCGGTATCTTCATTTTCAAATTTTACATCAACATATGTTCCGTGCAGTTCGGACACAGACTCTAAATCAGAGCCTTTGGTACTTTCAAGAGGTATTTCGTCTACATAATTAGAATTTTTAGACTTTCTTCCGTTGTTATTTGCATAAGCATTACGAAGATACGCTTGTGCGTCCATTTCGAGT
>CALELW010000127.1 GCA_937902905.1 uncultured Clostridium sp. | reverse complement strand
GCCCAGATAAAACGATGTGTCAACGTTGTATCCGCCACTTTCCAAATGATAATCTCTTCTGCCGATGCAAGTTGTGAAATATCTTTTGCCCGCCGCAAAATCACACGGTCATATCCATCCTTGTCGTCTGCACTTTTCATTGGATAAGAAGCGGTAAAATAATAATATCCATCCGGTCCCAAAGTAATGTATGGATCGGCACGCTCCTCAATAAACGGATTCTGATAGCACTCTTTAAACTGCATTTTAAAATTCCTCCTACAAATTTGTCACTTAATTTTTTTCGTCACAATTTTACTGAATGAGCTATATACTTTCTTTCCTTTTACAACTTGATAAGCACGAATCCGGAAATAATATTTCTTTCCTTTTTTCAGTTTTTTAATTGTAACTTTTTTTACTGTCGCTTTTTTTATCGTCACTTTTTTTGCTTTTTTAAACTTCTTATTCAAAGCATATTGAATTTGATATCCTTTGGCAGCGGAAACTTTTTTCCAGCTAAGTATCGCTTTTTTCTTTTTTGCTTTAACTGTAAGTACCGGCTTTTTAAGCGATACTGCTTTTTGGTCTTTTTTCGTCACATTGTCTTTCTGTGAATTTGCAGAATCAGCCGCCGGTTTTGCGGTTGGAACCGCAGTTGGTGCCGGAGTCGGTGTTGCTTTTGCTGCTTCTTCTTTGGCAATTTCTTCAGCGACCTCTGCCTGCGTTTTATGACTGCCCCATACACAGGTATTATCATTTCCAATAGCTGAAAATGTCATAACGGTATCTTCTGTCTTCTTTTCACTCTGCTGTTCATAGAAGAAACCTTTATATGTCACATCACCGATTTTCATCGTAATATAATCATAGTCATTTCCTTCTTTTGTTGATTTTTTCCATGTACCGGTTACATCTCCGGTAATCGTTCCATCAGCACGCAGTTCCACATTTTGAACCGGGAGCATTTTCCCATCCGTATTCGTGCCATGATTAATCCATTCATAGCGGCCAATGACTTCATTATCCGCATAATGCCCAATCTTTTCTCCCCGGTACTCATATACTGCGCTGACCGGCCAGTCGTCTTCATTCAAAAACTGCTGTCGAATTCTAACTTCATGCGTCGCCTTGTCTTTAAATCTTTGGTGATATACCAGGTAATGCGAACCATCCTCATCAACCAGTGCTGAATTGTGTCCTGCTGCCCGATATCCCGGCTGATTCTTAAACTGATAATTACCAATTAATTTGATTCCATAATTATTGTTTTTACTGGAACTGTCTTTCGCATTTCTTCCGGCCGCATCCGTATATGGTCCATAAACATTTTTCGAACGGAACATTCGAATATTGTAACCGCCGGTTGCGGTAAGCCCGCCATAGGATTCATACAAATAATAATAATCTGTTGTTTCATCGTATACAATAAAGGGCCCTTCCCCGGACTGCCCTTTCCCCCCGGCATTTTTTGTCCAAAAATAACGGTAAATTACATTCCCTGAAACCGCCTCTGTACCATCTTTTCCCGGATAATTCACGGCACCTGTCTCGCGATTGATGCTCTGCATAAACAGTCCACCCGACCATGATCCATAAACCATATACATATTATTATCTTTATCAAAAAACACAGTCGGATCAATCGCGTTTGGTGCATAGGCATGTTTCCATTCACCGGTTGATGTAAACCAATTCTCGCTTACATCCTCAATGGTGCCATTATCGATTAATTTACGGATATTCAAATAATCATTATCCCAATAGGTATCTCTTGTACTAGTTCCATCATATTTTCCCGACACATTAGAAAAACCGGAATAAATCACTGTATCCACATAACTGTACGGTCCCTCTACTGTTTTTGCAACCGCATATCCGATGCAGGAACGGCGCCAGGTAGAAGATGCACAATAATATAACATATAAGCACCTGTAGTTCCATCGCTCCATTTATAATACGGATTATAAATTACGTCCGGTGCCCAGATAGCAAGCCGCCCATTACTGCAGTCACCATCATCATATCCGGCCCATTCAAAGGACTTTGCATAATTTTTCAACACGTCACCATAGATAGAATCCTGTTTCCAAGCATCGCTTGTCTCTCTTGCATTCCAGTCTGTATTAATCTGCTTCCAGTCAATCAAATTGGTCGACTTCGCATCAGCCATATGAGAGCCAAATACATAATACATTCCGTCTGCCTTAATAATGGATGGATCATGTACCGTCACGCGTGAAGGCGTCTCAACTTTTTTACCGGATTCCTCAGCTGCTTTCCCTGAAAATGATGTTCCCGCAAATGTCAGTGACATTGCCAAAGTCAATACACCTGCAACTACCGTTTTCCATCTTCTCATCTCTTTAAACCTCCTTTTTTACATTTTTTTAAAATTGCTTTCTTCGCCTTTTTCGGTGCTTTCACAACTACTTTTTTGGAAACACCGGAAAATGCATGCTTACCAACCGATTTCAGCTTACTTCCCTTGAACACAATTTTTGTTAAGGAACGGTCTTTGTAAAATGCTTTTTTCTCAATTGTTGTTACATTTTTCCCAATCACAACCTGTTTTAACTTCTTGTTTTTGGCAAATGCATTTTTTGCAATTTTTGTTACTTTGCAACTAACTCCTTTTATCTTTACAGTAGCTTTTATCACAGCTTTTTTCACCTTAGCAGCTTTCACTACTGCTGCTTCCTTTTTCACAGCATTCGTAATCTGATATGTGATTTTTCCTACTGTAACTTTATCTCCTTTTTTCAATGTCAGTTGATTTCCATTACTGTTTGCTGCCGGTTTTGATGGCTGTTTTCCATCTGCCGCATTTGATGGCGTCGCTGTCGGTACCGCCGTTGGCACTGCTGTCGGCTTTGGTTTCGGTGTAGACAAATCTTTTTCCGGAACTTCCATTTCTTTTAATTCCGACTTTGAACTATCAACAAGCAGTGGCGTAATTTCAAACTTATCCAGATTTGGTGTACGGTTTTCACATACATTTACGCCGCCAATTCCATTTTGCAAAGTACGTTTATCATCATTGTAAATTACAATTTTATTCTCGCCTTTTTGCAAATCCAATGTAATTACCTTGGATTTAAAGGACTCATCACAATAAGTATTTCTAAAATAAACCTGCTTTGGAGCTTTTCCATTTACCTCTAATGTTACATAACGGTCAACCATCTGAGCATTGTAAGAATGATTTCCAAACAATTCTCCATTTGACTGGTATACGGTAATTGCATAGGTTCCTGCTTCTTCAGCCTTATATGTCAACGTAACGGCATTTGCCTTTTTACTGTCTGCCGAAAATCCGGCAATATATTTCCCTCCGGAAGCATATGAATTTTCTTTTACTTCAACAGCTCCTGTTTTTTCTAAATCTTCTGCTTCTACAATTGTCGTATTATCACCACTATGACGCTGTTCAATACGCACTTTATCAATTGCTGTTGTCGCTGAAGAAGAATCAAAGTCAAAGATATTCATTCCCTTCTGCAGATACAGATAAATGTCTTTTTCCTTCCATGTACCATTGGTATTGTCAATCGACAAATCTTCTACTTTATGATTTAATTCTTCTGCACTATTTCCTAAATAACAGCCAATG
>CALELW010000126.1 GCA_937902905.1 uncultured Clostridium sp. | reverse complement strand
GTTCCTAACAGCACAGGTGCTGCAAAGGCTATCGGTCTTGTAATTCCTGAGTTGAATGGTAAATTGATTGGTTCTGCTCAGCGTGTTCCTACACCTACAGGTTCTACAACAATTTTGACAGCTGTAGTTAAAGGAAAAGACATCACAGTTGATGGTATCAATGCCGCTATGAAAGCAGCTTCTAACGAATCCTTCGGTTACAATGAAGACGAAATCGTTTCTTCTGATATCGTTGGAATGAGATTTGGTTCTCTCTTCGATGCAACTCAGACAATGGTTTGCAAAGTTGACGATGACACATACGAAGTACAGGTTGTATCTTGGTATGATAACGAGAACTCTTACACAAGCCAGATGGTTCGTACAATCAAATACTTCAGCGAGTTAGCATAAGTCTTGATTTAGGACAAGGTTTGAAATTGATCCCAAAAAGGGTCCGGTCGGTTGGACCGGACCTTTTTTCATAGAAATAATTAAAATGGAGGTTTGTTATGTTAAATAAAAAATCAGTAGATGATATTAATGTAAAAGGTCAGCGCGTGTTAGTACGTTGTGACTTTAATGTACCACTTCAGGATGGTAAAATTACAGACGAAAATCGTTTGGTAGCAGCACTTCCTACGATTAAGAAGTTGATTGCTGATGGCGGTAAAGTGATTCTTTGCTCCCACCTTGGTAAGCCAAAAGGAGAGCCGAAACCGGAACTTTCTTTAGCACCGGTTGCTGTTCGTCTTTCTGAGCTTTTGGGACAGGAAGTAAAATTCGCAGCAGATGATAATGTAGTTGGTGAAAATGCAAAAGCAGCAGTTGCTGCTATGAAAGATGGCGACGTAATTCTTCTTGAGAATACACGTTATCGTGCAGAAGAGACAAAGAATGAAGATAATTTCTCCAAAGAACTTGCTTCTTTGGCTGATGTTTTCGTAAACGATGCATTTGGTACTGCTCATAGAGCACACTGCTCAAATGTAGGTGTTACTAAATATGTAGATACAGCTGTTGTTGGTTACTTGATGCAGAAAGAAATCGATTTCCTTGGAAATGCAGTAAATAATCCGGAGAGACCATTTGTTGCAATCCTCGGTGGTGCCAAAGTTTCTTCCAAGATTCCGGTAATTGAGAACCTTTTGGATAAAGTAGATACTTTGATTATCGGTGGTGGAATGGCATACACATTTATGGCTGCTCATGGTGAGCCGGTTGGTAAATCTCTTTTGGAAGAGGATTACAAACAGTACGCACTTGACATGGAGAAAAAAGCAGAAGAAAAAGGTGTTAAACTTTTGATTCCTGTAGATAATGTAGTAGCAGATGATTTCTCAAACGATGCAAATTTTAAAGTTGTTGAGCGCGGTGGTATTCCGGACGACATGGAAGGTTTGGATATCGGGCCTAAGACAAGTAAATTGTTCGCAGACGCAATCAAAGGTGCAAAGACAGTTGTTTGGAACGGACCGATGGGATGTTTTGAAATGCCAAACTTTGCAAAAGGAACGATTGCAGTTGCTCAGGCAATGGCAGATTTAACGGACGCTACAACGATTATCGGTGGTGGTGATAGTGCTTCTGCTTGTAACAACCTTGGATTTGGTGACAAGATGACACATATTTCTACCGGTGGTGGTGCTTCCCTTGAGTTCTTGGAAGGAAAAGAACTTCCGGGTGTTGCAGCAGCAAACGACAAATAATAATATAAGATTTTGATTCTGTGGTGGTGTTTTATATGCCACCACAGAAATTTTTGGAGAAAAAAACAATAATTACACATTATGTGCAGATTGAGAAGATATTTTGTATAAGGAGTGATTTTTTATGTCAAGAAGAAGAATTATCGCAGGAAACTGGAAAATGAATAAAACACCAAGTGAGGCAGTTGCGCTTGTAAACGAATTACTTCCTTTGGTGAAAAATGATGATGTTGATGTTGTATTTTGTGTACCGGCAATTGATATTGTACCGGTTGTCGATGCAGTAAAGGGCAGCAATGTAAATGTTGGGGCAGAAAACCTTTATTTTGAAGAAAGCGGTGCTTATACCGGTGAAATTTCTCCGAACATGCTTGTAGATGCCGGAGTTAAATATGTTATTATCGGACATTCGGAGCGCAGAGAGTATTTTGCAGAAACCGACGAGACGGTAAATAAAAAGGTTTTGAAGGCATTTGAACATGACATTACCCCGATTATCTGCTGTGGTGAGACACTCACTCAGAGAAAACAGGGCATTTATGTGGACTGGATTCGCATGCAGATTAAAATTGCATTCCAGAATGTAACGGCAGAACAGGCAAAAAAAGCAGTTATTGCTTATGAGCCAATCTGGGCAATCGGAACAGGTGAGACGGCAACGGCAGAACAGGCGGAAGAAGTATGTGCAGCAATTCGTGCATGTATTGGCGAGATTTATGATGCAGCTACCGCGGATGCAATTCGTATTCAGTACGGCGGTTCTATGAATGCCAAGAATGCTGCAGAACTTTTGGCAAAACCGGATATTGATGGCGGACTGATTGGCGGCGCTTCTCTGAAACCGGATTTTGGACAGATTGTGAATGCATAAATAGAATGAAATAGGGAACTTGTTAAAAAGTGAAATTAGCTATTGACAAGAACCGTATCAGTATGTATAATATGTCTTGTGTCTGTCGCAGAGATGGACACAAGATAAATGCGCGAGTGGCTCAGTTGGTAGAGCACAACCTTGCCAAGGTTGGGGCCGCG
>CALELW010000125.1 GCA_937902905.1 uncultured Clostridium sp. | reverse complement strand
CAACAGAAGGAAAAGGAGGAAGAATCAATATGTGTGTATTGTTAGATATGTATGAGGAACGAGGAATAGAGAAAGGTATTTCGCAAGGAATCGAGGAAATTAACACATTATATCACTGTTTGTTGGCAGATAATCGCATGGAAGATATACAAAAAGCAATCATGGATACAGAATACCAGAAAGAATTGTTACAGGAGTATGGGATTGGAGAGTAGGCAGAAAGAAAACTCCACACATTTTTTGGGAAAAATATGTGGAGTATCCTATATTGATTTTATAATTAGTCTTCTTTCCAGACTTCTTTTGCCATATTAAAGGCAGCCCAGGCTTTTGGCCAGCCGGCATAAAAAGCGGCGTGTGTGATAATTTCAGCAATTTCTTCCTGTGTTACGCCATGTTTTTTTGCATTTGCGAGGTGAAATTTCAAAGAACTATCAAGGATACCGCTTGCCATTAGGGCGGTTACGGTTACGATGCTTCGGTCTCTGGCAGAAAGTTTGTCCTCTCTGGACCATACCTCTCCAAACAATACATCATCGTTTAATTCGGCAAATTTAGGAGCAAATTCGCCAAGTGCATCTCTTCCTGCGGTTACTTTTTCCATGTTTATTTCCTCCATTCATATATTTTTATGGTTTTATTTTGTCCCAATACACCATCTTTTGATTTCATCTGTATGACGGTAAACACTGCCGCCATGAATGGCAAGTCCTGTGGCAATGACTGCGGACGGACATAACTGTTTTAAATCTTTTATGCTGCTGCCAAGGCCGCTTCCTTCATGAGTGCAGAAGGGATAAATCGTTTTTCCGGTAAAATCAAAATGTTCCAAAAAAGTAAAGACGGCCATCGGCATGGTGCCCCAGTAATTTGGGTAGCCAAGGTAAATTGCGTCATAGGAGTCGATATTTTTCGGGTATTCTGTGAGAGCAGGTCTTGCGTTCTGTTTTTGGTCAACCTGTGCTTCATGAATGCAGTCATTATAATTTTTGGAATACGGTTTGAGTTGTTCAATGTGGAACATATCTCCACCGGTCGTATCGGCAATTACCTGAGCGGCACATTCGGTGTTTCCTGTCTGCAGCATTTTCATTTGACCATTTACATAATTTTCGTCAGCTCTTGAGTAGTAAGCAATTAAGATGTTTGACATAAAGCATCCTCCTTTCTCTGATAAATTCGTTCTGGTTTTAGTATAACATGGCGAGTCTTGACAGAGAATTTCCAATATGTTATCGTTGTGTCAACTAAAAGTTTACACGAAGAGAAATCGTTATTGCACGAGGGGGAAGCAGTATGTATGAACCGATGTTGGATACGTTTCTTGCCGTTGCGGATTGTGGAAGTTTTACGAAAGCGGCGGAACAATTATTTATTTCACCGACAGCGATTATGAAGCAGATGAATTCGTTAGAAAAACAATTGGACGTACAGTTGATTGAAAGAACGCCGTCCGGAATAACGCTTACAGAGGCAGGAAAGATTATTTATAAAGAGGCAAAATATATTATCAACTATTCAAAAAAAACAATAGCGGAAGCGAAAGAAGCGATGCATACAAAAAATACAACATTCTGTGTTGGTACGTCGCTTCTGAATCCGGCAAAACCATTTATGGACCTTTGGTATCAGGTAAATGACAATTTTCCGGATTATAAGCTGCATTTGGTTCCTTTTGAGGATGACCACAATGGTATTTTGTCGGAAATTGAACAGCTTGGCAAAAAATTTGATTTTTTAATCGGTGTATGTGATTCGCGTACATGGCTTTCTATGTGCGATTTTCTTCCAATCGGACGTTATAAGAAAATGGTCGCAGTTTCAAGGGAGCATCCGTTAGCAGCAAGGAAGGAACTGCAGATAGAGGATTTATATGGGGAAACATTGATGATGGTAAGTCAGGGGGATTCCGGGATAAATGATTTTATCCGCAATGATTTAGTAAAAAATCATCCGCAAATCCAGATTGAAGACACTCCTAAATTTTATGATTTATCCGTTTTTAACCGATGTGCGGAAACAAAAAATGTTTTACTGACAATTGAGTGCTGGCAGGAGGTTCATCCGGGACTTGTGTCAATTCCGGTAAATTGGGATTACAGTATTCCTTATGGGCTTTTATATAGCAAGCAGGCAGATGAGGATGTTCTTCATTTTGTGGAAATGGCAGAAAAATATATTCAGAAAAAATTAGAAGTGGAGAGGAACTGACGATGAAAGCAAATTATCATACACACACAACACGGTGTCAGCATGCGTTTGGAGAGGACAGAGAGTATGTAGAAGAAGCAATTCTGGCAGGGCTCCGGACATTGGGATTTTCTGACCATTGTCCGTGGATTTATAAAAATGATTACGTGTCGAATATCCGGATGACCCCACAGGAGACAGATGGTTATTTTGCGTCACTTGAAAAACTTCGGAAGGAATATGAAAAAGATATTGAAATTTTTATTGGATTTGAATCCGAATATTTGCCGGAACTAATGGAGGCGCAGGATGCTTTTTTGAAGGATTACCCGGTGGATTATATGATACTTGGACAGCATTTTCTTGATTATGAAAGTGATTTCAATTACAGTGGGCGCATGGCAGATGATGAAAGCAGATTGATTCGTTATGTGGATTTGTGTATCGAGGGAGCAAAGTCCGGGCGTTATGTGTATTTGGCACATCCGGATTTGATATACTATACCGGTCCTGATAAAATTTATCAAAGAGAAATGAAACGGTTGTGCGAAGCAATGAAACAGATGAATATTCCGTTGGAATATAATCTGCTTGGTTTGGCAATTCATCGCAATTATCCGGGGGAGCGATTCTGGCAGATTGTACGAAATACAGGCAATTTGGTGATTTTTGGAGTGGATGCTCACAGACCGGAACAGTTTGCTGACAGACAGACATTAGAATTGGCGAAAAAACAGTGTGAGGGAATGAATCTTGTGGAGCAATTGACGCTTGACAGATATAAGGGTCAATGATAAGATAACAGTGTTATGTTGCGTATCAACAGGAAAGGAAAGAGAATGGCAGAAGAACAAAAAGACAGTGAAACAAAAGAGAGGCTGCTAGCATGTGCGAAAAAGGAATTTGTGGCGAAAGGGTATGCAAAAGCTTCACTGCGTGCGATTTGTAGAGAAGCTGGCGTTACGACAGGTGCTTTATATTTCTTTTTTCAGGATAAGGATGACTTATTCTGCTCCCTTGTTTCGGATGTACTTATCCGTGTTCGAAAACTCATTGCTGCTCATCGTGAAATGGAGGCGGATGAAGCAGCAAAATCGGTTATCTCCAGCGGACATGATGACACGAGTGAGGTTGAGTTAACAAAAATTTTGGTACATGAGCTTTATCAGAACAGGGAGGAAGTTCTGCTTTTGATTAATGGAGCCGGCGGTTCTTCAATGGAAAATGCAGTGGATTTGATTATTGACGAAATGGATGAGCATAATTTAATGCTGACAAAGGCGATGTGTGACGAATTGCAGATTCCGATGATTCATCATGCGCTTGTACATTGGATGTCGCATAATCAAGTTGATATGTTCCTTTACATGATTCAGCATATCGAAGAGGAAGAACAGGCACTCGCATTTGCCGGGCAGGCGATGA
This sequence comes from uncultured Clostridium sp., assembly GCA_937902905.1. Taxonomy (GTDB): domain Bacteria; phylum Bacillota; class Clostridia; order Lachnospirales; family Lachnospiraceae; genus Eubacterium_F. Next base: position 8,299 of record CALELW010000125.1, on the reverse strand, counting down.
ATTATCTGCTTGGTGGCTGGTACGGAATGTTTGGCGTGCGTGGGTAATATTTTTAAGACCTTTTACAGGTCTTTTAAAATAACATCAACATAACAATGTTATGTAGGAAAGGAAAAAAATATGTATTTGGAAATCAAAGATGTCAAGAAAAGTTATGGAGAAGATGGTAGTTTTGTACAGGTATTAAATGGAGTTACTACAGAGGTAGAACAGGGAGAAATGTGTGTTATTCAGGGGACTTCAGGCTCTGGTAAGTCAACACTTCTAAACTGTATTGGGGGACTGGATACGATGGATTCCGGTTCTGTAAAAGTGGCGGGGACAGAAATTTTCGGGATGAAAAAGGAAGATTTATTAGAATACCGCCGTGCAAATCTGGGATTTATTTTTCAGTTTTATAACCTTGTACCAAATCTTACGGTAAGAGAAAATATTCAGGTGTGTGAATTTCTGACAGATAATCCGCTTTCAGTGGATGAACTATTAGATACTCTGGGATTGACAGAACACCAGAATAAGTTCCCGTTCCAGCTTTCCGGTGGACAGCAGCAGCGCTGTGCAATTGCAAGGGCATTAGTGAAAAATCCAAAGTTGTTATTGTGTGATGAGCCGACCGGGGCGTTGGACTCAAAGACATCACGGGAAATTTTGATTTTGCTGGAGAAAATCAATGCGCGTTACGGAACAACGATGTTGATTGTAACTCATAATAATAGTATAAAACAAATGGTTCATCGTGTGATTTTTTTGAAGGATGGACAGATTAAGAAATCGTATACAAATGAAACAAGAGTACCGGCAGCAGAGTTGGAGGATTTATAAAATGCAGAAAATTTTAAGAAAAAGAGTTTTGCGCGATTTAAAAGAAAATCTCTTTCGCTATCTGGCACTGGGGCTTTTAATTATTCTTTGTATGTATATGATTGGCTCTTTAGTTGGTGCCGGAGAAACGATTGTGCGGGGCGTGGATGAACAGGCTGAGAAAAATCACATGGAAGATGGTCAGTTTACTTGTTTTGTGCCGTTATCAAAAGATAATAAAAAAGTTCTTGCAGAGCACGATGTGGAACTGGAAAAGATGTTTTATCTGGATTTTGCCAAGCAGAAAGAGACGATTCGTGTGTTTCAAAATCGTCAGAAAATCGATTTGGTTGCACTGCGCGAGGGACGTCTGGCAGACAAAGAGAACGAAATTGTGTTAGAGAGACGTTATGCAGAGGAACATCAGTATACGGTGGGCAGTCAGATTACGCTTGGAAAAATCAAATTTCAGGTAACGGGTATCGCGACAACACCGGATTATGATGCGCCATTTCGAAAAATGTCAGATACGATTGTAGACAGCAAAAACTTTGGTACAGCATTTGTCGGTGAACGTGCATACAATAAGCTGAAACAGTCTCATCTGGCAGCTCAGTCAGAAGAATATTTGTATGCTTACCGTCTCAAAAGCACGACAACTTCTGACGACGTCAAGGATATTTTGAATGATTTTAAAGTGGATGCGGACGAAATATCGGATTCATTCTTTCAGGATTATTGGGATAGAACTGGTGGTAAAGTGACCGATATCGATGATGGAATTGATGATTTGTCAAAAGGTGCGAAAAAACTGGCAGATGGACTTCGAAAACTCAATCGTTATAAAAACAAACTGAATCTTGTGCCGGAAAAATTATTTGAAAATGCACTAGAGCAGACCGAAGAAGCATTAAAGGAAAGTGGCAGTTCGGTATCGTTGACTGAAAATAATTATGCCAATGAGCTGAATCATATGATTACATCACAGTCGGGGATTACGGCTATGGCGTGGAAGAGTGCCAAGGAAAATCTGGATGCCCTTAAACAGTATAAAGACGGACTGTCATCGTATACGGACGGTGTGGAAAAGGCGGGCAAAGGTGCTTCTAAATTGCAGGATGGTGTGGATGAACTGAAAAATGGTGCTGACGAATTTATCGATGAGATGGATGTGAATCTTGCCAATCTGCAGTCTTTTGTGACGGCAGAAGATAATCCAAGAATCGGTGCTTCAGCGGATGACCAGCAAATTAATATTTCAGCGGGGCTTGTATTTGGTGTCATTTTGATTATTTTATTTGCCTATGTGATTTCTGTCTTTACTGTACATAGCATTGAAAAAGAGAGCTCCATCATTGGAACTTTGTATGCACTCGGGGTAGCCAGACGCGAACTGATGCGTCATTATCTGATGCTGCCTGTGGTGGTAACGACCCTTGCCGGAATCCTTGGATTTTTGGCAGCAATCAGTCCGGTCGGAATCCCTGTGCAGATGCAGGATTGCCTTGCGTACTTCTCTATGCCGGAAATCACAGTTCAAGTACCGGTATATTTGATTCTTTACGGCGTATTTATGCCGCCGGTTATGGCGTGTGTTGTTAATTATATTGTGATTCGGAAGAAACTTTCAAGAACAGCTCTTTCGCTGATACGAAATGAGACAAAAAAGAAAAAGCAGAAGACGATTCAATTAGGGAAAATGAGCTTTTTGAAAATGTTCCGTATCCGCCAGATGTTGAGAGAATCCCGTGCGGGCATTACGGTGGCAGTTGGTATGTTTATTGCGTTACTCTGCATGATGATTAGCTTAGACTGCTACGAACTCTGTATTCATGTGCGTGATAATAACGTTGCCGATACAAATTACAATTATATGTATACGTTGAAATACCCGGAAAAAGAGGTACCGGATGGCGGCAGTCCGGCACTTGCTAAGACGATGAAAAAACAGATATACGGCTATAACTGGGATATTACGGTTCTCGGAATCGAAAAAGGAAATCCGTATTTTGATGCTAATGTTGAGAAGGGAAAAGGAAAAGTAGTTGCTTCGTCTGCCCTTGCCCAGAAATATGAGTTGTCTGTTGGCGATGAATTCACATTAAAAGATGAGGAAACGGATACCTTGTATGCATTTGAAGTGACCGATATTTGTCAGTATGCGCCGGCGTTCTATGTCTTTATGGATATTGATAGTGCCAGAGACTTATTTGGTGAGCAGGATGATTATTACAATACGATTTTTTCAAACAAAGATTTAAAGATTCCTTCCGGACGTTTATACGCAACAACGACGAAGGAAGATATTGAGAAATCAGCAGATATATTTATGCAGATGATGGTTAATATGGTCATTACCATAACAATTGTTTCCACGTTAATCTTTATCCTCGTAATGTATTTGATGATGAAAGTGATGATTGACCGCTCCGCATATTCCATTTCCTTAATGAAGGTGTTTGGATTCCGGACAAAGGAAATTCGGAAACTTTATCTGGATGGAAACTTTTATATAGTGCTTGTTTCCGCAATTATCAACATACCGTTATCAAAGGCAATTATGGATTGGATGTACCCAAGATATCTGGTAAGTAACATTGCATGCGGACTGGATTTGTCGTTTGAGCCATGGCTGTATGTGGCAGTCTTTGCCCTGATTATGATTTGCTATTTTGTTATCAATCGTGTACTGGTTGGCAGATTAAAGAAGATGACACCGGCAGAGGTTCTTAAAAATCGAGAGTAAAAAAATGTGGTGGGAATTGAAAGGATGTGTTAGAATAGAGAAAAATTGCAATGGAAATAAGTGAGTGATAGGTATGAGCCGGTACAAAAAAGAGATTGTTAAGCACTTGTCTGCTCTGATGCAGGAAGGGCCAATTCAGGAAAATAAAAATTATATCCAGCACGGCGATGTGACGGTTTTTAACCATTGCATCGCTGTTGCGGAATACAGCTGTAGAATCGTGGAGTTTCTGCATCTTTCCGTGAATCGAAAAGCGATGATACGGGGAGCATTGCTTCATGATTATTTTTTGTATGACTGGCATAATCCGGACAACGGACATCGGCTGCATGGCTTTTCTCACCCCTATACATCACTAAAAAATGCGAAAAGAGATTATCCGATTACAAAACGGGAAGCTGATATTATCGTCAAGCATATGTTTCCATTAACGATTGTACCACCACAGACAAAGGAGGCATGGATTGTCTGCTTAGCAGATAAAATATGTGCCAGCGAGGAAACAATAAAAGGGATACGAAAAAGAAAACGGAGAAAAAGCAGATGATAATATGGAGCTGTACGATTGTTTTAAGTTTTTTTGTGTATAGTTTTTTGGGATGGCTGTGGGAGTCTACAGTTTGCTCTTTGCATAATGAGAAACAGTTGATTAACCGGGGATTTTTATTAGGACCATTGTGTCCGATTTATGGTGCAGGGGCACTGGGCTGCTATTATGCGCTGTATTATGTGCAAAATCCGGCAGCGGTGTTTGTTCTGTCCGCTCTTTTGTGCTGTGCATTGGAATATCTTGTCTCATATACGATGGAAAAGATGTTTCGCACGAGGTGGTGGGATTATAGTGATTTCCCATTTCATTTAAATGGGCGGATTTGTCTGTACGGTGCGCTGGCATTTGGCATTGGCTGCTTTTCGGTAAAATTTTTTGTGCAGCCGGCACTGTTTCGATTGTTTTCTTATATGGAAAACAGTATCTTATTTTTGGTGAGTGTGTTTTTTCTTTTGCTGTTTATTACCGATTTGCTCTTAACCATAGCAAACTGGAAGCAGTTAAACAAGCATCTGGCAACCATTCATGCCTACTTAAATGATTCCGCAAATCAAATTATGGAAAATTTCTCGGAGAAAATTCCGGAGCCACTCATCAGCGATGAAAACGGCATATGGGTAAAAATCCGCAGAGTTTCGGTTCTTTTGCAAAAAAGAGAACTGCGCTTTTTTGGGGCATTTCCGAAGTTAAAGATTTATGCATATGATAAGACGATTAAAAAACTTCAGTTAAAAGAGAGATGGAGTGAGTTTCGGGAGCGGAAATTAAAGCGGTAAAGGAGGATGCTTTGTGAAAAAAGAGCAATTGGTGCGTCATGAATTTGAGCCGGTATATGATAAGAATTCGGAAATCTTAATACTGGGAAGTTTTCCTTCCGTGAAGTCGCGAGAGCAGGGATTTTATTATGGACATCCACAGAACCGTTTTTGGAGGGTGTTAGCGGCCATTGTACAGGAGAAGGTACCGGATTCCATTGAAGAGAAAAAGGAAATGCTGTTAAGAAATCACATCGCAGTATATGACGTGGTTTGGCAGTGTAAGATTACCGGTTCGAGTGACAGCAGCATTAAAGATGTGGTACCGGCAGATATTACGACTATAGTAGAATACTCGAAAATAAGGAAAATCTATGCAAATGGAAAATTGGCGGAAAAACTTTTCGCGAAGTATCAGGAAAAGAAGGTTGGAATAAAAGCAATTGGACTTCCTTCGACAAGTCCGGCAAATGCAGCCTATTCTTTGGACCGGCTCGTTGAAATCTGGTCAGAACAGATAAAACAAAAATAAAAGGGACTACGAATCATAAAGCAATGAATCGTAGTCCTTTTTTATTGGCAATCAGTAATTGTTACGGAGCTGCCGGTACCGGTGTTTCGGTAGGTACAGCGGTTGCATCCGTGTAATTATCCGGATTTACCGGTGTGTTATCGGATGGTGTGCCGCCAATGTCCGGTGTTTCCTGTTTTGTCGGAAGTGTTTCGGCACGTTTTACGGCACTGTCAAAGGAGGCTTTATAGGAATCATATTCACTGTATCCTTTCAGCCGTTTGATGGCAGCTTTTCCATCTTTAATCAAAGATTTTGTTGTTGCATTATAGTATTTTCTCTTTTTCAAAGCGTCAATATACCATTTAGCTTTTTTTAGACGATTTGCCTTTAAGGTATTGTTTGCTTCTGTTGCTGCGTTTTCCGCATCAATCTTTTGCTGCTTCTGTATTTTGTCTGCCTCATCGGCTTTTGCTTCTTTAATTGCCTTTTCCCATTTCTTTTTGACAATATCTTTTAGCGAGTTATATTTGGTGGCTACACGCTCTTTATAAGGTCCCTGCTCGTATTCATCCGGGATTTTTGCAATAATTGCATTTACCTTATCATATTCATCCTCAAAAGCAGAAGCGGTTTTGACGTCTTTGATTTTGTATTTTTCAAAAGAGGCAACAGCTTTTTCTGCTTCTTTTTTGGAAGCGGATAATTTGTATTCTTTTTCCCAGTTTGATTTTCTGTCGCTGTTTTGCTGCGAATAATAGTCATAGCCGCCCGGACGCTGGTTGTAATAGCGTTTTAACGGATTATAACTGATTTCCTTTGCCGAGGAAGATAAGTTTCCACCGGACACTCTTCGCAGTTCAATGGTTTCCGGGAGGTCAAAGTTTGCCTGCTTTTTGTTTTTATGAAGTCCGTTCATAAAACTTGACCAGATACGGAGCGGATAGGTGCTTCCGTACATACCGGGCATTTTGCGCGGTGTGTCGTAACCAATCCAGACAGCCGTTGTGTAGTAACTCGAAAAACCGCAGAACCAGGCATCTTTGTTGCTGCTTGTCGTACCGGTTTTACCGGCGTAAATCTGTTTGCTGTTATATCCTGCATGACCGGTTCCGTAAGATTCATTAAATGTACCCTGCATCATATCTTTCATAATGAAAGAGGTGTCTGCGGAGTAAACTTCCGTTTCACTGTCCTCGAGTTCCGGTGCCTCGTAAACGGTTCCATTTGTCTCGTGTTCAATTTTAACAAGACAGGTACGCGAACTCATTTTACCATTATTCTCCAGTGTGGCATAGCCGCGGCATATATCGTTAATTGTAACACCATAAGTGAATCCGCCTAAGGAAACTGCCGGAGCCAGATTATCGGCATAGGAGAGGGAAGAAAACTGCAGTTTATCTAAATAGTTCATCGCAGTTTCTGTACCGACTTCTTTGAAAATCTGGAAAGCAACGGTATTTAAACTTCTCGCAAGTCCTTCGCGGACGGTGACATTTCCGTGATAGCCGCCGCCACTGTTACTTGGACTGTAACTTTTTTTGTTGGTGTTATCCCAATAGACCTTGTGGTCGTTAATAACGGTTGAGCCATTGATAACGCCATTATCAATCGCCGGTGCGTAATCCAAAAGCGGTTTGATGGTAGAACCGGGCTGCCGTTTCGAAAGAAAGGCACGGTTATACTGGTCGTTCTGCGTTCTGCCACCTACTACGGCAACTACATATTGTGTTTCATTGTCGATACACATGGCCGCACTCTGCAATGCGTATTTTTTCGTTTTTTTACTTTTCTCCGTAAAAGTCGATAAGGTTTTTGATACGGATTTTTGCAGGCGCTTTTGAATCTTTGGATTCAGCGAAGTGTATATTTTATAACCACCTGCGCGGATTTCTGCTGAGCGTTTGCTGTATTCCGTGGAGTATTTTTTGTTATAAGCATCCTGCTCTTTTTTGGAAGAAAAGTTGTACTGGAATTTAAAACCGTGTTCCTTCATCAATTGGATGGTTGCCCGGTCAATGGCATAACTCATCATGTAATTTTCTGAAGAGGAACTAGTGTCCAGACCAACAATGGTAATTTCTTCATTTTTTGCCTTATTAAACTGTTTTTTTGTGATATAACCCTGTTCTAACATGTTATTTAGAACCTGAAGCTGCTTTTCTTTCGCAAGTTTCATGCTCGCAATCGGATTGTAATTATTTGGGCTATTGGAAATACCACAGAGCATGGCAGCCTGGCCAAGTGTCACATCTTTGGCAGAGCAGCCAAAGTAAAATTTGCTTGCGGTCTCTACGCCGTAACACTGGTTGCCATAGAAATTACTATTGCAGTAGAACTCCATAATATCGGCTTTGTTGTATTTCTGCTCCAGTGCCGGAGCAAGTAAAACTTCGGTTAATTTTCTTCCGAAAGACTGCTTTTGTGACAGCAGATTATTTTTGATGACCTGCTGGGTAATGGTACTTCCGCCCTGAGTGATTTCTCCTTTATTGGTAATGAGAGAAATGCCGGCACGTGTAATCGACTGCAAGTCAATGCCACGGTGTTCCATAAATTTTTTGTCTTCGGTTGCTATGTATCCATACTGGATATATTCCGAAATTTTATTGATTTTTACATATTTATAAGAACCACTGTCGATTTCACCAATTTTCTTTCCGTCTTTGTCGTAGATGACGGTGTTAGAAAACATATGAAAACTGTTTTCGTTCAGGTTTGACAGTTTGTCGTATGCCTGCTCACAGGCATCTTGATACATTGGAAGCATTTTGGCGTACAAAATCCCACCGGCAATTCCACCAATAATCAAAACCAGTAAAATCACATTTAGAATTACCTTTGAAAATGTCAGGCAGAAATTCAAAATGCGGTAGAGCAGGACAAAAGGAAAGGAAATAATCTTGCAGGTGATGTCAAACCAACGTTTGTCAGCA
>CALELW010000124.1 GCA_937902905.1 uncultured Clostridium sp. | reverse complement strand
GCACCATCAGCAAGCGGCAAACATTTACTTCTATATTTATAATATTGTTATCAAAAACTTACCTATAAAAACGGCACCATATATACTGGTATATAGTGAATACCTTTTTCCCATTTATAATCCTTTGTATGAATTACATACTTATCTTTTACACGATTACTGAACTTATCGCAAAATACATCCAATGATTTATGTCCTCTATAGTTTCCTGATTTCACCTCCAGCGGACAAATCTTATCTCCTTTCGAAGTCAAAAAATCAATTTCATACAAATGATTTGATGTTTCACTTTCCATTGTATAATAAAATAGGCTATTGCCATTCGCTACCAACATCTGCGCAACTACATTTTCATATACATATCCAAGATTTGTGCCCAATGTGTCTGAAAGTAATTTATTATAAATAATGTTCTCCGTATAATTTTTATCCTTAAATGCCAGCGTCACAAACAAACCAACATCAGAGGTAAACAGTTTATATCGTCCTGCATCCTTTTCCAATGCCATTCCTACACTTGGGTTATTCGCATGATATGCTATATTTACAGTATAAGAACTAAGCATATCCGGAATTAGTTCGCGAACCTGCTCAAAACGAGTTCCCTCTCTTGCGCTTGACAAAATATATCTTGACGCATTTTTACTAAGATTTGCAGGTATTGCATCATAGATATCTCCAGCAAGGCCCGTTCCATCTATCTTAACAAAATCTTCTTCATACAAATCTACTATTTCTCTTTTAACTTCATCAACCAACTGTAAATTATTTTTTTCTATATATGTTTCGATTGCTTGCGGCATTCCTCCGATAAGCATATACAATCTAAATATTCGCATCAGATTTCTATGCATTGTATTTCCCGCAGACTTTTTATTCCTCAAAAGCAATTTAATTGTTTCAGCAGTCACTTCATCATCTATTGCCCATAAAAATTCTTCGAAATCCATAGGATACATTGATATCTTATGCTCTTCACTTGGAATCAGTATATCCTTTGTATTCTTTTTTATGGATAATAATGACCCCGTTTCAATATATTTATATCTCCCGTCTGCTACAAGATACTTAATTGCCTGTCTCGCTTTTGGAAGAAGCTGAACTTCATCAAATATAATTACTGATTCATTTTCATACAACCTGATTCCTGTTAACTGCTGTAGCTGCAAAAAGAAAAAGTCTAAGTCATACGTATCATCAAATAATTCTATAATTGCTTTACTTGTATGCGCAAAATCAATAAGAATATAAGATTTAAACTCTTTCTTTGCAAATTCTTCGGCAATTGTTGACTTTCCAACGCGTCTTGCACCTTTTATTAATAGAGCATATTTGTCGCTTCGTTTCTCTTTCCATTCAAGTATTTCATCATATATTTTTCGTTTAAAAACGGTCTTGTCCATATATAAATCCACCTTTCTATGAAAAGTATAACGCAAATCCCCGTTCGTGTAAACCGTAATTCTGCGCAAATCCCCATTCGCAAACCCTAAAATCCTACGCAAATCCCCGTTCGTTTTATTCTACATTCACAACCTTAAGCATATTTGTCGTTCCGGATATTCCGATTGGAACACCCGATGTAATCACCGCCAAATCACCCGATTTCAAAAGTCCGGAACATTTTCCTTTATCTACCGCATGGTCAAACAAAGCAAATACATCTGTTTTCTCATCCAGTAATATCGGATATACGCCCCACGACATTGCCATCTGACGCCAGACTCTCTTCGATGTCGTTCCACCGAGAACCGGACATGCCGGGCGGTATCTGGAAATCATTCGTGCAGTTCTTCCGGATTTTGTCACCGCTACAATGGCAGAAGCATTCAAATCATAAGCCGTTGTGCAGGTTGCATGACAAACAGCCTCTGTGACATCCGGTTTTTCGTGGCGGCCACGATGATAAAAACGTTTTTCATAATCAATGTCCGCTTCCGTGCGATTCGCAATCCGCACCATCGTCTGAACCGATTCCACCGGATATTTTCCGGCAGCAGTTTCACCTGAAAGCATAATAGCACTTGTGCCATCGTAAATTGCATTTGCCACATCGGCAACTTCCGCTCTTGTCGGTCTTGGATTTTTCATCATCGAATCCAGCATCTGTGTTGCTGTAATTACCTGCTTGCCTGCTTCGTATACTTTTCCGATAATCATTTTCTGCAAAATAGGAACTTCTTCTTCCGGCAGTTCCACACCCATATCACCACGCGCAACCATAATGCCGTCCGACGCTGCAATAATTCCATCAATATTTTCAACGCCCTCGCGGTTTTCGATTTTCGCAATAATATGAATTCCGTCGCCACCATTTTCATGCAGAAAAGCACGGATATCTTCAATATCTTTTACTGTGCGCACAAAAGAAGCCGCAATAAAATCTACGTGATTATTGATTCCAAAGATAATATCGCTTTTATCCTTTTCACTCATGTATGGCATATTCAAATGAAGTCCCGGCACATTAACACCTTTGTGGTTTTTCAATTCACAGTCGCCGACAACCACACAGTCAATCTGTGTTTCGTCAACCGCCTCAACAATCATTTCCACCAGCCCGTCATCCATCAAAATACGGGTTCCCGGCTCTACATCTTCCGGAAGCTGTTTGTATGTGACATATGCCTTCGTCTCATCTCCCAATACTTCATTTGTTACAAGAGAAAACTTCTGTCCCTGCTTCAAATTTACTTTGCCATCTTTGAAATCACCAAGTCTAATTTCCGGACCTTTGGTATCTAACAAAGCTGCAATTGGCTTTTGATATTTCCTTCTTAATTCATACAGCTTGTCAATTCTTTTTTGCTGTTCTTCATGGCTGCCATGTGAAAAATTCAGGCGTGCCACATTCATACCACTTTCGATACATTGTTCCAAAATACCATCCCGGTCAGTTGCCGGACCAAGTGTGCAAATAATTTTTGTCTTTCTCATGATGCCTCCATAATATTATTTTGCTATCTACTTTTTGTGATAATAGTATCCTCTTTCATTGATATTTCGATTTTTCTTTCCTCTTTTGTATCGATTGCGGCGTGTTCGCTGTTCTTTATGTGTTCTCATCCACCACAAAATCAAAATGGCAATCGCAAGAACAGCAACCACAACAATTCCAACCGTTAATACTTTTTTCCATGGAAAAGGTGCTTCATTCGCTTTTTCTACCGCATCCACAAACCATTCAGACATATCAATACTGTCATTTAAGGTCGGATTTTTCGCATTTTCATAGTAAATCTCAGCGCCTCCCGCTTCTTTTCCATTATAAGTATATGTAATTTTTCCAATTACTTTCTTTGTTGCACTAACCTGCTGTGGTGTGTCATAATAAATTACTTTTTTCTGTGCCTTGTCCAAAGTAACACCCTTTGGCAGCATAACTCCGGCTCCCTGTTCCACGGACAGAGGACCCGACTGCTGGTTATAATAGGAACTGTATTTGGTAAACAAATCACTTGTATTTACTGTATTATCTGTCGTTGTTCCAATTTCATAGCGTTTGTAATTTTCAAAACAGTAATTCAAAATCCTTGTTGTATCGGTATACTCGTTGGCATCCGGCGCCGTCCAAGGAGAATTTGGTGCCCGCATGATAACGGAAACTAATGTTGTTCCATTTTTCTTTGCATAAGTTACAAGCGTATAACGACACTTTGATGTATATCCTGTTTTGCCACCGACGCAGTATTCATACAAATATTGGGTAAATGTACTTGGATAAAGCATACCATGATGATTATAAAGATAACGTTTTGCATGTTTTTTTGTTTTATTAATGATATAACGTTTTGTTCCGGTAATTTTTGCAAACGTAGGATTTTTATAAGCTTCCTGTGAAATCAACGCCATGTCGTGTGCCGTCGTATAATGATTTGACATCCACAAACCGTTTGCATTTGCAAAATGAGTTCCCGTACATCCGAGTTCTTTTGCCTTCTGGTTCATCATCGCAACAAAATTATCAATGCTTCCTGCGACGTGCTCCGCTACGCCATTACAAGCTTCGTTCGCTGACATAAGAAGAATGGCATATAAACTGTCTTCCATTGACAATTTTTCGCCCGGCTGAATTTCAATATTAGAAGCACCCGACTCCAAATTTGTCACGGCATTTCTTGAATAAGTAACCGTCTCCGACAACGACGAATTTTCAATGGCAACAAGAGCCGTCATTACTTTCGTAATACTCGCCGGATACTCACGCTTGTCTATATTTTTTTCATATAAAATTGCGCCCGACTGAACATCCATTACAATCGCGGATTCTGCGGTAACCGATGGTTTCTTTTTCGCTTCTGAAGTAACGCTTCCTAATAAAAGTCCAATTGCACAAAAAATAAGTGCCGCATATCTTTTTTTCATCTCATGCCTCCAAAAATCATACTATTACTTCTATCATACACGATTTTACCAATTTTTCCAACATCTTATTTGACATAATTTCGATTTATGGTACTATGATGCTATGATTTAAATGTTTACTATATGGAGGATTACTATGCGTTTACGAAATATTAAAGGTTCAAAAGAAGTGATTGCGGCAAGTCCCTATGTCGTTCAAAATCCGGAAGATTACAAAGGAAAATGGTTAGAGTTGTTTCACAATAATCATCCCCTGCACATTGAAATCGGCATGGGAAAAGGACAATTTATTCATACATTAGCTTCTGAAAATCCGGATATCAACTATATCGGAATTGAAATGTATTCGAGTGTTTTATACCGTGCTTTAGAAAAACAAACCGCAGAGGAAAAGCCAAATTTGTATTTTCTGCGATTTGATGCAAAATATCTGGCTGATATTTTTGCCGAACATGAAGTAGACCGGATTTATTTAAATTTTTCCGATCCATGGCCAAAAGACCGCCACGCAAAACGCCGCCTAACAAGCGAGGGATTTTTGAATCTTTATCATACAATTTTAAATCCAAATGGTTATATCCAGTTTAAAACCGATAATCGGGATTTATTTGATTTTTCAGTGGAAACAGCCGAAAATTCGCCAATCTGGAATATTAAAGAATTGACTTATGATTTGCATCACAGTGAATTTTTAGAGGGCAACATTATGACTGAGTACGAAAGCAAATTTGTCGCAGAAGGAAAACCAATCTGCCGGTTTGTTCTTTCCCGTTAATTAGTTGGTAACAAAATAGAACCTTTTTCATAGAATAAAGAAAAAGGTTCTATTTTTATGTCCTGTTTTAAACGTATATTATGTCAAAAACTAAATCACGGAAAATGCTCAAAAAAGATACTCTGCATCCTCTGCTCCATTGAGGAAATCAAACGATTACTTGGAATCAAAGGTTGAGATATTTTTCTTTTTCAGCTTTTTATCCAAAAACAGTTGCAAAAGATACATAATCACGGCTACTACCGGTACACCAAGGAACATTCCCATCACACCAAAATAAGCACCGCCAACTGTAATTCCAAAAATAACCCAAAGAGGCTTAATTCCCGTCTGGTCACCCAAAATTTTTGGTCCAAGATACAGACCGTCAAACTGCTGCAAAATCAAAATCATAAGAGCAAAGATAAGGGCATAACGAATATCGATAAACAGATAAATCATAACACCCGGAATTGCACCAATAATCGGTCCGAAGTAAGGTATCATATTAGTAATACATACAATCAGACTGAGAAGCAGCGCATACGGCAGTTTCAAAATGGACATCGCAATCAGACAGAGAATTCCGATAATCAGGGAATCAATCATTTTTCCAATCAAAAATCCATTAAAAATGTGGCTGCACTGTTTCATTGTCTCCCAAACTTCCTGCTCTTTCTTTCTCGGAGACAAGGCATATACAACTTTTCTTGCACTTCTTTTTAACTTTTTCATATCTAAAATAATGTAAATGGAAATTACAAGTCCCATCAATACATTATATGACGTCGTCAGCAAGGAAGATGAAACATGATAAACATAAGGAAGAATCTCGGAGCCATTGCTCATAATCTTCTTATATGCAAATTCTTTGATGTATTCAATCCCTCCACCAAGTCCGATAAACGGAATTTTTTCATTTAATTCCTTCTGATGTGTAATCATATACTGATATCCGTCCTGGATTGTTTTTCCAAGTTCACCAATACTCTCCTTAATCTGAGGAATAATATAAATGAGTAAAACGGTGATTACGCCAATTACAACGACATAACTGATGATTACACTAAATGCTTTCTTAATTTTCGCCCCTTTACCCGGTTTCATTCGATTTAACAGCGAACGAACTCTTTTTACGAGCGGATTAATAAAGCAGGCAAAAAAGAATCCCAATATAAATGGCATTAAAATAGTAAGAAATTTTCCAATAACTGCTAACACAATTCCCCAGTTAGCAATCATCAAAAAGATAATGGCAATAATAGCAACCAAAGCTACAATATACCACATATTCGACACTAATGTTTTCAAAATTTCCAGGCATTTGTTTTTTTTCTCCATATATCCCTCCAAGTTTATACAATTTTTTTAAATTATTGCTTGCATTTTGAAAAAGAATATTATATAATATTCCTTGTGTGATTGATAAAGCGCCATTAGCTCAGTTGGTAGAGCACCTGACTCTTAATCAGGGTGTCTGGGGTTCGAGCCCCCAATGGCGTACTCCCGAGTCCTTGTTTGGCAGACCTGCAACTGCTGGGTGAGGGCTTTTTTTTGCCCTCATTTTTCTTTATTCAGCAGTCATTGCCTGTTCCAAAGACTGACGTTCTTCTTCCGACAATGTTACAAACACTTCTCCGGATTTTACTTCCTTAATATAAATGTAACATCCCTCTTTGTTACTGTGCATCGAATTCATAATGAATCCATCGTTTTCTTTTGTCAAAAGAGTAAGTACAAAACTCAAAGTTCCGCCAACTTCTTTAAACGCATCATATTTTACCACGCCTACCTTCTGATAAGTTTTCAAAAGGTTTTCATCAATTACAGCCAAATGCTCATCGACTTCTTTAATTTTACCATTAATATAATCCATATTGACAAATTTCTTCTGAAATGCTTCTTCTAGACTTTTACCGTCGGAATCACGCATAAACTCATCATATCGTTTTCTCAGTGAGCTGTTCTTTCCTATTAAAATAAGGCAAAGAATCAATAAAATCAGGATTGCTGCAATCGCACCCAGTAAAATAACATCAACACTTAATCCATAATCACTAAACTGAAACATCTTTTTCCTCCTTACGAACATATGTTCTTTTATTTGAAGTATCCTAAAATCTTTTCTAAGTCGTCCTGTGAATAATACTCAATTTCAATTTTACCTTTATTCTCGGACTTTCGATTGATTCTTACCTTTGTTCCCGTCTTCAACTTCATTTTTTCTTCCATATCATGGTACAAAAAGTCATTGGAAAGTTCTTTTTTCTTTGCTTTTTTCGCCGGCTGATTGATATTTTTCACTAATTTCTCAACTTCTCTTACGCTGAGGTGATCTTTTGCAATCTTTTCGGCAATTTCAAGCTGTTTTTCGCTATCTTCCAGACCAAGCAGTGCTCTGGCATGTCCACTCGAAATTTCTTCTTCCATTAAAAGTGTCAGCACATCATCACTCAATTTTAACAGACGAAGTGAATTAGTAATAGCAGAACGGCTCTTAGAAACTCTCTCTGCCACTTCTTCCTGCTTCAAATTGTATTCTTTAATCAAATTTTGATATGCTTTTGCTTCTTCCACCGGATTCAAGTCCTCACGCTGAATATTTTCAATCAGCGCAACTTCCATAATTTCCTGCGGTGAATAATCTTTAATAACAACCGGAACTTCCTTTAATCCCGCTAATTTTGCCGCACGCCATCTTCTCTCGCCGGCAATAATTTCAAAATAATCATCTTTTTTTGCAACTACCAGTGGCTGAACAATTCCGTGCTGCTTAATGGAATCGCTTAATTCCTGTAATGCTTCTTCATTGAAAAATTTACGTGGCTGCTTTTTATTTGGCTCCACTTCATTAATTTTCAAAATTGTTTCTCCGGTTTTTGAAACCGTATTCTTTTCCTCTTTTACAGCTCTTTGCGTTGCTTTCGGAGGAATCATGGAATCCAGTCCTTTACCCAAACCTGTTCTCTTGACTGCCATAGTTATTTTGCACTCCTTTCAATTACTTCCTTTGCAAGTGCCATATATGCCTTTGCTCCGGTTGAGCGGTTATCATACTGTGTGATTGGAAGTCCGTGGCTTGGTGCTTCTGCCAGACGAACACCTCGCGGAATAATTGTATCATAAATTGTCTGATTCAAATTGTTTCTAACATTTTCAATTACCTGCATGGACAAATTCGTTCTTCCATCATACATCGTAAATACAACACCATTAATCGTAAGTTTTGGATTCAATCGGTCTTTTACAAGATTGATTGTATAAATAAGCTGGCTCAATCCCTCCAATGCGTAGTATTCACACTGAATTGGAACCAGTACCGAATCTGCTGTCGTCATAGAGTTAATTGTCAATGTATTTAAAGAAGGTGGACAATCAATGATAATAAAATCGTATCTATCTTCTACCTCCGAAATAATATCGCGAAGAATATAGTTTCTGTCCTCCATATCCATTGTCTCAATTTCGATACCGGCCAAATTTACGTTAGCCGCTAAAACATCCAAATTTTCAAATACATCTTTCTGAACACATTCATCAAATGAATTATCTCCAATCATCAACTGATACACTGTTGTTTCTAATTCATCCTTATCAATACCAAGTCCACTTGATGTATTTCCCTGTGGGTCCATATCGATAATAAGAACTTTTTTTCCTTGTTCAGCAAGGGCAGCGGATAAATTTATCGTTGTTGTCGTTTTACCAACTCCACCCTTCTGATTTGCAATCGCCATAATTTCGCTCATACTTATCTTTCTCCATTCATAAAACTTATATCTTTACTATCGCTCACGCAATCCTACAGAACATTATATCATTTCATATAATGTTTGGCTATATATTTTTTCATGTTTCACGTGAAACATCTGTGAATCCTATCCGTGAAATGTTTCACGTGAAACATTTCTATAAAGGTTTTTTCTTTGGTTTACCTTCTTTTCTTGGATACTTGCTATTTGTCTTCTCTTCTTTTTTGATAAACAACAAACATCTTTCTTCTTTATCTCTTAAAGAAAACTTGTCCAAGTGGTCAAACTTAGCCGATAATTCATGAAAAGCATTTTCTGCAAGTTTCACTTCTTCTTCCTGCTTCTTTCCTTTATAAGAAACAAAATAACCATTAACCTTAGCAAACGGAATACAGTATTCCATAAGAATCGGAAGTTCTGCTACTGCGCGTGAAACAACAAAATCAAATTGATTACGATACATTTCATTTTGTCCATAAGTTTCCGCTCTTCCGTGAATTGCCGTAACATTGTTGATTTTCAGTTTAGTACAAACCTGTTTTAAAAATTCTACTCTTTTGTTTAAAGAATCAAGCAAAACAAATTCACTTTCCGGATTCAAAATAGCCAACACAATTCCCGGAAAACCGGCACCAGTTCCAACGTCGAATACTTTATGTCTTCCATTCCATAAAGAATCTTTCATAATTAGAGCAGAATCCAAAAAGTGTTTCCAAATGACATCTT
>CALELW010000123.1 GCA_937902905.1 uncultured Clostridium sp. | reverse complement strand
TGGATTCTGAATATGTATATCACATTCTTCTTTCTTAAGCGATTCAACATAGACTGCTTTTCCAAGTTCCGCATATGCTTCATTTAATTCCATGGTATCACAGTCCATGTCGCAATTAATTTTTTCCACTTTATCAAGAAGCGTTTGGATTTTAGTTTTTTTCATTATTTTTTTCCTCTTTCTTTTAAAATACTGGACTGCCACAAATATGACATGTACCGATTGGAAGCTTTTCGACAACATCGCAAACATCCTCTATTGTACAGTTAAAATTCCAGATTAATTCGAAAAATGAAACAAACCTGTCACAATAACAAAAGTTAGGAGTTCGTTCATTTCTGATTTTCTCATCCTTTACAATTTCTGGAATCTTGCTTTTAATCAATTCCCACGGTACTCCATCCTTAAAATAGATTCCATAAGCCCCGGAATCAACGGCAACCGTTCCTATTTTCCCAAACAATGAAACTTTATCGCCAACATCTAAATTTTCAATATTTTTATCGCTTACTATTGCATATCTCATAAATTTGTTCCTCCTTAAATAGCTTAATTTGCTTTTTTTTCTATATATTGCAATTTTTTTACACAAAGTACAAGTCAACAATTGTATGTTTCAAAGTGTTGCATCTCCTTTTTTATTGCAATTTTTTCTTCCTTGTACCTTTGTGTTTGAATTGTTCGATTCCGTCTCTTTTTCTTGTTGTTATCGCTTTTTACCAGAGGCATAATGTAGTTTTGATGTTGCCACGGTGTACATAACGCTTCTTTTAATGTATCATGTTTGTGTGCATTATAATCTTTAGAATATTTCCTTAGATAATCTATAGAATAGATTTCAAAGCATTCATTTTCTGCATTATACGTAATTTCTATGTCCTTATGATTTCTTATATTATAAAAAGCATAAGTATGCAGGGCTGGAATTTCATCTAATGTCCATCCAGACAGTGATAACCCTTCCCTCTTTAACTGATTTTTAAAAAATTCACATACTTCAAACTTTTCTTTGCAAGAATTCAAGTAATCAGATTTATCACCGGGAAATACTCCCGGATGACCATTTGCGCATCCAAATCCCCAGTTTCCACAATAAATGCAACTCTTTCTTCTAGTCAAATCACAATTTTCAAATTGTTTGCGTAATTTCTCTTTTATCCGTTTATTCATCTCGATACCTCCAATGAGCCGTCTGTGGCAAAAATTATTTCGGCATTTATAATTCTTCCGGTTTTGCTATTTGTGCCTTTTAATTTTCTGATACATTGCATTTCGTCAATTAACCTGATGTATTTCGTATTTCCTTTAGCTTTAAACGATATGTCTACTCTTGGGCGATTATTGACGAAGCTTTTACAGTTAGTATTAACTGTTGCAACCGGAATGTATTGGGAAACAAACGCATTTGCTTTTGCATAAAGTTCATCCCAATCATAGCTGTCTATAGTCATGATTTTAGTTCCTTTCTTAAATAATTTGGTCTATACCCATATATTCCGCATTTTGCCAGTATTTGATTTCCCCAGTTATATCATTTTCCCCAAGGATGAATTTGTATTCTTTTTTACTAAAAACAAACCGTATGATATTTTCCGGTTTTAAAATCCATAGGTGTTTGGACATAACATTCGCAATTTTTTTCTGGTAGTTTTTATCGTTTTTATAAATGGAGCGCCATCTATACGGCTCAACCTTTTTTAAGTATCCTGTTTAGACGACTTATACCTGTCTCTCGATGCGGAACGGAACATCATAAAAAGCATTTCCGGCAATGCTTTTTCTCTGTTTCTGCGTTTCGCATTCTTAACTACTATCAGCTCTCTCCAATTATTACACAAACTACTTTCTGTTGGTACAATCACGCCGACAAAATGCGGAATTTCTTTTGATACCGCCTCATATACTTCCTCTGGCATTACAAGATAATTGTAATCTCCAATAAAGTTTAAGCCATGTCCCGAATGAAAATCTTCAACAGAAGATTTGATTTCATAGCAGTAAAAATCTCCCTTTTCGATACCGGAGACTGTATTATTCACAGGCTTAAATCTCATATAATCCACTCTGATTGTATGTCCTGTTGCATAATCAAACGTGACTTCTTTCGCCATATAGATTCTTGTATCATTTTTAGGATTTATATATCTTTCCAATGCCTCCGAAAGTTCCTTTGTAATTTTCGGTCGCTCGCTCATATGTTCTCCTTCCAAATTCAATATCCTGCTGTTTATCAACAATTAGACTTCCAACAATCCATTCGTTATTGTCAATCCGCTTCCAAAATATAGTTCAATTTAATAATTTTGCTAGTGCATCGTAGGGATTTGATGCAACGACAATTGACAATATATCTGTTTTCATATTCCGAATCAGATATGTTTTGTCTTCTGCGTAATAATATTCATAGATAGCATTATTTGTAAACGGAAACCACATGATATTATTTCTGCAATTCCATATTGATTTAAGATTATTGTCTAACATCATTTAATATTTTCTCCGATTAATCCGCATAAGATAAATCATCTTTGATAAAATCTACAAACTGTTCTGCAAATTCGCCCATTGATGATATATCAAATTCATCATCTCCAAGTTCTAAAAACGCTAATAATTCTGCCTTTAATGTTTCACTGTCCAAATTTGCCAAAAAATCCATACTCGTACCTCCACTAAATTCTAAATTTCAGCTATTTCAAAATAGAAATAGGTTGGTTTTATTAATCCAAGTAGTCTCTTATATCGTCAACGGAACTAGCAAGGAAGCTGTCAAAAACCTCATCAACTTTTTCAAGCAACGGTTCGTTATCGTATCCATCATTTTCCATTTGGTCTGCAAAGTTTTTTTGTTTACATCTAAAAAGACCATTTTCTTCTCTCTCCCACTCTTTTTTATATAAGTTTCCATCTACCTCTAATGTTTCATTTACACCATTTTCTGTTGTTTCAATAGTATATTTCATCTTATCTTCCTCTCTTAAATTCTAATTCTTCAATGCTTTCTCGCAGTTCCTCATAATAGTTAATCTGTTCGGTACAATGATTGTTCAGTATATCAATCATTTCCATTTTTGCATCCTCCAAGGATTTTGCCTGCATGAAATCCATGTGACCATCAATCACGGACTGCCATCCTATCCCGTCACCGCAGTAAACAATGCTTCCAATGGTGACACTGCCATAATAAGCAACTATGTTTATTTGTTTTTTCCAATCACTTTGTTCTGGTTCAACTTCTTTCCATTCCATTGTACACATATATTTGACTCTCCCTAATTCCTCCAAAAACTTAAAATAGTCTGACCGCGAATAATCTTGTAAGCGATACTTGTCTCATCAGACTTATTTGTTTGCACCCGATTCATTCCATTTCAACGGATTCTCTAAGTCATTGTCACTATCACGAAAACAATGGTCATCCAAATTAGAAAAATCCATTTTTTGAATGATGTAACCACAGTTTTTGCAAA
>CALELW010000122.1 GCA_937902905.1 uncultured Clostridium sp. | reverse complement strand
TTCCAAGGTTAGTTTCCCGGCAAACATCATGTTTGTAAAAATCCATTTTGCAGTACGATACTGCACCTCTGCGTCCAAACGCTCCACTGCTATCATCCTTTCTGAAATTTGATGTACTACAAGTAAGTATCATAAATCCAAAAAAGTCAAGCATTATATGATTTAACGCAACAAAACAATTTAACGACTACATAAAACTACCGTTAAAGGGGTTTCAAATACCATGCCCCATTGTTTCGTTTGAAAGATTATATCTGAAATATTTCATGTCACATAAATTTTGAATCCAAAGTAAAAATACCAAGGTTCCCAGTAATCAAGCCACTTCAAAAATTATAACGATAAACCCCTAATCGAACATATGTATTCTTACTGGAGTATGCTTGTTCATCGCCGCCACAAACGAGCAGTCCGATGGATACTCATAACTACTCCCAACACGTGCAATCGTCACTTTCTGTTCCTCTAACGGCTGTCTGAGCACCTCTAGGGCACTCCTTGAAAATTCCGGAAGTTCATCCAAAAACAAAATTCCTTTTGATGCCAATGTAATCTCCCCCGGCATCGGAATCCTGCCGCCTCCGGTAAGAGCTGTTGCCGTCGTTGTGTGATGTGGCGCACGAAACGGTCGTTTTTTTATCACAGACGCATGTTCCCCTAAAAGTCCACACACACTGTATAATCTCGTCACTTCCACACTTTCTTCTAACGTCATCGGCGGCAGAATGGTCGGAAGCCTTTTCGCAAGCATCGTCTTCCCGCTTCCCGGTGGTCCAATCATCAAAAGATTATGCCTTCCGCTCACCGCAACTTCCGCCGCATGCTTCATCATTTCCTGTCCTTTGATATCCGAAAAGTCAAGTCCTTCTTCCTGTGACTCATCCCACTTTTCAAAAGGAATATACACTTTCTTTAAAACAATTTCTCCCCGCAGAAAACGCAGTGCTTCCGAAAGGCTTTCCACCCCATAAAGAGAAATTCCCTCTAATACGGCAGCTTCTTTTACATTTCCTTTTGGCACAAGAAACTGACGAAGTCCCTGCTTCTTTCCTTCTAAAACCATGGCTAATACACCATTTACACTCTGTACGGAACCATCTAAACCAAGTTCCCCGATAAACATCGTATCTTTGATACATTCTTTGGATAAATGACCGAATGCGGTCAACAGACAAATAGCGATTGGAAGGTCAAACGTTGTGCCTTCCTTTCTTACATTCGCAGGCGATAGATTCACCGTAATGCGTTTTGCGGGAAACCGAATCCCCATCTGGCGCACGGCAATCCGCACGCGCTCTCTCGCCTCCTTCACGGCAGAGGCTAAAAAACCCACCATATCAAAAACGGGCAGACCATCACTGACATCTGCCTCAATGCGGATTACTCTGGCTTTTGTACCATAGACATCCGCGCCAAACGATTGACTAAACATAAATTCCTCCTAACCTGAGGAATGAACCAAGTATATCGTAACACACAGGTTAGGAGGACGCAAGTCTTTTTTTAGTTCTTTTGCTGCTTTTCCAACAATTTTTTGATTTCATCCATAAACGTATTTACATCTTTAAACTCACGGTATACCGAAGCAAACCGAACATAGGCAACCGGATCTAACTGCTGAAGCTTGTCCATCAGAATTTCTCCGATTTTTTTGCTCTCAACTTCCTTTTCCCCGAGATTAAATACCGCACTTTCCACGGAATCTACCAGTTCATTAATCTGGTCAACTGAAATCGGACGCTTAATACATGAGCGGAATACGCCACGCTCAATTTTCGAGCGGTCATACGGCTCTCTCATCTGGTCTTTCTTTATGACAACAAGAGGAATCGTCTCTAACTTCTCATAAGTTGTAAAACGCTTTCCACATTTTTCACACTGACGACGGCGTCGAATCGAATTATTGTCATCGGCCGGTCTCGAATCAATTACTTTCGTATTTTCTTCTGCACAAAATGGACATTTCATAGTCTTCTCTCCTTCTTTTCACTACTGTAAGTATATCGAATTTTTCGCATGAAGTAAAGACTAGCTTCCACATTTTTTTGTGACTCGTTCTTTATTTACCTCCACAAGAATCAAATCCGTTCCGATTTTGCAGATATGACATATTTCAATGACGTACTCTTCTTCTCTGCCCAGCACACCAAAAAATTTGCAGGGACCCGGAATAATAATATGCGTAATTTTTCCGGTGCACAAATCAAACTCGACATCCTCTACAAAACCAAGTCTCTCGCCATCGCAAATATTAATGACTTCCTTCTCTCTCAAATCACAAATCCGCATAAAAATTCTCCTTCTTTTTCTAAAATATTATATGTGATAAGCGCATAATTTGTGTTTCATCTGTTCATGATAAAAGAAAGGAAATCAATGGACAAAATGGAGGACTTATCATGGCACACTACAAGGTTGAAATCTGCGGCATTAATACAAGCAAACTCCCACTCCTGTCAAATGAAGAAAAAAAAACACTGTTCGATAAAATAAAAAAGGGGGATAAAAAGGCACGTGAAGCTTACATCCACGGGAATCTCCGTCTCGTGTTAAGCATCATCCAGAGGTTTAATAACAGTAATGAAAATGTAGATGATTTATTTCAGATTGGATGCATTGGTTTAATGAAGGCAATTGATAATTTTGACGTCACACAGGATGTAAAATTTTCAACCTATGCAGTTCCGATGATTATTGGCGAGGTTCGGCGCTATCTTCGCGACAACAATGCGATTCGTGTCAGCCGCTCTCTCCGCGACACAGCCTACAAAGCCATTTATGCCAAAGAAGCACTGATGAAAAAACAGGAAACAGAACCAACCTTAGAAGAAATTTCAAAAATGATTGATGTTCCACCGGAAGATATTGTTTTTGCGCTGGATGCCATCCAAAGTCCGGTCTCACTATATGAACCGGTCTACTCCGAAGGCGGGGATACGTTGTATGTCATGGACCAAATCAGTGACAAAAAAAACAAGGAATCCAACTGGGTCGAACATCTCTCCTTAAAAGACGCATTGAGCCATCTGCCGGAACGGGAAAACCACATTATAAAACTCCGCTATCTGGAAGGAAAAACTCAAATGGAGGTGGCAAACGAAATCCATATCTCCCAGGCACAGGTCTCACGGCTGGAAAAAAACGCCCTGAAAATCATGAAAAATCACTTAGAGGCGTAAAATAAAGAAGTTCAATTTGATTTGAGATTCGATAACACTTCGTGTTAAAGTCTCTTGCAAATTGAACTTCTTTTTTCATATCTTAAAACGATACGTTATTTTAGTCTACATACTTCTTTAATGTGCTGCGGATTGCACCTTTTCCGGCAATCAATTCCACAAACATCTTCTCCACTTTCTCACCAAGAGAAACCGAATAGAGGTCTACGGCAAAAATTGATGCATCGCTCAAAATCGGCTGCAATTTATCATGTACATCCGTATCGCCAAAGGAAATACCGGTGACATGAGCTTTCACTTCATCCAAACGAGGATCCGGACTCTGTTCAAAAGCGTTTCCTTCATCATCGATTCCCATCAGATAGCGGCACCAGCCTGCTAATACAAGTGGAATTAACGTAAGACTCTTTGTATCCAAGTCTTCTCTGCTCTCATAGAACTTGATTGTCTCACCAAAGCGGATTGGCAGTTTTTGTGACGTATCACAGGCAATTCGCTGTGGTGTATCCGGCATAAATGGATTTGGCAGACGCTTTGTCAATACTGCGTTTGCAAATTCTTTCGGATCAATAACACCCGGATTTACAACAACCGGCATTGCTTCCTCATAGCACATCTTCTGAATTAACTGAGAAAGTTCTTTATCTTCCATCTCATCATGAATGGAAGTATGTCCTAACATACAGCCATAAATAGCAAGTGCTGTATGCAGCGGATTCAAGCAGGTACAAACTTTCATTTTTTCTACTTTATCCACTGTTTCACGGTCTGTAAATACAATGCCTGCTTTTTCCAATGGTGGACGTCCATTCGGGAAGTTATCTTCAATAACAAGATAACCGGTTTCCTCTGAATTTACAAACGGAGCTGTATACGTATTGCGGCTTGTAATAATCAAGTCAGTATCCTCAAAACCATCTTTTTCAAGCATTTCTTTTACTTTTTCATCCGGTCTTGGCGTGATTTTATCAATCATCGACCATGGGAAGGATACTTTCTCTTCCATATAAGAGACAAAATCATCATTCACTTTTCCTGCCTGTTTCCAAGCATCTACATATGCCATAACACCAGCCTTTAACTTGTCTCCATTATGAGAACAGTTATCGGTGCTGACAAGGGCAAGCGGTGCTCCATTTTTAACAAAACGTGCGTAGCACAAAGAGGCAATACGTCCCATCAGATGACTCTGATTTCCCGGGCCTGCCGAAAAACCATCTTCTACACCCGGCAGTTTTTCTCCTTTACCATTGACTAATGAATATCCTTTTTCCGTAATGGTAAATGTCACCATCTGAAGAGAAGGATTTTCAAAAATCTCGGTAAGACGTGCATAATCTTTTGGTGCCACCGGGTCAGCAACTAACGATTCCGTTACGCTTCCAACCACGTGTTTCTCAATGGTTCCCTCTGCTTTTAACACAACCGACAAACTCAATCCATCATATGGTTTGTATGCCTTTGTAATAATCTCATGGTCAAAGCTCTCTGCCACAACAACACCGCGGTCATATTCTCCTAAATTCAGCAAATCCTGTAATTTTGCAGCCGGAAATGCACGGAAAATATTACCAGCACCAAAGTGAACCCATGTCGGGTTTTCCTTTGTTTTCTTCTTTAATTCTTCTCTGTCATACTTAGGAAGAAGATATCCTTTCTCCTCCCAGACTTTTGTCTCGCCATTTTGTAAATCTAATAATTTCATGCCTAGTCACCTCTTATTTATTTTTATGAATTGCTTCCCACAAACCATTCAGATAAGCGACACCAAGAGCGCGGTCATACAAACCATATCCAGGTCTTGCCTGCTCGCCCCAGATCATGCGTCCATGGTCCGGACGAATACATCCGTCAAATCCGGTATCAATCAATGCTTTTACAATTTCATACATATCAAGATTTCCATCGCTTGACAAATGAGATACTTCATGGAACAAATCTTTGTTCTCATACTTGATGTTTCTCAGATGAGCAAAATGAATTCTCTCTGCAATTTTCGGATTGCGGATAATCTTTGGCAGATCGTTGTTCAAATTACTTCCAAGCGAACCGGTGCAAAGTGTAAATCCGTTGTAAATACTTGGATTCATATCGGCAATTTTCAAAAGATCCTCTTCGCATGTTACAATACGTGGAAGTCCGAATACATCCCAAGCCGGATCGTCCGGATGAACTGCCATTTTAATTTTGTATTTCTCACAGGTAGGAATGATACCATCCAAGAAATATTTATAGTTCTCACGCAGTTTGTCTGCATCAACATCTTTGTATTTCTCAAACAAGTCCATAATCTCATCGCGGCGGTTTGGCTCCCAGCCAGGCATTACAAAGCCGCCACTTGCTTTTTCAATGCGGTCAAACATCTCGCTGGCATCAATACCGTCAATAATGGATGAATCATAAGCAAGTGCTGTAGAACCATCTTCCAAAGGCATTGCCAAATCTGTACGTGTCCAGTCAAAGACCGGCATAAAGTTATAACATACAAGATGAATATCTGCCTTTCCAATAGCTTCCAATGATTTACAGTAGTTTTCAATCAATTCATCTCTTGTCGGAAGACCAATTTTAATATCCTCGTGAACATTGATACTTTCCACACCAACTAACTTCAAACCTTTTGCTTCTACTTCCTGTTTTCTTTTCATCACGTCCTCATACGTCCATGCTTCACCTGCAGGAATATCATGAAGTGCTGTAATTACACCGGTCACACCGGGAATCTGGCGAATCTGGTCCAGTGTCACACTGTCGTTTCCTTCTCCATACCATCTTAATGTCATGTCCATAATCAATAACCTCTTTTCTTTTTATTTTACTTTCTTAGTATGTTACGAATGACCTTGTCTAAATCATTCTATTCATATATTTTTCGGGAAAGTGCATCTTTTACTCCACTCTTCCTGTAAAAATATGTATTTACGCGGTCTCTCCATTCGATTGCATTAGAAAGCTGGCTCTCCATGCGTGAAAGAACTCTCTCGTAGACATCCTCCGCCATCTGCTCTTTCCATGCCTTCCAACTGACAATCATTTCTTCCACTTCATTAACACCCTCAAAATGAGTGTCATATATATGCTGAATCAGTGTTTTACCTGAAGCTAACACTTCATCATAGCGGACATAATGGAAAAATAACAAAAGTTCCTGCGGGCACTGTTTTTTATCCGCATACTTTGTGCACCACGGCTCATTATACTGGGTTGTATAGCCGGTACCATTTGGTGTACGGTCAACACCAAGACCATTTCTATCCGCTCTGTGATAAGTTCCCCAGCGGTCATACTCGTATCCATCAATATCCGGTCCGTAATGATAATGCGGTGTCACCATCCAGCCAATACCAAGTGGAGACGTATACTTTTCATATGTGGACCATGACTTCATAAGCATCGAAACAACACCATCAGAAAGCGAATAAGGAAGAGTAAGTTCTGCCCATTCTTTTGCAATAACCGCCGAATCTTCGGACGGATTCATTGCCAGTCTTCCATAACCGTAAGTGTTTGCCGCTGCCAAATCATTTCCGGTCCAGTTAAAGTCATTACCGGTGTTAATAACCGCTGCCATACCGCACAAATGATGCCCGTAAACTGAGCCATCCACAATTTTCTGCACGGTTGCCCCCTCACCCACAGCATACGTATCAAAGTCTAGAATTTCACGCCACATCGGGAGCAGATAACACAAATCAATTTGCTGTCCGGTGTATTCCTGTGCAATCTCTACTTCCAAAATCATGTTGGTCTTTTTCAAGCCGCCAAATAACGGTGAAACCGGCTCACGAACTTGAAAATCCATTGGTCCGTTTTTTATCTGTAAAATAACATTGTCATCAAATTTTCCATCTAATTCTATAAAGTTGTCATACGCCGCTCTGGCACGGTCTGTCTTTTTATCACGCCAGTCCTGCCCGCAATTGTATACAAAGCAGCGCCATACTAAAATTCCGCCATACGGAGCAAGTGCCCTTCCTAACATATTCGCACCATCCGCATGCGTTCTGCCATACGTAAATGGTCCCGGTCTTCCCTCGGAATCTGCCTTTACCAAAAAGCCGCCGAAGTTTGGAATCACTTCATACACATGTGCCACAGTCTTTTTCCACCAGTCTGCCACCAAAGGATTTAGCGGGTCGCAGTCTGTAAAATTATCTAATTCCATCGGTGCGGCAAAATTTACACTTGTATACAATTTAATACCATATTTTGCAAACAAGTCGGCATATTGTTTTACCTGCTGCAAATAACGGTCCGTAATCAGATAAGTCTCATTCTCGTGAACATTGACGTTATTGATTACAATCGCATTGATACCGATTGATGCCATCATTCTCACATACTGTACAATGCGGTCATTCCATAAAATTTTATAATCCTTGTAGAAAAAGGATTCGCCGGAATATCCTCTCTCAATGCTGCCATCCATGTTATCCCAGTGATTCATCATACGAAGCGGCATTTCCGGTGTATTATGAATCGGAAGACAATTCGTTTGTTTGGTCCGAATTAAGCGAAGGAAATGGAAAACACCATATAACAGTCCACTCTCCGACTCACCGGTAATCTGATACTGTCTCTCCTCCTTTGTGATAATATATCCGTCTTTTCCCTCTTTTATGGATGAATCCACGGAAAATACCACGCCTGCCTCTTCTTTTGTTACTGCCTGAGGAACTTTCCCTGCCATATTTTCCATAGCAAGTTTGTATTCGCTGACAGCACTTTC
The DNA here is from genome assembly GCA_937902905.1 of uncultured Clostridium sp. GTDB lineage: Bacteria > Bacillota > Clostridia > Lachnospirales > Lachnospiraceae > Eubacterium_F. The sequence continues at coordinate 2,538 of CALELW010000122.1, read as the reverse complement.
TACGATTTCTCCCTCGCAGGATTGAAAATATGTCAGCCATTCTTTTTCAATTGTATCCATGGGCTGATAATCCAGCCAGCATTTGCTATAATCCATCTGTTTCTCCTCATATTCTGCAAGTTTTGTATCTTTATCAAAGAATTTAAAAATCCCTAATTTTCTATTCTAATTTTTTAAGAAAGGGCTGTGCAAAACAAACCTTCCGCTTATTCTGAACAGCCCCATGAAACTAAATTACCTGTTTCTTTTTGTTATTATTTTGTATGCTCTTTTGCAAACTTGTCATACTCAGCATTAACTTTGCTGATCTTCGTATCCCATTTGGTTGAAAGTTCTTCAATTTTCTTAGCAGGTGTTGTTGCAAGCGCATATACAGGATAACAGAAATCACCATAGTCAATTTCACTAATCATTGGCAGATAAGAAGTAGATTTATGTTTTTCCTCCAACATCATACCAATTGTTTCATCTACTGCACGGTCATCTCTGAACTGTGGGTAGTACTGCTCAAGAATCTGGTCATGAGCGCTGTATCCGTCCACTGGCTCTGTATACTGGTCATAAGCGAATGCAATCTTCTCAGCTTTTTCCTGATCGAAGCAACTCGGCATAACAACAATGTTGTCATTTGGTACCGTCTTGTTTGTAGCATCTTTCTGATCCTGATTGTATGGGAACATTACGAATCCCCAGTCATCTTCCATATCAGCAAAAGCACTAATCTCATAAACTTCGGCAGTCTGCATAGCAGCTTCACCATCACGGAATGCAGCTTTATACCAATCCCATGCTACGTTTTCTGATGGTTTAGGCTTAATATAACCTTTCTTAATCAAGTCAACACCCCAGTTCATAGCATCTTTGAACTCTTTGGATGTAATTGCATCAACGTATTTACCGTCTTTATCACGGGATACAAATGTTGCATTGTTGTTAGCTGCACACATTGGCAGATAGTATTTTGAGAAACTTGCCATAGCATACTGGTCTGTTTTACCATCACCATCGGTATCTTTTGTAAGTTTCTTACAATACTCTTCAAACTTGTCCCATGTCCACTGATTGTTTTTCTGCAAATCATATGGCTCATCTTCTGGAATACCAGCTTCCTTGAAGAGACGTTTGTTGTAGAAAATACCACCACGTGGTTCACTGTCTGGGCTCATACCCCAGATACCATCACCAATGCTCATCAACTCTTTAACTGTTGGATTCCATTTTTCTTCATCGAAATTGAACTCCGGAAGAGTTGACAAATCATACATCAAGCCTTTCATCAAAGGCTCAGAAACAAATTCCTGATACAGATAGTAAAGTTCGTATTTTGGACTACTTGCCATAACGTCATTTACATAATCTGATTTTGCATCTGTATAGGAATAAACAGAATCACGAGTGATTTTGAAATTGTACTTCTCCTGAATACTCTTCCAGTACTCATTCTGCTTTTTACCAAACTCGTCGGTTCTGTCTGCAAGGGTATCTTTGGAAGTATACCAGTCACCTACCGTGATATCCATGCCACCAAGGTCACTAAATGTTTTCTTGTTTGTAGATGAAGATGTTTTTGCGCCATCGCCTGATGCACTGCCTGCATCATTGAAAGAACCGCCACATCCAGTAAGAGAACCTACTGCAAGAACAACACAAAGACCCATCGCAATCAGCTTCTGCATGCTTGCTTTCATTTTGTTTTGCCTCCTTATTATATAATATATTGCTATACCGGGAAATTCCGGTGATAACCAAAGTCATTACTGCCCTCTGACACCTGCCAAAACAAGCAGATGCCATATGGGGCAAATTGTTTTTATTACATCTTGATACCAGACTGGCTCAAACTTTCTACGAAGCCTTTCTGTGCAAATAAATATACAATAATCAAAGGAATAATTACCAACAATGTACCTGTACCAATCATGGCGGATGCATAAGCGGTTGACGCTTTATCAAGACCTGTGGTTGCTTTCACATAAGAGTTCAGCACCTCCGACAAACGAGCCACTTTGTTTGCCAGAATCGAATAGTTTGGAAGGAACATTCCTGAATAAAAACTATCCGTCCACTGCCATACAAAGGAGAACAGGAAACAAGAAGTAATCATTGGTTTTGCATCCGGCAGCATAATGCGCACGAATGTTTTTACCTTTCCACATCCATCTACATAAGCAGCCTCTTCCAATTCTTTCGGAATACCACGGAAGAACTGACGAAGCATGTAAATGTACAAACCATTTTTCAATCCCATACACCCAAGACACATAAATGCGTATGGTGCAAAAGAATCCAGTAAGTTCAGCGGCTGCCCCGTTATCAGGCTGAATATTCCGAGAATATCAAAATAACGGAAATTCAAGTACAGGGAAGACTGAATGGTTGAAGGTGGAATTACGATTACAAGCACCACCATTGCAAACCAAAGATTCTTCAATGGGAATTTATATCTTGCAAAACCATATCCTACCAAAGTACAGGAAATAATCTGCAAAATACTTACCAAAAGCGAAATCCACAATGTGTTACCAAGTGCAGACCAGT
>CALELW010000121.1 GCA_937902905.1 uncultured Clostridium sp. | reverse complement strand
TCCTTGTTTGGGTTCAAGATTGCGAACGAGCATCGCGAGTTTCGCAATTACCTATATTAATTAATAGCTAATGACAAAACTCACACTTTGAAGTTACAATCCAAAAAGCACTTAAAACACTTATCATTTTGAGGCTTTTTCTATAACCATATAAGGGTAATGACCATCTTCATCACAATGTGTACGGATAGAGTAATCATCAATAGTAATCTCATACTCTTTGTCAAATAAATGAGAAACAATTGACCTACCATCATTTTCATTGATATTAAGTGCATGAAACACGGTGGTTACAGCAGCCACATATGTGTTGACGTTTTCTCCCAAACCGCCTGATACAAAAATTTCAGTTATTTTGTTACCTTCATTATATTCAACAAACATACTTGCTCTTTCAGTATACGACCCTCCGTTAAAATAATATAAATTTTTATAGATGCCATCATTTGAAATATAATCAATGGTTTGTTCCTCGAATGTACAATATTTCGTAAGCATAGCAGCTGTTTCTTCAACTTTTTTCATAAAAGGGTCAAAATCAGCAAAAGAACTTGGCTGATTTTGTATCATCCTCTTTTTTGTGTATTCGCTATCCTTGTTTTTTTCTAAGTCTGCCATTTCATTTTTATAATCCGAAAAAGTATCGTCTTTTATTTTAGAAGATAATTCAAGTACAATATTACCATATTGTAAACGATAAGAAGATGGTTCAGAATCTTCACAATATTTCTTTGCATTACGGTCAGAACTAAAGGAAATGCATTTGTTTGAATCTTCTTCCCCGGAATCATCTATCCATGTGGTTACTGTTGTATTACCATAAGAAGGCTCTACCACAATTCCCTTGTCAGTTATATCATCCATGTGAAGTGAAAGTGAAGACTTATTCAAGTAGCGCACAATTTCAATAGATGAAAAATCAAGGGTTCTGTGATTAAAACGACGGTATCCAAAAAAAACAGCAACTGACATTACTAAAACAATAACAATGGCTATTACAACGAAAAACAGTTTATTCGACTCTTTCTTAGCAATTTCTTTTCCGCAGTAATTGCAGAAAGTTTCATTGTCCAGTATTTCTTTGTTACATTTTGGACATAACATAATTTCCCTCCTCACTTCATGTTATTTAATGTCAACATTATGTACACATTTATCATACCACTTCCCTGTCCATTCCCCTTTCTTTTTTTTGCACTCAAAAAAAGACGGCTCACCGCCGTCTTTCCTATCTCACATCTATTCCAAAACATCCGTCAATGTATACACATCAACACTTCCAAAGCACTGTAACAGTAAATAATCTAATGGATATTTTTCGTCCATCAGACGCATACCACATAAATTCAGTATGCTGTCTGCCATCGCTACAAATTCCTTTTTCACGACTTCCGGTGATTCTTCTCCTGACTGCTTCAAAACCACATAATGAATTAGGACAAGCAAATCTGCACGACGTATGTTGTGCGTGCGCTGGCGCTGCTTACGAATTTCTTTCTCCAATTCCTGTAATTTTGTTTCGTCATCCGTCTTACCGGTTCGGCACTTGGTATACGCCTGCAAAAGCCGCATTTCTTTTTCTTTTTGCTTAGCAATTGAACTAATATCAGAAATGTATTTCGCATCCACTGCACCAATTTCTTTTTGCAGCAAATTCCGCTTCATATCTCCAAACCGTGTATGTGGAAAATGAATACCATCATAAATTTCTACAATCAAATCCGAGACACGGCGAAGCGGACTATATGCCATCTTCGTCAAAAATTGAATTTCTTTCACTTTTTCTTTGGATAACGGACTTTTTACCAACCGGGTCTGATTCTTTATAAAACGCCGTATTTCTTTTCCGTAGTCCTCTTCCTTGATGTCATTGTTTTTCAGCCACGAAAAAAATCCGGCATCTTCTAAAGCAGTAAACAAACACTGTTTGATATCCTTTCTAAAAAAAGCCAGTGCTTTCTCTAACAATGCCATATAATTTTGATATGTTGTCATGCTGTAGCCTTTAAATAATGCTTCGTTTTTTCGTATCCACACAAGAAATTCTTTCGTGTCAAGATTTTTTACCGGCTCATAACGCTTTAAAATCTCGTCCGTATGTGCCGTCTGCCGAATAGGCACATTCCAATCGCTGTATTGTTCAAAATAAGCAACCATCTCCTCATACTGCTCATAAGTCATATGATTTTCCAAACCGTACAAAGCAATCATCTCGTGATAATCATTCACTTGAAAATCATGTTCAGAAATGGCATACATAAAATATTCTCTTGTTTCATCCACTGAAAACCGACAGACAAATGCCAGATGAATAATCTGTTCTCTTTTTGGCATCGACTGTCCATGAATACCAAACCATTTTTGAATGGTTGGACGTGAGGCGATTTTTGCCTTTGACACTTTATCATAAAAGTTATGATAAGCATTTTGCCTAACCTCATCCTCAATTACTGGACTGAGTGGTTTTTCGGTTGTTTTCCATTTTTCAATCATGAAACGGTCGCATTTCATAAACCACTTTTGCATCATTTCATGAAAAATACGTCTCTTTTCTTCCTCTTCCATTATGTTCTCCTGTTATGACAGTGAATCTAAGTCACCATTAAATTTAACTTTTGATTTCTTTTTCTTTGGCACCGGTTTTGGCGTAACTGTTAGTCTCGGCGTAGCAACAGTTTTTTTCTTTCCTTTGCTAATCGTAAGCCGCAGCGTTTTTTTCGACACATCGGAATACGTTTTGCCAGCCGGAATACTTTGTGCAATCACCGTACCCTTCGCCTTTTTGCTGTATTTTGTTTGGAAACGCACGGTCAAACCTTCGTCTTTTAATTTCTTCAGATTTTCTATTGCCGCCTTTTTTTCTAACCCGACATAATTTTCAATTGTAACAGTAAATGGTGTTGCTGTTGGCGTTGGTACACTTGTTGCCGGCATTGTTGTTTGAGGGGCAGCCACCACTGGTCTTTTGTTTATTTCCGATTTATTTTGAAAGACAGAAATAACGACCACAAGCAGAACCACAATCAAGCCAGTTATAAATATTTTTGAAGCAGTTCTTCCTTTTTTGCGCTCTTTTTTCCTATCATAAAAAGTATCGATTTCACGCATAATATGAGCCGTATTAAAAGGATGATGTGTTGTATTTTCTTTATCAGCATTTGCTTTGCCCGAAAATTCTGATAAATCTTTTTTCTCATACAGCATTTCAAACAATTCATCCATTGTTTGGAACCGGTCTTTCGCATCAACGGAAAGCCCTCGCTCAATCACGTGAATTTCATGCTCACTCAATCCTGTACCATAAAATTCATGCAGTGGTTTCATATGGTCCGCAATCATTCGCTCAACCGAATCATCTGGGTCAATTCCGGTAACCGCAAAATATATGGTCGCACACAGCGAATAAACATCTGTAAACGCTCCTTGTTTTCCTCGCTGCCTGCACTGCTCAATTGGTGCATATCCACGCTTATAAACAAGTGTTAATTCCTTATTTCTCTGTTCTTCAAAATTTCTTGCCTCACCAAAATCAATAAGCTGAATACTTCCACTTTTTGTCACCATTAAATTATCCGGGCTGATATCACGGTGAATAATTCTTTCTTTATGTATCACACAGAGAGATTCTATCACAGGTTTTAATTTTGTAATGATATCTTCTCCCTTCATCGTCCCATAATTTCTAACATGTTTTTTCAGGCTCTCGCCCTCAACATATTCCATTACAATATATGAAATCGAATCAACAACAAAAAAGTCACGGGCAGAAGCAATTCCATCCAGTGCATAAAAGCGGGCAGCCATCTTTACTTCACGCTGTGCTACTTTCTGGTCTTTTTCACTGCTGTTTTCATACTCTTTAATTGCCACCGGAACATCAATTAAAGTGTCCATTGCCTTGTAGGTTGTTCCAAAGCCACCACTGCCAAGTGTACACTCAATCACATAACGATTATTTAGTTTTGTTCCTTTTGTTAATTCGTATCCCATTGTTTGCTAAATCCTTTTTGTTTTACTCTTACTGTACACTCTTTTTTTGTTTTGCACCCGATAGCTTCGAATCCGAAAACTTATCTTTCCTTTTCCGGGTGTATACTTAAAGTTTAATGTAGTATTCTTCTTAATCTTATGTTTGGATAAAGGAATTTTCTTGTATTTCTTTTTTCCAAACCGAACCCACATTTGCAAATATGGGTCAGAACTTGATTTTAACCGAATACTTATATAATGGATTCCATCCGTTGTTATTTTCCTTTTTAGCTTAAATGCCGGTGCTTTTCGTTTCAACATCAGTTTCTTTACATCCGAAAAAACACCATACTGATAATTTTTCCCGCTTATGCAATAAGCACGCACTTTATAATAATAGTTTTTTGCATACTTTATTTTTGAATCTGTAAAACTGCATTTATTCTTGAAACCATCTGCTATCTTTTGGTAGCCCTTGTTCTTTTTTGTTGAACGGTAAATCTCATAACCATCAGCCTGCTTTTGGTTATTCCAAGAAATCTTAATCTGCTTTTTCTTTCCCGCTTTTAGCTTAAGATTTGTTACATTTTGCGGAACAGATATAGCCGGCGTACTTGACGGTAAATTTGAACTTTTTATCTGTGTTGTACCGATAGTTGGTTTTATAGTTGGTGTAGCTGTTGCTGTTGGTTTAATAGTTGGCGTAACTGTGGCTGTTGGAGTTACCGTGTTCTTTTTAGCAATAAAATCTATTCCAGTAATTATAATGCTTTTTATCTCCTTTGGCCATCCAAACTGGCTATTCATTGCTCTAATTTTTATATTAGGGACTTTCTCTATATCATCATGCTGTTCTAGAAGAAAATTCACTTGGTTCTCCTCATTGGTCATTTTGGCACATGGTCTTTTCAGCCAAGCATGTATTCCATAAGGACCATCAAAAGTTAAAAATCTGCAAATATAGTTTTTATGATCCTCATATTCATTTGACAACTCATTTAGTTGTTCAGCATTAATTTTATAATGCACGCTTATTTCCGAATAACTATCTACATTATATTTTTTGTTTTGCACCACATTGGATAAATCTATTTCATAATCATAACTGTTTGTAATTTTAGTTTGACATGATGTTAAATCTAAGGAAAAATCTTGCCCAGCCACAATAGCGTTATCAACAATTTGTGGCCTAATTGTTATAGGATCATCATATACTGGTTCCGCTGTTGGAACCGGCGTATTTTCATTTTTATATGGAATCAGTTGAATTGATTTAATTTCAACTGATTCTACTTGCAAAGGCCATGAACCATCGTCACAATTGTGTATCTGTACAAAAAAACAACACGGTTCAGTAACTGACCAATCAGGTGGTAAATCTTCTTCCACAATCGGAACTAATTGTTCTGACTTATTTATCCACTCACTATATAAAATACCATTTGCCCATTTTCCTTCTACATTACAATAAGCAAAAGTACATTCTACAGTGTGAAAATACCATGCTTCTTCAGGTAAATTATTCTTTTTTAATTCCTCCCATTTTGTAGTTTCATCCTTAAATTTTATTTCATAATTGAATTTGATGTATTGATATTGAGCAACTTTACTTGGCAATAAAAATTCTTTTGGCTTAATAATCTTTATCGCTCCCCCTGTTGCTACCGTATTTTCTTCCGACAAATCAACAGTAAATGGTGACATTTCATTACTATGTAAATTATTTTCGTAAAAACATCTAGAATCTGTTGCTTTCACCTTTGCTCTCTCGGTATTTCCACATGGATATGCTAATTGCATAATAAATGCAGCCACAAGAAAAACCGCTATCCTTTTCTTTCGACTCCTCATCTTAATACATTCTCCTCTAACTCAATAATAATAAAACAAAAATTGTACCTAACAATTATATCACAATTCCGTCCATTTGGCTTTGTATTTTTTTCAAAAACAACGCAAACCTCATCTTCTCTCCAAAAGCGTTGCATAACCAAAAGAATTTTTTGAGTCGGCTGCAACGCTTAACAACAATCGACATAAAAAACGTTGCTTTTTTGCCAAAAAACAACAAATCAATTCAATTTTAACACAAAAAAAGCCACTCTTTCTTGTAATAATCAAGAAAAGCGTTGTTTCAATTTTCGAAAATATCAAAAATCAATCGAGTCGCACCTTTATATCTACGCATATATATAGCACTTGCCCCTCATCAATAGTAAACACACAACAAAAAAGCCACAAGCCGGCTTTCACCAGCTTGCAGCTCACAATACCTAATATTTCTTATCTTATTCTTCCGGAACATCCTTAATACTAAAGCTGATACGTCCCATTTTATCTTTGCCAAGGCAGACAACTTTCACTTTATCGCCAAGTGTAAGCTCGTCCTCAACGTGATTGATGCGGCGTTTTGCAATGTTTGAGATGTGAACCATTCCTTCTTTGCCAGGAGCAAACTCGATGAAAGCACCAAAGTCTTTAATGCTTACAACAGTTCCCTCAAGAATCTGACCTTTTTCAAAATCAGTTACGATGATTTCGATGAGACGAAGTGCTTCGTCCATTGCCTCTTTATCTGTTCCACAAACAGAAACAGCACCATCATCGGTAATGTCGATTTTAACACCGGTACGCTCAATCAATGCGTTGATTGTCTTACCTCTCTGACCAACAACTTCACCAATCTTAGCTGGGTCAATCATAATCTGTTTAATCTTTGGA